>NZ_JBHSUF010000012.1:143217-270740 GCF_042660575.1 Nocardiopsis tropica
TTTCTTTCTAGCCGAAACGCCCAGTGATATAGTTCTCGGTCTCCTTCTTCTCCGGCCGGGTGAACATCTGGTTGGTCTCGCCCATCTCGACGAGCCTGCCCGGCTTGCCCGGGGCCGACAGGTTGAAGAACGCGGTCCGGTCGGACACGCGCGCCGCCTGCTGCATGTTGTGGGTGACGATGACGATCGTGTAGTCCTCCTTCAGCTGGTGAATGAGGTCCTCGATCGCCAGGGTCGAGATCGGGTCCAGGGCGGAGCACGGCTCGTCCATCAGCAGCACGGACGGCTTCACGGCCGTCGCGCGGGCGATGCACAGGCGCTGCTGCTGGCCGCCGGAGAGGCCGGAACCGGGCTTGTTCAGCCGGTCCTTGACCTCCTCCCAGAGGTTGGCGCCGCGCAGCGACCGCTCCACCAGCTCGTCGGCCTCGGAGCGGCTCATCCGGCGGTTGTTGAGGCGGGCGCCGGCGATGACGTTGTCGTAGATCGACATGGTCGGGAACGGGTTGGCCTTCTGGAAGACCATGCCGACCTCGCTGCGCACCATGACCGGGTCCACGTCGGGGCCGTAGACGTCCAGGTCGTCCAGGAGGACCTTGCCCTCGGCCCGGGCGCCCGGGGTGACCTCGTGCATCCGGTTGAGGGTCCGCAGGAAGGTGGACTTGCCGCAGCCGGACGACCCGATGAACGCCGTCACCGACCGCGGCTCGATGGTCATCGACACGTCCTCGACGGCCTTGAAGTCGCCGTAGTAGACGTTGAGGCCGGAGACGTCGATTCGTTTCGCCACTGGAAATTCCTCGTGAGTCTGCTCCACGCGCGGGACGTGGGCGGTGGGTGTAGGGATCAACGGGCCTTCGGCGCGAACAGGCGGCCGATCATGCGGGCCAGGAAGAACAGCAGCATGACCACAAGGATCAGCGTCAGCGCCGCGGCCCAGGCCCTCTCGTAGTTGACGGCGCCGCCCATGCGGACCTGGGAGTAGATGAACACCGGAAGGCTCATCATCTGCCCGTCGAACAGGTTCCAGTTGATGGACACCGCCGACGATCCCGCGGTGAGGATCAGGGGCGCCGTCTCTCCGATAACACGCGCGATGGCGAGCATGATTCCTGTGGTCAGCCCGGCGGCCGAGGTGGGGAGCACCACCTTGGTGATGGTCCGCCACTTGGGGACGCCGAGGGCGTACGAGGCCTCGCGCAGGTCCTGGGGCACCAGCCGCAGCATCTCCTCGCTGGAGCGGACCACGACCGGGATCATCAGCACGGCGAGCGAGATCGCGCCCGCGGCGCCGTTGGTCGCGCCCGGTCCGAAGAGGATGATCCACAGCGCCACGACGAACAGACCGGCGACGATCGACGGGATGCCGGTCATGACGTCGACGAAGAACATGATGGTCCGCTTCATGCGGCCCTCGGCGTACTCGACCAGGTACACGGCGGTCATGACGCCGATCGGCACCGAGATGAGCGTGGCCATGCCGGTGATCGCGAGGGTGCCCACGATCGCGTGGTAGGCGCCGCCCGCGTCCATGCTCGGCAGGACGCCGTTCATGGAGACCGACAGGAAGTAGGGGTCGAACCGGGCGAGGCCGTTGCCGAGCACGGTCCACAGCACGGACACCAGCGGCAGCATCGCGAGCAGGAAGCAGCCGTAGACGAGCGAGGTGACCAGGCGGTCCCTGGCCTTGCGGCCGCCCTCGACCCGGGCGGACGCGGTCACGACGATCACCGTGTACGCGACGGCGGTGAGCAGCCCCCACAGGACGAACCCGAAGGAGGAGAAGGCCAGCAGGACCCCCGCCACGACGGCGGCGGTCGCGGCCAGCAGCAGGGCCGGGAAGTGGTGGGGCAGGGAACCGCGGCGCAGGTCGTTGGCGGTGGCGCTCATCCCGGGCCCGGGCGGCGGCGTGGTCGTCAGGCTCATCAGGACTCCTTGTTCCCACGCGCCACGACGTAGCGTGCGCCCATGTTGACAACCAGGGTGATCGCGAACAGCACCAGTCCGGCGGCGATCAGCGCGGACACGCCGTAACCGGTGGCCTCGGGGTACTGGAGCGCGATGTGCCCGGCGATGGTCTGGTTGCCGCTCTGGAGGAGGTTCCAGGAGACGGCGAGGGAGGGGGAGAGGATCATGGCGACGGCCATGGTCTCGCCGAGGGCGCGCCCCATGCCGAGCATGGCGCCGCCGACGATGCCGGACTTGCCGAACGGCAGGACGGCGAGGCGGATCATCTCCCAGCGGGTGGCGCCCATGGCGAGCGCGGCCTCGCGGTGCCCCTGGGGCACCTGGTGGAAGACGTCGCGGGACATCGCGGTGATGATCGGCAGGATCATCACGGCCAGGACGACGCCGGCGGTCAGGATGGTGCGCGCCGACGTGGAGGCGGGGCCCGCGAAGAGGGGGATCCAGCCGAGGTAGCGGGTCATGCCCTCGTACACGGGCACGAGCTGGGGGGCCAGGAAGCCGATGCCCCACAGGCCGTAGACGACGCTGGGGATGGCGGCGAGCAGGTCGACCAGGTAGCCGAGCAGGGACGCCAGCCTGCGGGGCGCGTAGTAGACGATGAAGAGCGCGATGCCGATCGCGACCGGGGTGGCCAGGAGGAGCGCGATCGCGGCGGCGAGCACGGTGCCGAACGCCAGCGCGCCCACGCCGAACGCGGGCGACTCGCGGACGTTGGCCTCCCATTCCTGGGAGGTCAGGAAGTTCGCGGTGTTGGCGGCCAGGGACGGCCAGGCCTGAACGATCAGGAAGGCGGCGACGCCGGCGAGGATCAGCAGGATCAGGATGCCCGAGCCTCGGGCGGTGCCGGCGAAAACGACGTCGCCCATCCGGCGCTTGCCCGTGGGCGGGGGTGCCGCCTTGGGCGCGTCCGTGGTCGTCATGGATTGGCTCCGGTTCGGAAGGGTTGCAGTGCGGGTCGCCGGGGTGGCGCGGTGTGCACCGGACACCCCCGTGTGCGCCTGTTCTCGTTGTTCCGGGCGGTTCCGCCGCTCCCCGCGCGGGGTCGTCCCCGCCGGGGGCGCCGTGCCCGCTCCTGGCCGTCCGGCGGCCGCGGTCTCACGTCCACCGTGCGCGAAATGGTCGTTCCGCGCCGATTGTGAAGGTAGGCGTAGGAGGTGACCAGTTGTCCCAGAGAAGGTGAACGTGGGGTGAACGAGGCGTCGCACTACCGTGGCGGAAGGGCGATTGCCCGGTGAATGTGATCAGCCGCACTCAGGCGGGAGGCCGCCGGTCACCGGTGGCGGGCGGCGCGTACATGACGTCGGTGTCCCACATGCCGAACCCGAGCGACTCGTACAGGCGCACCGCGGCCTCGTTGTCACCGTCCACGTAGAGGTGGACCCACGGCAGGCCGGCGTCGCGCAGGTGCCGCAGACCGGCCAGGGTCAGGGCTCTCCCCAGGCCGCTGCCCTGCCATGACGGGGCCACTCCCACCGCGTAGACCTCGCCGACGGGCTCGCCGTCGGTGAGCCCGGCGCCGTCGGCGTGGGTCTTGGTCCAGTGGAACGCGGCGACCTTCCCCTCCTTGGTGGTGGCGAGGAAGAAGCCGCGCGGGTCGAACCAGTCCTCGACCTCGCGCTGGAGCAGGTCGTCCAGGGTGAGCTGGCCCTGCTCGGGGTGGTCGGCGAACGCGAGCGCGTTGGCGGCCAGCCACGCCTCCTCGTCCTGGCCCACGACGAACTCCCGCACCCGCACGGCGGCGGCCACGTCGGGCCGGAGCGCGGGTTCGGGGAGTTCGGGCGCCGCCCAGGGGCCCCCGGCCTCGTCGGCCGCGATGTCGCGCAGCGGCATCCGCATCTTGTACAGGGAGCGGACGGCGGTCCAGCCGTCGCCCTCCGCGACCGAGACGGCCTGCGGGGTGCGTCCGTGGGCCCACACCCGGACCCCCCGAGGGCCCGCGTCCCGGTCGACGGAGCGGAGCAGGGCCGTGCCGTGTCCGCGGTCCCGGTACTCGGGGCCGACGACGACCTCGCCGGAGTCGGGTTCGCCGGGGACCCGCTCGACGAACGCGAAACCGACCACGCGGCCGTCCTCGGTGACGACGTGGAAGCGGCTGCTCCCGGAGGGCGCGCCGTGGCGGACGCGCAGCAGGGTGTGCTCGGACAGCGGAGCGACGCCGTCCGCGCGGCGGGCGGACTCGGAGAGTGCCAGGACCTGGTCGGCGAGGCCGGAGGCCAGGTCATCGGTGACTAGCGGGGTGCTCATGGACGGAAAGCCTACGACGGGACGCCCATAAAGGTTCCGTCAACCTCGCATAGGGAGGCTTTTGTCCTGTTCAGCGGCTCGGAACCCGGGATGTGGGCCGCGTGGCGCGCTCCTGTTCCGGCGGCGCGGGCCCGGAACGGCGCGCCGGGGCCCGGGACGCTTCCGGCGCCTCCCGGCGTGAAGGGGACCCACGCGGTCCGCGGGGTCACCCCTTGCGGCGCTTGCCCTGGTATCCGCCGCCGATGCGGACGCGGCGCACGGGAGCGAGCGGCGCGGCGAGCAGGAGCGCGAGGAGGAGCGCCGCGAGCAGCACCGCCGGAGCCATGTTCGGCCCCATGTCGCCGTGGTCCGCGGCCACCTCCGTCCCGCCGAGGTCGTCGTCGGACGGGGGGGACACCAGCGGCAGCTCGGCGAGGTCCTCGGAGCCGGGGGCGACCTCGGGCAGGTCGGCGTCGTTGCGCGGCAGGGTCGGGATCTCGGCGCCGGTGGTGGGCACGTCGCCCACGCCGCCGCGGGGGGTACCGGGGCTCGCCGTCGGGCTGCTGGAGCCGCGGTCGCGGTCGCGGCCGTCGCCACCGCCACCGCCACCGGGAGACCGGGTGGGGGCCGGGTCGGAGCTCGAAGGCGGGTCCGACGGGGTGCGGGTCGGTTCCTCGGTGGGCGTTCCGGTGGGTGTCTCGGTGGGAGTCCCGGTGGGCCCGCCGGTGGGGGAGGGCGAGGGGTCCGGCTTGGCCATGGACACCGACCACGTCCCGGTGGAGACGGTGTGGGTGACCGAGGGCTCCAGGACGGAGCAGTCCGCGCCCTCCTCGGCGAGCGCGTAGGTCAGGGTCGCGACGACGTCGGTCGACCGGCGGGGCGAGCCGGTGACGACGCCCGCGGACGCCTCCGCCCCGGGCGCCACCTCCTGCAGGGCGAACCCGGAGGAGGTGAAGTCCTCGCCCCGCACCTCCAGGTCGAGCAGGCAGACGGCGAGGCCGCCGGTGTTGACGGCGGTGACCGCGTTGGGAGGGGCGGGCCTGCCCGGCTCGACCTCGCTGGCGCTGTTCTCGAAGGCGACGACGGCGGAGGGGACGGGGGCGGGGGAGGGGCTCTCGGAACCGGTCTGGTCCGCGTACGCCGGTGACATCACGGCGACGAGGCCGGAACCGACGAAGACGGCGCCGAGGACGACACCCGTACGGCGGCGGTGGGAGGGCGGGGAACTCGCGGCGTTCAGGGGCATCGGGGCGATTCACTCCTCAGGGTGGCGCGCCAAGGCTGCTTCGGCCGCACCCGGCCGCGAGGAGCTCGCCGCGCCTGACCGACCCCGGGGTTCGGGTGCCCCACGATCTTAGGACCTGCGGCCACGGAAGACGAGTGTCCGGGTGATGCCGTTATGTCATCGGTCCGGCCGGGTTCTCCGCGCGCGGTGCGCGGACGACCCCGGGGCGCCGTGCGCTGGTGCGCGGCGCCCCGGAGTGCTCACGGTCGTGGTGTCCCGGCCCTCCTGTGCGGGGCTACTTGGTGCTGGGCTCGGCGGTCCGGGCCGCGGGCAGCGGGTCCGCCGCCTCGGGCGGCGGCACGGGCGCCTTGGCGACCGGGTCGGGGACGAACCTGTACCCGACGTTGCGCACGGTGCCGATCAGCGACTCGTACTCCGAGCCGAGCTTGGCGCGCAGGCGCCGGACGTGGACGTCGATGGTCCGGGTGCCGCCGAAGTAGTCGTAGCCCCATACCTCCTGGAGGAGCTGGGCCCGGGTGAACACCCGGCCGGGGTGCTGCGCCAGGAACTTGAGGAGCTCGAACTCCTTGAAGGTGAGGTCGAGGATGCGTCCCCTCAGTCGTGCGATGTAGGTGGCCTCGTCGATCACGAGGTCGCCCCGGCGGATCTCGTCGGGGTCGTCGGTCCCGGCCTCGGCGGAGCCGACGGCCAGACGGAGCCGTGCCTCGACCTCCGCCGGGCCGGCGGAGGTCAGGATGAAGTCGTGGACCTGCCAGTCGGGTGTGAGCGCCGCGACGCCGCCCTCGGTGAGGACGACGAGCAGCGGGCAGTCCAGCCCCGTGGTGTCGAGCAGGCGGCAGAAGTTCCTGGCCGCGGCGAGGTCGGTACGGGCGTCGACCAGAATGGCGTCGACGGGCGAGTTCGAGTTGCCGCTCACTCCTGACGCCAGCAGGGCTCCGGCCTCCGCGGGAGCCACCCGCACGGAGTGCAGGAGGAGTCCGAGGGCCGGCAGCACGTGGTCGGACGGTTCGTTGGAGTTCGTCAACAGCAGCAGATGGCTCATGCGTCTCTTCTCGTCAACCCGCGCTATGCGGACGATCGAAGGCGCCATTGCCCCCGGTGAAGATTTGTCTAATACGTCGCCTCCGAGCAACACCAAGGATAATCAACAGATGGCGAAGTGCACTATCAGGTACTGGGCAGCGGCCAAGGAAGCGGCCGGAACAGCGCAGGAGGACGTGGAGGCGGACACTCTGGCCGAAGTGCTCGAAGCGGCGTGTCGTCTGCACCCCGACGACCGCTTCCTGCGCGTACTCGGGGCTTCGTCGCTCCTGGTGGACGAGCGGCCCGTGGGAGCGCGGCCCCATGGCGCGGTCGCGGTCGCCGACGGGACTGTGATCGAGGTCCTACCGCCCTTCGCCGGCGGCTGAGATGTTCCGGAATCAGACGCAATCAGGAGGAAACATGACGGAAATCCCCGAATGGGCTGGGCGTGCGCGCGTGGTGATGCTCGGCAGGGCGGGGTGCCACCTGTGCGAGGACGCGTGGCGGACCATCGGCGCCGTCGCGGACGAGGTCGGGGCGAGCCGTGCGGAGGTGGACCTCGACGGGGTGGACGAGGCCGACCGCGAGGAGTACTGGGACAAGATCCCGGTCACGTTCGTGGACGGGAGGCGCCACGACTTCTGGCGTGTCCGGGAGGACCGGCTGCGCTCGGCGCTCGGCGGCTGAAGGGCGGATTCTCCGGGGGCTGAGCGGTTTCGTCCGCGAATACCCCCGCCCGTGCCATTCCGGCTGTCCTGAATCGGTGAGCGTGCTCCCTCCTTTTTCCGAGGGTTCCCGGAGAACCCCGCGCATGGGAACTTCTGATCACGGAGTCACAGCGGGCCCCACTTTGTGCGTGCTTTCACAAGCACGTAATCTAGGTCCACAGCCCCCGTCGGGAGCACACTCGCGCGTATCCCGGGACCCGGCCGCGCACCCGCACCCGCCCCCGTGCCCCGTCCGCACCGACCGCCGCTCAGGAGCGCCCGCCTGTGATCAGTCGTCCACCACGGCCCCGGGAGAGGGGTATCCCGGAGGCCACCGTCGCCCGGCTCCCCGTCTACCTGCGCGCGCTCCAGTCCCTCCAGGACCGCGGCACCCTCACCGTCTCCTCCGAGGACCTCGCCTCCGCCGCCGGCGTCAACTCCGCGAAACTCCGCAAGGACCTGTCCCACCTCGGCTCCTACGGGACCCGCGGGGTGGGCTACGAGGTCCAGTACCTCGTCTATCAGATCTCGCGTGAGCTTGGTCTCACCCAGGACTGGGCCGTGGCCATCGTCGGCATCGGCAACCTCGGCCGCGCACTGGCCAACTACGGGGGTTTCGGCACCCGCGGCTTCCGCATAGCGGCCCTCCTCGACGCCGACCCCGAGATGGTCGGGCAGAGCGTGGCGTCCCTGGACGTGAGGCATATTGACAACCTGGAGGACGTCGTCCGTTCCAAGGGCGTTTCCATAGGAGTCATCACCACGCCCGCGGCCTCGGCCCAGGGCGTCGCCACCCGCTTCGTGGAGGCGGGGGTGAGCAGCATCCTCAACTTCGCGCCGGTCGTGCTCAATGTGCCGGACGGGGTCGATGTGCGTAAGGTCGACTTGTCCATCGAACTCCAGATCCTCGCCTTCCACGCGCAGCGCAGGGCGGACGGCGACGGCCGTGCCGCGGAACGGGCGGGACTGGAACTGACATGAGACGGGTACCGGCCGGAGAAGCCGGTCGGAGCGGTGGGCGAAGAGCGAGCGTGCGCCGCGTTCCGGGGGGCTGGCCACGGGGGCCGGCCGACGTGCCGGAGCATAGAGAGACGCTGTGTCGTGCCTGCATAGGAGAATGCGGATGAGTGTCCTGGCCGTGGGGTTGAGCCACCGGAGTTCGCCGGTGGCGCTGCTCGAACGCGTCGCGCTGAACGGGGAGGCGCGCACCAAGGCGGTCGGGGAGATGGTCGGCTCCGACTCCGTCAACGAGGTCATGGTGGTCTCCACCTGCAACCGGACGGAGGTCTACGCCGACGTCGAGGCCTTCCACGGCGGAGTGGCGGCCATCACCGAACTCCTCTCCTGGCACAGCGGGGTCCCGCTCGGGGAACTCTCCGAACACCTCTACGTGCACTACGAGGACCGCGCCGTCCAGCACCTGTTCTCGGTCACGTGCGGCCTGGACTCCATGGTCGTCGGCGAGGGCCAGATCCTCGGACAGGTGCGCGACGCCCTCAAGGAGGGACAGGACACCGGTTCCGTCGGCCGCGTCCTCAACGACCTCGGCCAGAGGGCCCTGCGGGTGGGCAAGCGCGCCCACACCGAGACCCACCTCGACCACGCGGGCGCCGACATGGTCAGCTTCGGCCTCACCGTCGCCGCCCGCGACCTGGGCCTGGGCCCGACCGGAGCGGACGAGACCACCGCCGACCGGACGGTCCCCGCCGTGGGCGCGGTCCCGCCCGTGGGCTGCCCCATGTCCGCGTCGGCCGGCGACACCGGCGACGGGCCCGGGCTCGCCCGGCCCTCCCGCGGGCCCCTCTCCGGCCTGCGCGTCCTGGTCCTCGGCGCGGGGTCCATGAGCGCGCTGTCGGCCAACACCGTCTCCCGCCAGGGCGCCGCGACCGTCGTCGTCGCCAACCGCACGCCCGAGCGCGCCGCCCGGCTCGCCGAGTGCCTCACCGAGGCCTACGACACCGTCCGCTCCCGGTCCGTCCCCTTCGCGGACGCCGCAGGGGTCCTCGCCGACGTCGACCTCGTCATCTCCTGCACCGGGGCCCAGGGCCTGGTCCTGACCGCCGACGCCGTCGCCGAGGCCACGGCCGGCCGCACCCGGCCCCTGGTCTTCCTCGACCTCGCGCTGCCCCGCGACATCGACCCCGCCGTGCGCGACCTGCCCGGTGTGCGCCTCGTCGACATCGAGGACCTGCGCCTGGCCGCGGCCACCGGCTCCGCCGGCGGGGGCGGCGACCGCTCCAGCGCCCTCACCCTCGTACGCGGGATCGTCGACGAGGAGGTCACCGAGTTCCGCACGGTCCGCCGCGCGAACCAGGTCACCCCCACCGTCGTCGCCCTGCGCTCCCAGGCCAGGGACGTCGTCGAGGCGGAGCTGTCCAGACTCCACGGCCGCCTGCCCGACGACATCGACGACCGCACGCGGGAGGAGATCACCCGCGCGATGCGCCGGGTCGCCGACAAGCTCCTCCACCGGCCCACCGTGCGCGTCAAGGAACTGGCCGCCGCGCCGGACGGCGAGTCCTACGAGGCGGCCCTGCGGCAACTCTTCGACCTCGACCCCAAGACCCCGGAGGCGCTGACCGCCTCCGGCGGTCCCAGCACCGCGGCGCGGTCCGCACAGGAGAAGGCATGACCGGCACTCCCGCCAAACTCGGCACGCGTCGCAGCACCATGGCGACCAGCCAGTCCCGGATGGTCGCGGACGCGATCACCGAGCGCACCGGCCAGGCCATCGAACTGGAGCTGATCACCAGCTTCGGCGACGTCACCAAGGCCCACCTGACCCAGCTCGGCGGCACCGGGGTGTTCGTCAACGCCCTGCGCGACGAACTCGTCGCGGGCACCATCGACTTCGCCGTCCACTCCCTCAAGGACCTGCCCACGGCCCCCGCCGACGGGCTCGTCCTCGCCGCCGTGCCCGAGCGCGACGACCCCCGCGACGCCCTGTGCGCCCGCGACGGGCTCGCGTTCGCCGACCTGCCCGCCGGGGCCAGGGTCGGCACCGGCTCCCCGCGCCGGGTCGCCCAGCTCGCGGCCCTCCGCCCGGACCTCACCTACCTGCCCATCCGAGGAAACGCCGAGACGCGCCTGGGCAAGGTCGCCTCCGGCGAGCTCGACGCGGTCGTCCTCGCCTACGCCGGCCTCGGCCGCGTCGGCCGGATGGACGACGTCACCGACGTCTTCGAGCCGGAGCAGATGCTGCCCGCTCCCGGACAGGGCGCCCTCGCCGTGGAGTGCTCGGCCGAGCGCCGCGACGGCGACCTCGCCTACCTCGCCACCGTCGACCACCCCGCCACCCGCGTCGCCGTCGCCGCCGAGCGCACCGTCCTCTCCGAGCTGGAGGCCGGGTGCGCCGCCCCGGTCGGCGCCTACGCCGAGTACGACGCCGGGACGGGGAGCCTGCGCCTGCGCGCGGCCGTCGTCTCCACCGACGGCACCGCCTCCGTGCGCGGCGAGCGCACCGCCGACCTCGCCTCGACCGGTGACCTGGCCGCCGCCACCGCGCTCGGCCGCGACCTGGCACGCAGCATGATCGGTGAGGGCGCCGACCGGATCGTCGCCGAGGCCTTCGCCGAGAGGGACACACCCTGACCAGGAGTCGACGGCGGGGCGCCTCGGCCGCACCCCGCCGCACCCGCCGGCGCCCCGGAGAACTCCGCGCACGGGGACGCCGGCGACCACACAGAGGAGCCAGTACGTGAACGCCAACGCCAACCCCCAGCCGGAGGAGCCCCGCGCCGCCGCCCGGTCCGGGCACGTCGCCCTGGTCGGGACCGGTCCGGGCGGCGCCGATCTGCTGACCCTGCGCGGCGCCGAGCTGTTGAGGCGCGCCGACGTGGTCGTCACCCTGCGGGAGCCCGCCGCCGAGGAGCTGGCGGGCTTCCGCGAGGAACTCCTCTCCCACTGCTCCGAAGGCGTCTCCGTCCTCCAGGCCGACGAGTGCGGCGGAGACCTCAACGCCCTCGCCGTCGCCCGCGCCCGCGAGGGGCAGCGGGTCGTGCGCCTGTACTCCGGCGACCCGTTCTTCGGCTGCCGCGGCGCCGACCTCGTCGCCGCCTGCGAGGAGGCCGGGGTCGAGGTCGAGGTCGCCCCGGGCGTCTCCGCCGTCACCTCCGTCCCCACGTTCGCGGGCCTTCCGCTGATGGGCGACGGCGTCCCCGAGGTGCGGATCCTCAACGCCCGCCCGCACGGCAAGGCCGAGGTCGACTGGAACGAGGCCGCCGCGAGCGACGCCACCCTGGTCATCATGGGCGGCGACGCCCCCGCCGAGGAGCCGCCCGAACACCGAGGCCCCGGCCTCGACGTGCTCTGCAAGACCCTCGTCGCGGGCGGCCGGCCCGCGAGCACCCCGGTCTCCGTCGTGCGCGCGGGCGGGACCACCCGGCAGACCACGGTCACCTCGACCCTGGCCCGCCTGGTCGCCGACCTGAAGGCCAAGGACGCCAAGAACCACCACGCCACCGCGCCCGCGCTCATGATCGTCGGACCCGGCGCCGCGCGCAGGCCCGAGCTGTCCTGGTACGAGGGGCGCCCGCTCTTCGGCTGGCGCGTCCTGGTGCCCCGCACCAAGGAGCAGGCCGCGGCCCTGTCCGACCAGCTGCGCGGTTACGGCGCGGTGCCGGAGGAGGTGCCGACCATCTCGGTGGAGCCGCCGCGCACCCCGCAGCAGATGGAGCGCGCCGTCCGCGGGCTGGTCACCGGCCGCTACCAGTGGGTGGCGTTCACCTCCGTCAACGCGGTCAGGGCGATCCGCGAGCGCCTGGAGTCCTACGGCCTCGACGCGCGCGCGTTCGCCGGGGTCAAGGTCGCCGTCGTCGGGGAGGCCACCGCCGACGCTGTGCGCGAGTTCGGCATCCAGCCCGACCTGACACCGCCGGAGGACGCCCAGTCCAGCGCCGGCCTGGTGTCGGTGTGGCCGCCCTACGACGACGAGATCGACCCGATCGAGCGGGTCCTGCTGCCCCGCGCCGACATCGCCACCGACACCCTCGTCGCGGGCCTGACCGACCTCGGCTGGGAGACCGACGACGTCACCGCCTACCGCACGGTGCGCGCCGCCCCCCCGCCCGCGCCCGTCCGGGAGGCGATCAAGGGCGGTGGTTTCGACGCGGTCATGTTCACGTCCTCCTCCACGGTGCGCAACCTGGTGGGGATCGCGGGCAAGCCGCACAACACCACCGTCATCGCGGTGATCGGCCCGGAGACGGAGCGGACCGCCGTCGAGTTCGGCCTGCGCGTCGACGTGGTGGCTCCCAAAGCCTCGGTTTCGGCCCTCGCCCGGGCCCTCTCGGAGTACGGTGCCGCCAGGAGCCGCGAAGCCGTCGAGTCCGGCAAGCCCGTCCTCAAGCCCAGCCAGAAGCGCCGCGGACGCCGACGCAAACTGTAGACCGCCCACGCGGTCGGACGCCGTGCAGGCCGGTGCCCCCGGCCGCAGGGGGTGCCGACCCGACGGTGTCCACGGTCCGCCCCGCACGCGCGGGGCCCCGGGAGGCCGGGCCCAGACCACACGTCCACCCCGCGAACCCACGTACGGGAGCCCGCAATGACCGCATCCGGAAACGACGCCGCCTTCCCCGCCGCCCGTCCCCGCCGCCTGCGCCGTGGACCGGCGCTGCGTCGCCTGGTCGCCGAGACCCGGGTGCTCCCGCGCAACCTGGTCCTGCCGATGTTCGTCAAGGAGGGGATCACCGAACCCGTGGCGATCTCCTCGATGCCTGGCCAGGTGCAGCACACGCGCGACAGCCTGCGCAAGGCCGCCCACGAGGCCGCCGCCGCCGGGGTCGGCGGACTCATGCTGTTCGGCATCCCCGCGCACAAGGACGAGCGAGGCTCGGGCGCCGACGACCCCGACGGGATCGTCCAGGCGGCCCTGCGCGACCTCGCGGCCGAGGTCGGCGACGACCTCGTGGTCATGGCCGACCTGTGCCTGTGCGAGTACACCTCGCACGGCCACTGCGGGCCGCTGGAGACCGGCGGGCACGTCGACAACGACCTCACCCTGGAGCGCTACGCGTCCGTCGCCGCCGCACAGGCGGAGGCGGGGGCGGCCGTCGTGGCGCCCAGCGGCATGATGGACGGCCAGGTCGCGGCCATCCGCGCCGGGCTGGACCGCGCGGGGTTCGGGCAGGTGCCGATCCTGGCCTACGCCGCCAAGTACGCGTCGTCCTTCTACGGCCCCTTCCGTGAGGCCGCCGAGGGCGCCCCGCAGTTCGGCGACCGCTCCGGCTACCAGCAGGACCCCGCCAACGTCCGCGAGGCCCTGCGCGAGGTCGCCCTCGACGTCGCGGAGGGCGCCGACATGGTCATGGTCAAACCCGGCCTGGCCTACCTCGACATCGTCGCCAAGGTGGCGGAGGCGTCCCCGGTACCCGTGTCGGCCTACCAGGTCAGCGGTGAGTACGCGATGATCGAGGCGGCGGCGGAGCGCGGCTGGATCGACCGCGAGCGGGCCATCGTGGAGACCCTGACCTCGTACCGGCGGGCGGGGGCCGAGCAGGTCCTCACGTACTGGGCCACCGAGGCGGCACTCCTGCTGCGGTAGCGCGACCAGGCCTTTCGCCCCGGTCGCGGTCGCCGGGCGCGGGGCCCCGGACCGAGGCCGCGCCTGAGCCGAGCACGACCACCGGGGAGGCCCCATGGCCGACGTACTGTACCGACGTAGGCGCCGACATGCGACGGACAGCATGCTCGACGCGGCCCTGCGCTACGCGCGGCTGGGCTGGCCGGTCGCGCGCGGCGCCGCGCCGGGCGAGGACCGCGCGTGCAGCTGCGACCGGATGGGCTGTCCGGACCCGGCGGCGCACCCGGTCACGATGGCCTGGGGGGTGGAGGCCAGCACCGACGCCGCCACCCTCCGGCGCTGGTGGACGGCCACCCCGGACGCCAACGTCATCCTGCCGACCGGCCGGGTCTTCGACGTGTTCGACGTCCCGCGCGAGGCGGGCGTGATGGCCCTGGCGCGGATGGGCCGCTCGGGCGTCCCGGCCGGGCCTGTCGCGGCGGTCGACTCCTCGCGCTACCTGTTCTTCGTGGCCACGCGCTCCCCGGTCGACGAGGACGAGTGGTGGTCCTGCCACCTGGACTGCGTGCCCGAGGACGTCGAGGAGATGCCGGGCCTGCGCTGGCACTGCCGGGACAGCTTCGTCCTCGGCGCGCCGTCCCTGCTGCCCTCGGGCAGCCGGGTCACCTGGATCCGCACACCGCTCGACGCGGGCGAACCGGTCCCGCTCCCCGACCCGATCGCGGTGCTCGGCATCCTCGCCGACGCCAGCGCCGAGTTCTCGGGCTGACGCACGCGGCCCGGCACCGACACGGCGGCCCGGGGCACGGGGCCCCGGGCCGTGGCGCCCCGCCGTCCCGGGGCGGCGGGATCAGGCCCCTCCGCGCTCGCGCACCCACAGCGCCAGCCGCGTCCGGTCCCGCAGGCCGAGCTTGCGCAGGATGCTGGTGACGTGGTTCTTCGCGGTCCCCTCCGTGATGAACAGGGTCCGCGCGATCTCACGGTTGGTGGCCCCGGTCCCCACCAGCCTCGCCACCTCCTCCTCGCGCTCCGACAGCGGGGACGCGGCGGGCGCGGCGGACCCGGTGGCGGGCCCCGCCCCGGGGGCCCGGGCCGGGTCCAGGGCGGCGACGAGCCGCTGGGCGGCGGGCCCGCCCAGGACGGTCTCCCCCCGTGAGGCGCGGCGCAGCGCCGAGACCAGCTCCTCCGGCGGAACGTCCTTGAGCAGGTAGCCGCGGGCCCCGGCGCGCAGACCGCCGAAGATCAGCTCGTCGTCGTCGAACGTGGTCAGCACGACGGCCGGGACGCCCGGGTACTCCTCGCGCATGCGGCCGATGAGGGTCACCCCGTCCATGAGGGGCATGCGGGCGTCCACGAGGGCCACGTCGGGGAGGGGGACGGCCGAGGACAGGAACTCCAGGGCCTCGACCCCGTTCGCCGCCTCGCCGACCACGTCGATGCCCTCCTCGATCTCCAGCAGCTTGCGCAGGCCCTGCCTCAGCAGGATCTGGTCGTCGACGATCAGAACCGAGACGGTGGTCATGCGGTGCCTCCAGCGGTGGTCGGGACGGTCTCCCGTTCGGTGCGCAGCGCGGGGACGGACACCCGGAGCCGGAAGCCCTGCCGCCGCGTCCCCGTGTCCTCCCCCGCGCCCTCCCGGAGCGGGTCCCCGGCCCGGCCGCCCCCGGTGTCCTGCTCCGTGCCAGGGGCGCCGGCCCCGCCCCCGTCGCCGGCCTCCAACGCGCCCCCGACCGAGGCCACCCGCTCCGCCAGCCCGCGCAGGCCGAACCCGCCGAGCGCCGCCCCCTGCGGAGCCCCGGCGCCGTTGTCGGCCACCGTGACCGCCACCCCGGCGGGGTCCGCCGCGACCTCCACCTCCACCAGGTCCGCGCCCGAGTGGCGCATCGCGTTGGTCAGGCCCTCCTGGAGGGCGCGGTAGCAGACCAGCTCGGCCTCCTCCGACAGCTCCGGCCAGTCGCCGGCGTCGGTGAAGGCGATGCGGATGCCCCCGCCGTCGAACGAGTCCGCCATCGCGCGCATGGCGGCCACCCCCGCGCGCCCCTCCAGCCGCAGCGGTCGCAGCGCGCGCACCCACCTGCGCGTGTCGGTGAGGGCCTCGCCCGCCAGCTCCCTGGCCTGTTCCACCTCGCCCCAGGCCCGGTCGGGACGGGCGGTGCGGAAGCGCAGCGCGTTGGACAGGGACATGGCGAGCGCGGTCAGGTAGTGGCCGGTGCTGTCGTGCATCTCCCGGGACATGCGCGCGCGCTCCTCGGCCACGGTCAGCTCCCGTACCCGGGCGGCGCGCAGGCGCAGGTCCTCGTGGGCCTCCTCCAGCTCGGCGAGGAGGGCCGTGGTGCGCTCGGCGCGCTCCCCGGCGACGACGAGCCCCACGAAGGCCATGCCCGACACGGCCACGATGAAGAGGAGGCTCGTCCCCATCACCAGCCCCGCCCAGAGCGGCACCACCCCGGGCAGGAAGAGGGCGAGCACCACGCTGAGCGCGAAGACGGAGGCCCCGTAGCCGACCCCGCCGAGGAGGCCGAACACGGCCACCGCGTTCATCGTCCCCACGCAGACCAGCAGGAACATCGTGTAGTTGTTCGTGATCAGGCACAGCACGGTCAGCACCAGGAAGACCACGCTGGCCGCCCGCCGCAGCGGAGGGGAGTCCGCGGACCAGGCGAGGAACGGCCACAGCGCGCACGAGGCGACCGCCGCGCCGAAGCTGGCGAACACCATGGCCCTCAGCGCGGGCGGCTCGTCCGCCAGGCCCATGTCGAACACGAGGCCCATGGTCTGGAGCACGAGCGCGATCCCCGTCGCACCCCAGAACAGCAGCTGCAGCATGCGCGGCGGGCGGTCCCTGTACAGGGTGACCCAGGCCGACAGGTCGGGGAGCGAACCGGACGTGTTCATCCCACGAGCGTAGCCACGCCCCGACGGTGGGCGGAGTGGCCCGGGGTCATGTCCGGAGCACGTTCCGGCCATGACCTCCGGCATGCCCCGGACGCGGAGAACGCCATGACCGCACCGTGCCGCACGGTCGATGCGGCCGTTCCGCGCCTTTCCCTAATGTTCTCCGTGAAAGGTAGGAGGCGGAGGGGAAAAGCGCGGGAGAACGGCCTCGGCGAACACGGGAAAGTCCCCTCCCCCCTCGGTGGACACCGCCTTTCCGGCGGACGGGACCTCGCGGTACGCCGGCGCGCCGACCGTGCCGGATCCGCCGCTGACCTCACCCGACGCCCCGACCGTCCCCGCAGCGCGGACGGGGGTCGCGGGCGCCGCCGCGCTCCGCACCCGATTCCGACCCGACCCCGAAAGGACACACGGACGCCGATGAACGGCACGCCTGTGATCACCACCGAGAAACTCACCAGGGACTACGGAAACGGCGCGGGAGTCTTCGACGTCGACCTCTCCGTTCCGCGCGGAACCGTTTTCGGACTCGTCGGCCCCAACGGGGCCGGAAAGACCACGCTCCTCTCCGTCCTCGCCGGGCTCAGGAGGGCGGGGAGCGGGAACGTGCGCGTGGACACCGCGGGCGGACGGGTCCTGCTCTGCCCCGACGTCCCGGACTTCGAGCCCTGGCTCACCGCCGCCGAGGTCGTCGTCCTCAGCGCCGAGGCCGCCGGGGTCCCGGTCACCCCGGAGGACGCGGCCCTCGCCCTGGAACGGGTCGGGCTCACGGAGGCCGCGCACCGCCGCAACGCCCGCTTCTCCCGGGGCATGCGGCAGCGGCTGGGACTCGCCGCCGCACTGGTCTGCCGGCCCGAGGTGCTCATCCTGGACGAGCCCGCCTCCGGGCTGGACCCGCGGGGGCGGGTGGACGTGCTCGCCCTCATCCGCTCCCTCCGCGAGCACTGCACGGTCATCCTGGCCAGCCACCTGCTCGGCGACGTGCAGAGGGTGTGCGACGACGTCGCCGTCCTGGTCCGGGGGCGTGTGGTCTACCAGGGGCCCGTCGCCGACATCGCCGACCGCGGACGCCCCAGCGCCTGGCACGTGCGGGTCCGCGGCACGGCCCGGGAGGTCGTGGAGCTCCTCTCCGCCGAACCGTGGGTGACCCGGGCGACCCCCGTCGAGGCCGAACCCGACCTCGTCTTCGTCGAGGCCGTCGCCGCCGAGCACGGGGAGACCGGCATCCCGCGCACGCTCGTGGAGCACGGCGTCCCGCTGGTCTCCATGAACGGCTACGAGGCCGACCTGGAGTCGGCCTTCCTCTCCCTCACCTCGACGGACGCCACCGACGGGAGCACCCGATGAACACCGCGCTCTACCGCAACGAGATCCGGCGCATGACGCGCACCCACACCCTCGCCGGGCTCATGGCGTTCTTCGTCTTCTTCGGGGCGGCCTCGCCGGTCCTGGTGTTCCTCCTGCCCGACCTGCTGGCGGCCATGGAGGGTGTGGAGGGGGTCCAGACCGGCATGGCGGACCTCATGCCGGAGGCCACCCCGGTCGCCGCGCTCGGCTCCTACGTGGAGAACGCGCAGATCCTCGGCGTGCTGTTCGTGCTCCTGGTGGCCGCGGGCGCCCTGGCGCTGGACGGCAGCGTCGGCCGCTCGACGTTCTACCGGGTCCGGGTCCCCGGTCCCGCCGCGCTGGTGCTGCCGCGCTTCGCGGTCCCCGCGATGGCCGCCGTCGCCGCGTACACGGCCGGCGCCGTGGCCGCCTGGGCGACCACGCTGCTGCTGATCGGGGAGCTCCCCCTCGGGGCCACCCTCGCGGGCGCGCTGTTCACGGGGCTGTTCCTGGTGTTCGCCGTCGCGGTGACGGCGCTGGTCGCCGGTCGGGCCGGCGGCCTCCTGCCCACGGTCGGGTTCTCCGTGGCCGCACTGGTCCTGCTCGTCCTGCTGGGCCAGCTGCCGGTGGTGGGGGAGTGGTCGCCCACCACCCTCTTCGCCGCGCAGGCCGCCCTGCCCGACGGTGCGCCGGTCACCGACTTCCTGCCCGCCGTGGTCAGCACCCTCGTGGGGACCGCCGCCCTCCTCGCACTGGCCGTGCGCGGGTTCGGCGCCCGGGAGGTCTGAGGGGAGGGGCGCCGGGAGAAACCGGCGGAGGGGGTCATCGGACGGACCCCCTCCGTCGGCGTCCTGTTGGGCCCGGGGGCGTCCTAGATCTCCGTGGCGTTCACCACGATCCCGTCCTCGTCGCTGTAGAGCCACTCGCCCGGGACGAACACGACGTCGCCGAAGGCCACCGGCACGTCGAGGCGCCCCGCGCCGTCCTTCGCGGACTTGCGGGGGTTGGATCCCAGGGCCTTGACCCCCAGGTCGAGACCGCCGAGGGCCCTGGTGTCGCGCACCGCGCCGAGGATGACGACGCCGGCCCACGCGTTCTCCACGGCCGCCGCGGCGATCATGTCGCCCATCAGTGCGGACCGGAGCGAGCCGCCGCCGTCCACGACCAGTACCGCCCCCTCACCAGGGGTGTTGAGGACCTGCTTGACCAGGCCGTTGTCCTCGTGGCACTTGACGGTGCGGATGCGGCCCGAGAAGACCGCCCGCCCGCCGTACCGGCGGAACTGCGTGGAACAGCTGCGCAGGGTGTCGCCGTGGTCGTCGACGAGGTCCGCGGTGGAGAAGTCGGGGGTCATGTCGGCTCCGGTTCGGGTCGTGGGCGGGCACCGTCGAAGCTACCCGCCGGCGCCCGGAGTTCTTTCGTCGGTCCGGAACGTCTCTTTCGTCTGTGGGGCCGCCTCTCCGGCCCTGAACGGTCGAAGTTGATGACAGGATAAGGACCTTCCCGTCATCACCTCGTGGGAGTCCCGTCACCCGCCGACCGGACGTCGCCCGGCCCTTCCCCCTGCTCGCGCGCGACCCTCCCCGTACGACTTCTTCTGGAGAGAGATGGTCTCCGAGATCTTCGCCGTCAGTGCCGCCTGGTCCCGGGCCGTGATCGAGTTCACCGCCGGCCTCGACCCCTGGGTCCAGCAGGCCGCCTACCTGGGCACCGACCTCTTCCTCGGCGTGTTCGCGGTGCTCTTCCTCGCCGCCTGGTGGCGCGCCAGGTCCCACAGCTCCCGCGCGGTCGGCCTGGCGCTGTTCGCCCCCGTCGCCACCGTCGTCGCCTACGCCGTCAGCCGCACCGTCAAGTCGTTCTTCGAGCAGTTGCGGCCCTGCCAGGCCATGACCGACCTGACCACCATCGCCACCTGCGACCCCATCGGCGACTGGTCGTTCCCCAGCAACCACGCCGCCATCGCCGGCGCCGCCGCCGCGGCCGTCGTCGTCGCCTGGCGCCGCTTCGCCGTCGTCGCCGTGGTGTTCGCCGTCCTCGAGGCCTTCTCCCGGGTCTTCGTCGGTGCCCACTACCCCCACGACGTCACCGTCGGCCTGCTCGTCGGCGCCGCCGTCGCCACCCTCGCCTCCCTCGCCATGGCCCGCCCGATGACCGCGGTCGTCGACCGCATCGCCGCCACCGAGCGCCTCCGCCCCCTCGTCCGGGCCGAGGGCGCCGCCGCCGACGGCGCCGAACCGCCCGCGGAGCCGGCGTCCGGCAACACCTACGCGCGCTCCTGACCCTTCCTCACCGTGCCCCGTCCCGCCCCGGGACGGGGCACACGTGTGCCCGGGGGCCGGGCCAGGGGCGGAGAACCCCTGGGGGCGGACGGCGCCCGGCCCCCGAAGCGGGGGAGCCGCGCCCGTCGACGGGGTCCATGTTCGCGGCCACGGGGTCGTGGCATGCTTGGCGTGTGTGGGTATTCCACGCAGAACGCGGTCGAGCCACTGAAAAACGGGGGAGAAGGCCACGATGCTGCTGAGTTTCCGCGTCGAGAACCACAAGTCCATCCGGGACGAGCAGCAACTCCTCCTCACCCCCGTCTACGACGACGCCCGCCCCGAGAAGGCCGGTTGGGAGGCCTCCACCGTCGCGGGGATCTTCGGCGCCAACGCCTCCGGCAAGTCCAACATCCTGGACTCCCTCTCGCTGATGCGCGACACGGTTCGCTGGTCGATGCGGGACAACGAGCCGGGAGCGGGGATGCGGCGCCATCCCTTCGCCCTGGGCGGGGCCCGGGGAGAGCCCACGACGTTCGTGGTCGATCTCGAGGCCGACGGAGTCCGGTACACCTACGGTTTCGCGATCGACGACCGGAGGGTGGCCGAGGAGTGGCTCTACAGCTATCCGAAACAGCGCAAGCGGGTCGTCTTCGAGCGCGAGGGCAGTGACTTCGAGTTCGGGGAGCACGCTCCGGGGAAGCTGCGGCAGGTCGCGGAGATCACCGGGGAGAACGTCCTCTTCCTCACCGTCGCCGCCCGGGCCTCGAACGAGGTCGTGGAACCCGTCTACCGGTGGTTCTCCGACCGCCTCGTCTTCGCGGCGGAACGTCTTCCCGGACGCCCCCTGTGGCTGCGGCGCGGTGGGGTTCCCGAAGACGCACTGAACGCTCTGTCCGACCTCCTGAGGTCCGCCGACACCGGTATCCGGAGCGTCGAGCTCAGGGAGGAGGAACCGATCGACCTCCTCGACCGGGCCCTGAGCCGTCAGCAGGGAACACGTGACACCTCTACGGAGCGAATTTTCCGTGAGCTGCTGAAGGCCCGGCTCGCCCAGGACGGGGATGTCGAACCGCAGGGCAGACGCCCCCGCAGGGACCTTCCGCCGACGCTTGTGTTCAACCACGGCGGCACGGCCCCCGACCGCCCCCTGCGATGGGAGGAGGAGTCTCTGGGGACCAGAGCCCTCGCCGCACTCGGCTTCGAGGCCCAGCGCGTCCTGGAGCGTGGCGGGGTACTCGTCGTGGACGAGATCGACGCCAGCCTCCACCCCTACCTCTCCGCCCGGGTGATCTCGCTCTTCCAGGACGAGGAGCAGAACCCCGCGGGCGCACAGCTCGTCTTCACCAGCCACGACGCCGCACTCCTCGGACGGGTCCGGGGAGCAGAGGTCCTCAAGCGCGACCACATCTGGTTCGTGGACAAGGACGGCGAGGGCCGCACGTCCCTCTACCCGCTCAGCGACTTCAAGCCCAGGGGCGACGACAACCGGGCCAGGCGCTACCTCACCGGGCGCTACGGGGCCGTCCCCGACGTGGACGACGAGCTGTTCCGCGAGGCCCTCGCCAGGAGGGAACGGCACCCGGCCGAGGACGGGGAAGGGGCGGCACGCCGGTGAGCAAGAGGGCCAGAGGGAGCGCGAGACCGGGCTCGAACGCCGCCGCCCCCACCGGGAGGAACGGCGCGTCTACCTCGTCGTCTGCGAGGGCGGGACCGAGAAGGCCTACTTCGACGGCATGAAGAGGCACCCCGACGTGCACATGCACACGCTGCACGTGCGCAGGTCCAAGCATCCCCAGCGCGAAATCGTGGTGCGGAGCGCGGCCGAGGCAGGACGGGACGAGTACACGCAGATCTGCCGTGTTCGACACCGACGGAGAGGACGTCGCCTCCCTCGTCGCGGAGGCCCGGCGCTCCGGGGTCGAGGCCGCCCACTCCACCCCCACGTTCGAGACCTGGCTCATCCTCCATTTCAAGGACCACCGGTCCGCGCTCGTCGACGGGGCCCGGGCCGCGGGAGCGCTGAAGGCGCCCCTGCCCCGGTGGAGCAAGGGCGGGACGCGCTTCGAGGACTTCTCGGACGGACTCCGCGACGCCTGTGCGCGGGCGGAACGCCTTCCGCCCGGGGGAGATCCGGGGACGCGGGTCCATCTCCTCGTCGGGGCCGTCCTACGCCCCTGACCTCGGAGGCGGGTCACGGTTCCGTGACCGGGCACAGCTGACACACTGGTGAGGTGGGTACTCAACAGACTTCAGCAGAGCTCTTCGAGCGGGCAGCCGCCGTCGTTCCCGGTGGCGTGAACTCGCCCGTGCGCGCCTTCGGCGCGGTCGGCGGCACCCCGCCCTTCTTCGTCCGGGGCGAGGGCCCCTACCTCACCGACTCCGACGGCCGCCGGTACGTCGACCTGGTGTGCTCGTGGGGACCGCTGATCCTCGGGCACGCCGCCCCCGCCGTCGTGGACGCCCTCCACACGGCGGTCGACGCGGGGACGTCCTACGGGGCGCCGACGCCGGGCGAGGTCGAGCTCGCCGAGCTGATCGTCGGCCGCACCCCCGTGGAGAAGGTCCGCCTGGTCAACTCCGGCACCGAGGCGACCATGTCCGCGATCCGCCTCGCGCGGGGATTCACCGGCCGCAGCAAGATCGTCAAGTTCGCGGGCAACTACCACGGCCACGTCGACGCGCTCCTGGCCGCCGCCGGCTCCGGTCTCGCGACGTTCGCGCTCCCCGACTCCCCGGGCGTGACCGGCGCCAGCGCGGCCGACACCCTGGTGCTGCCCTACAACGACGCCGAGGCCGTCGAGCGGGCGTTCGCCGAGCACGGCGACGACATCGCCTGCGTCATCGCGGAGGCCTGCCCCGCCAACATGGGCGTGGTCCCGCCCCGGGCCGGGTTCAACGCCCGCCTCAAGGAGATCGCGCACGCCAACGGCGCCCTGCTGATCCTCGACGAGGTCCTGACCGGATTCCGCGTCAGCGCGTCCGGGTGGTACGGCCTGGAGGGCGTCGCCCCCGACCTGATGACCTTCGGCAAGGTCATGGGGGGCGGCCTGCCCGCCGCGGCGTTCGGCGGACGGGCCGAGATCATGGACCGGCTGGCCCCCGGGGGCCCCGTGTACCAGGCGGGCACCCTCTCCGGGAACCCCCTCGCCACCGCGGCCGGGCTCGCCACCCTGCGCGGCGCGACCCCCGAGGTGTACGAGCACATCGACCGCGTGTCCGCGCAGGTGCGGGCGGAGGTCTCCGGGGCGCTCGACGCCGCCGGGGTCGTCCACCGGGTCCAGGGCGGCGGCAACCTCTTCACGGTGTTCTTCACCGACCGGGAGGCCGTCGACTTCGACAGCGCCCGCACCACGGACACGGGCGTGTTCGCCGCGTTCTTCCACGCGATGCTCGACCAGGGCGTGTACCTGCCCCCCGCGGCCTTCGAGGCCTGGTTCTTCTCCGCCGCGCACGACGAGGCGGCCGTGGACAGGGTGGTCTCGGCACTGCCCCGAGCGGCCCAGGCAGCGGCAGAGGCCCAGGGCTGATCCCCGCGGTCCGCCCCATGACCCCGAAAGAAAGACTCACACGATGACGACGACGACCGTCGTGCACCTGCTGCGGCACGGAGAGGTGTACAACCCGGACAAGGTGCTCTACGGAAGGCTTCCCGACTTCCACCTGAGCGAGCGGGGCCGGCAGATGGCCGAGATGGCCGCGGAGTGGTTCGAGGGCCACGACATCGCCGCGCTGTTCTCCTCCCCGCTGGACCGGACCCAGGAGACAGCCGTCCCGCTCCAGAAGATGCTCGGCCTCCCGGTCACCCTCGACGACCGGCTCATCGAGTCGGCCAACAAGTTCGAGGGGATGGCGCTGTCCCGGAGGTCGATGCGCGACCCCCGCGTGTTCAGCCGCGTCTACAACCCGTTCCTGCCGTCCTGGGGGGAGCCGTACTCCGAGATCGTCACCCGGATGGTCTCCGCCGTCAAGGTCGCCCGCCGTGCGGCCTGGGGGCGCGAGACGGTGCTCGTCAGCCACCAGCTGCCGATCTGGATGGTCCGCCGCGCCGCCGAGGCGAAGAGGCTCTGGCACCGGCCGGACCTGCGCGAGTGCAATCTGGCGAGCGTCACGTCCCTGACCTTCGCCGACCAGCGGCTGGCCAGCGTCAGTTACGCCGAGCCGGCCGCCGAGTTGTACCGCGACGAGCCGTCGGTGCCCGGGGCGTGACACGGAGCGCGTACCCGTAGCGGTAAGCTGGTGCTTCGGGTGCGGTAGGCGTGCGCTTTTCCGGCGTTCGGCCTTCCCGGGGCACGCCCCGGTCGCATCGGCCACCCCGCGCCCTGAGCGCGTCGGTGCCAGCGGGCCCAGCAGCCGCATCCGAACCCCTTGCCGGTTTTCACCGCCCAGCGGTTCGGCATGTCCGTACTCATCGTGAGCGAGAAGGTGATCCCATGGGTTCCGTCATCAAGAAGCGTCGCAAGCGGATGGCGAAGAAGAAGCACCGCAAGCTGCTCAAGCGCACGCGTATCGCGCGTCGCAACAAGAAGTAGGAACGGTCGCGGCGAAGTCGTCTCTCCGCGGGCGTGGGCGTGCCCCCGGTTCGCCCCGGACGCGGAGACACCTTCCCCCTTTGCGCGCGCTTTGCCGCCGCAATGGAATTTTCTGGGTGAGGCGCTGTTGTGTCTCACGGGTCGCGGTCGCCGGTTCACCCTCGTGGTGAACGGTCCGCGGACCTCCCGGAACAGCTCCCGTCTCCTTCCAAGGAACGTGTCGCCATGGCTCGTGTCGTACTCGTCACCGGGGTGTCCAGCCCCCTTGCCGCCAGGGTCGCGCAGACCCTGAGCGAGGAGCCCGGTGTCCGCCGGGTGATCGGCGCCGACTCGTCGCCGCCGCCCCAGGACACGCGGGGTATCGAGTACGCCCATGTCGACCTGCACGACGGGAGCCTCGACCGGATCGTCACCGACTCCGGTGCCGAGCTGGTGCTGCACCTCGGGCTGGACACCGAGGGCGCCCCGAACCGGGAGGACAACCTCCTGGGGACGATGCGGGTGCTGGGCGCGGCCCAGCGCTCCACCTCCGTCCGGCGCCTGGTGGTGCGCTCCAGCGCCACCCTCGACGCCGACGACGCGGCCGAGGTCGAGCGCCACACGCGCGGCCTCCAGCGCCGCCGCCCCGACCTCTCGGTGGCCCTCCTGAGGTTCGCCAACCTCATCGGCCCCTCGGCCGACACCCCCCTCACCCGCTACCTCGACTCGCGCCTCGTGCCCACGGTGCTCGGCAACGACCCGCGGGTGCGCTTCCTGCACGAGGACGACGGCGCCGAGGCGCTGGTGCGCATGGCGCTCAGCGACGGGACCGGCTTCTTCGACGTGGCCGGAGCCGATCCCGTGCCGCTCTCGCAGTGCCTGCGCCGCGTCGGCGGCCAGCGGCTGCCGGTCCCCGCCCGCGGCCTCAAGGTGCTGAGCGGCCTGGCCAAGCACGGCCGCATCGGCTACGCGAGCTCCAGCACGACGCGTGCCGTCCACGCGGGACTGCACACCGCGGGGATGGACTCCGACTCCCTGGAGCGGGTGCTGGACTGGTCCCCCGCGTACTCCTCCGCCGAGGCCTTCGAGTCCTACGCGCACAGCCGCGCGTCGTCCTCGCCGCGGCACGGACTGCGCCCGGTCCACGTGCTCGCGCTCGCCCGGGCCACGCTGGGGCGCTGAGCCCCCCTCTCACGGTGTCCGCGCCCGTTCCGCACGGGACCCGCCGACCCCCGCCGTTCCGGCCCCGAGCGGTTCCCGGCCCGCGGCCCCGCCGCCCTGGGCGTGCAGCCGCGGTCCCCGCGACCCCGTTGCGGCCCGTGCCCGCCGCGCGCAGGCCGTCGTGGACGCCTCCGGGGGCCGTGACGCGCGGTCCCGCCCGGCCGCGGGCCTCCCGCTTCGCCTCAGACCGCTCTGCGCTGTCTGACCGCGCGCATGGCGACCGCGCCCGCCACCGCGCCCGCCACCGCCGCGGGGACCGCCACCTTCAGCGCGGCCCGGTGCCGCCGGAAGTCGTGGACCGGCCAACCGTGCGTGCGCGCGTACCGGCGCAGGTCCCCGTCGGGGTTGACCGCGTGGGGCCGTCCCACGAGGGACAGCAGCGGCAGGTCGTTGGAGGAGTCGCTGTAGGCCGAGCACGCGGCCAGGTCCCAGCCCTCCTTGCGGGCGAGCGCGCGCACCGCCACGGCCTTGGCGGGCCCGTGCAGGAGGTCACCGTTGAGCCGTCCCGTGTACACGCCGTCGACGCTCTCCGCCTCGGTGCCGAGGGCGCCGGTCAGGCCGAGCCGCCGCCCGATGATCTGCGCGAGCTCCACCGGGGTGGCGGTGACCAGCCACACCGGTTCGCCGGCGTCGAGGTGGCGCTGCACCAGCGCGCGCGTGCCCTCCCAGATCCGGTCGGCCATGGTGTCGTCGTAGATCTCCTCGCAGAGGGTGACCAGGTCGGCCAGGTCGTGGCCGGCGACGAACGCCAGGGCGGCCTCGCGCGCGGCGTTGATGTGCTCGGGCTGTTCGCTCCCGGTGACCCTGAAGACCGTCTGCCCCCACGCGAAACGCATCAGGTCGCGCGTGGTGAACAGGTCGCGGGCCGCCAGGCCCCGGGCGAAGTGGTAGATCGAGGCGCCCCGCATCAGGGTGTTGTCCACGTCGAAGAAGGCGGCCCCCGGACCGACCGGAGTCGGGGACACGGCGTCGTATGACACGGTTCTCTCCTGGCTTGGGTGGGGGAGGCGGCCCTCCGGTGTCGGGGTGGCGAGCCCCGCGTAGTGCGAGCCTACGACCACCCGCGGGTCGTGCGGGGCCGCTGGGATGCGGTGACAAACCAGGTGATGAAGCTCACAGTGTAAATCCCTGTTGTGGGCCCCACTCTGCGGGATCTTCCCCGAAACTGCCCCCGCCATTCTGGTCAAAGTGCACATCCACCCGTTGGCGTGCAGCATCATTGTCGGGATGGTGACGGTAGGACTGGCATTCATAAGCGCGTTGGTGGGCTGGAGCGCCACCGCCGCGCTCGCCGCGTACGCCCAACGCCGTCCCGGTGTGGCCGCGATCGGGTGGCTCGTCGCGGCACTGGGGATGACGGTGGGCCTCAGCGCGGCCGTGATCGGGGCGATGTTCGACTTCGGCGAACTCACCTTCCGGCTGCTCCAGATCGGTATCAGCCTCCTCGGGCCGCTCTACATGGCCTGGGGCGCCTTCGAGTACGGCGTCCGATCTCCCCGCGGCGTGTTCACCTCGCGGCTGCTGCTGAGCGCGTTCACCATCGTTCCCCTGGTGGTGCTGTCCGTCGACCGGGTGAGCACCCGGTTCGGCGACACCTTCCCCGCCCTGGGCGACCACTACGACCTCATCCCGCGCTCGCTCGTCAACGTCACACAGGTCGTCGCCGCCGTCCTGCTGGTCACCGCGGTCGCCGCGGTGGCCAGGCGCGCCTCCGCCCACCGCAACGCCGACCTGGCGGTGCTCGGCCTGGTCTCCCTCGCCACGGTGCTCGCGGTGCTGGTCGGCCGGTTCGGGCTCGGCCTCGTCGGGCCCCTGCTGATGCTCGGCGCGGTCGCGGCCCTGTGGTGCGCCGCCGCGATGGTCGCGCGCCCTCGCCGCGACCCCTACGACGATGACGACTACTACGACGACTACGACGACGTGGCCGAGGACACCGAAGACGAACTCCCGGAGGAGCCCGTGCGCCGCAAGCGTCGCAACGCCGACCCCTACGACGACTACTACGACGGTCCGCCGACCCGGCAGGCCCCGCCCGCCAAGCTGCGCGGCGTCATCACGATCTACACGCTCGCCGACGGCCAGGGCCCGGGCTTCGACCGCCTCGCCGACGCCGTCGTCGCCCAGGTCGCCGAGCGTGAGCCGGACACCCTGCTGTTCGCCTGCCACACGGTTCCCAGCGCGCCCTCGCAGCGCATCGTCTACGCGATCTACCGGGACGAGCTGGCGCAGGAGGAGCACGAGCAGCAGCCGCACGTCGTGGAGTTCGCCCGGATCGGCGCGAACCACGTCGTCGCCACCAACGTGATCGAACTCTCCCTGGCGGGCGCCTCGGCCAGCGACGGCCTCGCCGGCCTGCTGATGCCCCGCTGACCTGTGCCTTCAAGGCCCGCATGGCAAGGGCGGACGGCGGTGCGGCCCCTGGCCCCCACCAGGGGAGGTCTCGAACCGGTGTCTTCTCCCCGGAACGCCGAACCGGTCGAGGGGCCCCGGCGTCCAACCCCGGGTGAAGTACCCTTCCCTACAGGTTTCTCCTGACCGGTGCCCGTCGGGCACCGATGGCGTGTGACCGAGACCGGCCGGACAGCCCAGCCGAGAGGCGCGCCGGAGCGAAAGAAAGTGTGCTGGGATTCCCGATGCGTAAATTTCTTGTCGTCCTCCTGATCCTCCTGGTCGCCCTCGTGGTGGCGGCCGACGTCGGGGGACGCAGCTTCGCGCAGAGCGCCGTGGCGCGCCAGCTCGCACAGCAGCTCCAGATGGCGGAGGAGCCGACCGTCGAGATCGAGGGCTGGGCGTTCCTGCCGCAGGTGTTCGGGGGCGAGTACTCCGAGATCCGCATCACCGCCGACACCGCCACCCTCAACGGCGTCACCCTCGAGCAGATCGACGCGACCGCCGCCGGCGTGCGGGCGCCCCTGGCGGACATGCTCGACCAGCCCAGTGTGGTCGCGGGGCAGCTGGACGGCTCGGCCGTCGTCCCCTACTCCTACTTCAACGCCTACCTGCCCGAGGGCATCACCATCACGACGGAGAACGGGCAGCCCCGGATCACCGGTGAGCTCGCCCTCCCGGAGCTCGGCCTGAGCACCTCGGTCAACGCGGGCGGGGAGTTCGGCGTGGACGGCGACACGCTGTCCTTCACCCCCGACGACATCCAGGTCGACGGTGTCCCGGGCGACGTCAGCGGCCTGGTCTCCGGTTCCCTCACCTTCAGCGCGCAGGCGCCCGCCCTCCCCTTCGGCCTGGCCGTCACCGACATGGAGCCCACCTCCACCGGGCTGCGGATCACCGGCACCGGGTCCGACGTCCCCCTGATGGGGGCCGACGCGGCCTGACGGCCCGCACCCGGCGGCGGGGTTCCGGGCGCCGCCGGGAACGCACGGCGCGGGGCGCGCCGACGGCACACCAGGAGGAGGACGGAGCGGTGACGACACGGGGCGAGGGCACGCCGGGGGACCGGCCCGCCGCGGTGCGGCCCGGTGCGGCCGACGCGCTGACCTCCGACGAGATCGGCGCCGAACTGGGCGAGCGGGCCACGCTCGTCCAGTTCTCCAGCGCCTTCTGCCAGCCCTGCCGCGCCACCCGGCGGGTCCTCGGCGAGGTCGCCGGGATGGTCGACGGCGTCGCCCACGTGGAGATCGACGCCGAGGCCCGGCTCGACCTCGTCCGCAGGCTCGACGTCGCGGGCACCCCCACGGTCCTCGTCCTCGACGCCGGGGGCCGGATCGTGCGCCGGGCCGGCGGCCAGCCGCGCAAGGCGGACGTCATCGCCGCGCTCGGCCGGGCCGTCCGCTGATCGGTGGGTCCCCGTACGCCCCGGCGCGAACGTTCCCCCTGTGATCTACCCCACGCGTGACAAACGCGTCACGGGGACTGTAGCGTCTAGAACGTGACTTCCTTGACGAGCGCGTATCTGACGAAGCGACGGGCAGTGGACTTCTGCCGCGTCGCCGCCGCGCTCTGTCTGTGTCCCTAGGGCGGACGGGCTTCCCGGCCCCCGCTCCCTCCGTGCGACTGGCCTTCCACCGTGTACGCAGCAGGGGACGACACACCATGCAGGCCGACCCTCGCGGGCAGTGCTCAACCGCTGTCCCGACCGCACCCGTGACGGCCGCCGCCGCGTACCCCGGGGTCCACGGCCTCCGGGCACCGGTCCTCGCGTTCGCGGTGGTCGCCGGGGTGGCCCACCCGCCGCCCGGCCTGCCGTTCCCCGCCTCCGTACGCCCCCGTTCCGGCCCACCGGCCGAACCGGGGGCCGGCCGGTCGCCACGGTCCGCACAGGGAGCAGGACACGCCTCCGCCGTTCCCGGACCCGCCGGTCACCCGGCGGGCACGGAGCGGCCCGGTATCGCCGCGTCCGCCCCCGCACCCCCCGCAGCCCTCCCCGTAGGCCGTCCGGCCTCCGCCACGGCTGCGGGAAGCACCTTCTCGCCCTCCGCCGCACGGCGTCGGGCAGGACGGCTCGACCCCACGCGTCCCGGGACGGCAGCACCCCGGGAGCACCGACCGCACACGCGACACCGCACAAGAAACACAGGAGGTTCCCTATGAGCCGCTCCGACGTCCTCGTGGACGCCGACTGGGTGGAGGCTCACCTGGACGATGACAACGTGGTCCTCGTCGAGGTCGACGAGGACACGTCCGCCTACGACAAGGGACACATCCGCGGCGCCGTCAAGATCGACTGGAAGACGGACCTCCAGGACCCTGTCCGCCGCGACTTCGTGGACCGGACCGGGTTCGAGAAGCTGCTGTCCGCCAAGGGCATCGGCAACGACGACCAGGTGATCCTGTACGGCGGCAACAACAACTGGTTCGCGGCCTACGCCTACTGGTACTTCAAGCTGTACGGCCACGACGCCGTCCGCCTGCTCGACGGCGGGCGCAAGAAGTGGGAGCTGGACTCCCGCGAGCTGGTGGAGGAGGTGCCCGAGCGCGCCGCCACCGAGTACACCGCCAAGGAGCAGGACACCTCGATCCGCGCCTTCCGCGACGAGGTCGTCGAGGCCATCGGCACCAAGGACCTGGTCGACGTCCGCTCGCCCGACGAGTTCACCGGGAAGCTGCTCGCCCCCGCGCACCTGCCGCAGGAGACCTCGCAGCGCCCCGGCCACATCCCGACCGCGCGCAACATCCCGTGGGCCAAGACCGCCAACGAGGACGGCACGTTCAAGAGCGCCGAGGAGCTGCGGGAGCTGTACACCGGGGCCGGCGTCGACCTGGACAAGGACATCATCGCCTACTGCCGCATCGGCGAGCGCTCCTCGCACACCTGGTTCGCCCTGCACGAGATCGTGGGCCTGGAGAACGTCAAGAACTACGACGGCTCCTGGACCGAGTACGGGTCCCTGGTGGGCGTGCCCGTCGAGCTCGGAGAGGCGGAGGCCAAGTGAGCGACAGCTGCGGAGCGCCGGTCGGCGGGGTCGCCCTCGCCGACGTCGACGCGGGGAACCAGGCGGTCATCCAGGGCACGGTGACGCGTGACGGCGAGCCGCTGCGCGGCGCCTACGCCCGCCTGCTCAACGCCTCCGACGACTTCGTCGGCGAGGTGGCCACCGGGGACGAGGGGACCTTCCGCTTCTTCGCCGCCGACGGCGACTGGAAGGTCCGCGTCCTGGCGTCCAAGGGCTTCACCGGCGAGTACCCGGTGCGGGCCGAGGTGGGCAAGGTCATCGACCTCCGGGTCCAGGCCTGACCCACGGCCGACACGACAGTTCGGGCGCGGAGCGCCGGTACCGACGGGAGACCGTCCGGGACCGGCGCTCCGCGCTGTCGGGGGCCGGGCGCCGGGGACGGCCGTCCCGCCCGGCCCGGGGGCTCCGGAGCCGCCCCGCCGCCGGGGCGGTCGCGCGTTCGTCCACAGGGCGCGTCCTGGTCTGGCAGGCCGTTCAGGGTCCTGCTTCACTGGAGGGAGCGCGGGGCCCGGTCGGCCGCCCGGCCGGTACCGGCGTCCGACAGCGTGTCGACCGCGGTGGGACCGTGACAAGCACGCCGGGCAGCTGGCAGCATCGGGCCCACGCTCCGGCCACCGCCGGGGTCCCGCGTGAACGACCCCGGCCGCTCCCTCCCCAGCGGCCGGTCAGGAGGTGTGAGGACGGTGCCCGACCCCCGAACCGGCGGCACGGCCAGAGGAGAGGCCGGGCGGACCTACGTCGGCTGGCGCCACGCGGTGCTCCTCCCGCCTCCGGGACCGGCACCCCGCAGGCCCGTGCCCGCCGACTCCGAGAGCGTCAGCGAGGAGTGGATCGCCGCCCAGCGCGACAGCGAGGCCCGGACCAACCGCCCCCTCTACTACGCCCTGGGCGGGCTCGGCCTGTTCGCCCTGCTGTGCCCGCTGCTGTGGAGCCTGCGCATCCTCCCCGGCAGCTTCGCCCTCGGCGGCGTGTTCGCGTGCGCCGCCGTCGCGGCCCCCGTCGTCTTCGCCCTGGTCCAGAGCCGGCAGGTCGTCGCGGAGCGGCTGGAGAGGGCCCGTGAGCGGCTGGCGGCCGAGCGCGACGAGCGCGAGCGGGTGCTGCACCAGCAGCAGCGCGACCACGCCCGCCGGTACACCGAGTGGCAGGCGGCCTCCCGGGCCTACGAGGCCCAGCCCCGCTGGTACGGGGTGACCGTCCCCGCCGACGCCGGAGCCGTCGTCGTGGTCGGCGGCACGGAGGCGGGGTGGTCGGCGCTGCTCGCCACCGTCGGCGTCTCCCGGCTCCGGGAGGGGGGCGACCTCACCGTCGTCGACCTCACCGGGCGCTCCGTGGCCCGGGAGCTCGTCCGGCTCGCCCGCCGCTGCGCCGTCGACCCGCGCCGCTGGGTGCTGCCCGCCGACCTGCCCCGGATGACGCTGGGCACCAACCTGGACGCGGGCCAGCGGGCGCGCATCCTGTCCGCCGTCGCCGCCGCGTCCGGCGAGGCCGACGACGCCGACGCCGACGAGACCCTGATCCTGCGCCTGCTGGAGGTCCTGGGACCGCGCGTCGGCATCGCCGAGCTCATCGGCGGCCTGCGCGCCCTCATCACCCCTCTGGAGGACGCGGCCGAGGACGACCCGGCGCTCGCCCTGCTCACCCCCGACCAGCGCGTCCGGGTGCGCGAGCGCTGCGCGGACCGTCCCGACGTCCGTGAGCGGGCCTGGGAGCTCGAACGCCGCCTCAGCCCCTTCGAGGCCGTCGGCACCCGGGCGGACGACGGCGAGTACGCGCAGGTCAAGATCATCTCCACCGACCGGGCCTCCGGCCGTGCCGCGGCCCGCGTGTACGGGACCTACGCCGTCTCCGCGCTCAGCGAGCTCCTGGAGGGGGCGGCCCCGCCCCCCGGCGGCGGGGTCCGGGGCCGCCGGCAGGACCGCACGCGGACCGTCGTGGTCTGCGGCGCCGAGACGCTCCCCCCGGAGGAGGTCGAGCAGGTCCTCTCCGCCGGGGCCGACAGCGGGGTGGAGGTCGTCCTGATGTTCCGCACGCCCTCGCCCGCGGCCCTCGCCAGGTTCGCGGACCCCGCCTGCCTGCCGGTGGTGATGCGCCAGCACGGGGAGTCCGCGGAGACCGTCGAGCGGGCGGTGGCCGCGGCCCCGGGCCCGCACGATCCCGCGCGGATGAGGCTGCACCGCCTGACCGAGGCGGTCGGCGAGGCGGCGGGCGGCCCGCCCCCCGGCGCGGAGGAGGGGGCCGAGGACGAGATCGAGGCCGACGACCGGTTCTTCGCCTCCCCCCACACCGAGTCCGGAGCGGTCATCCGCAACGCCGCCGCCGCTATCGCCCCCTTGGACCTGGTTCGTCATGTGAGATCCGCCACGTCATGGGGTCGCGCCACCGCCCAGGCGGCGGGAATCGACGCACCTGGCGCCGACGGGGAGGAAGAGGACGCCTCCGTCCGCGTCAGCCTGCTCGACGCCGGGGCGCTCCGCGGACTGCCCCCCACCGCCGCGGTGGTCCTGACCGCCGACGGCCCTGTCCTCGCGGACACCAACCCGGGTATCCTCACCCTGTCCACAGCCACACTGGCCACCGTGGACGACTCCCAGAACTCCAGCACCACGCCGCCGGCCGTACGCGGCACCGGGGCGGCCGAGGGCCGCCGGGGCGGGAGGGGACGGCACGCCGAGGGCGGTCGCCCCCGCGCCGACGTCTCCGGCGCCGCCTCCGACACACCCGACGGCACCGCGGTCCGAGACGGATCGCCGGCTCCCGCGGGAGCGGGCGAGTCCCGGGGGCAGGTACCGCCCAACCTGGGACCGCCGCCGGAGAGGCTGGACTGGCGGGTCTGATCCCAGGTGGACAATAAGCTTGGCCCGACACATCGCCCGCCGCCTCCCAGGAGCGAACGGCGCGGGTGATCCAGCAATTCTGGAGAGTAGATGAGCGAGCTTCCCTTGCGCGCCCAACTGGCATCGGTTCTGGGAAGGAGCGCAGCCAGCCTGTCCCGCGCCACCGGGCGGGGAGACGGCTCCGTCATCGGTGGCAGGGTGGCGCTCAAGGTCGAACCCGACCTGCTCGCCAAGCTCGCCCGGGGCCGCAGGCTCGCCCTGGTCAGCGCCACGAACGGCAAGACCACCACCACCAGGCTCATCGCGCAGGCCCTGCGCGAGTTCGGCGACGTGGCCACCAACGAGTACGGCGCCAACATGCCCACCGGGCACATCACGGCGCTGTCCGACAACCGCTCGGCCGTCAACGGCGTGCTGGAGGTCGACGAGAAGTACCTCCCGCAGGTGCTGCTCGCCACCCAGCCGGCGTTCGTGGTCCTCATGAACCTGAGCCGCGACCAGATGGACCGCGCCTCGGAGATCAACCTGCTCGCCAAGAAGTGGCGCACCGCCCTGGGCAAGAGCAACGCGCACGTCATCGCCAACGCCGACGACCCCCTCGTCGCCTGGGCGGGCCTGGGCGCTCCCAACGCCACCTGGGTCTCCGCCGGCCAGCGCTGGAAGGAGGACTCCTGGTGCTGCCCCGAGTGCGGCGGCCACCTCCGGCGCGAGGCCGACCCGCACTGGGAGTGCCCCGAGTGCGGTCTGGCGCGGCCCCGGACGAGCTGGGCGGTCGAGAACGAGACCGACACCCTGGTCACGCCCGAGGGCCAGAGGATCAAGCTGCGCATGAACCTGCCCGGGGACGCCAACCGGGCCAACGCGGCGATCGCCGCCGCGACCGCCGCCGGGTACGGCATCCACCCGGAGCGCACCGTGGAGCGCCTGCGCGAGGTCACCTCCGTCGCGGGCCGCTACACGTCCGTGGTGACCATGGGCGTCGAGGTCCGGCTGCTGCTCTCCAAGAACCCCGCCGGGTGGCTGGAGTCGTTCGCCGTGCTGGACCCGCCCCGGACGCCGGTGATCCTCGCGGTCAACGCCCAGATCCCCGACGGCAAGGACACGTCCTGGCTGTGGGACGTCGACTACACGGTCCTGCGCGACCGCCGCGTGTTCGTCATGGGCGAGCGCCGCACCGACCTGGCCCTGCGCCTGGAGACCGACGGGGTCCGGTTCGAGATCGCCGACCGCGTGGACGAGGTGCTGGGCCGCCTCAAGGCCGAGCAGCCCGACATCACCAAGGTCGACCTCATCGCCAACTACACCGCCTTCCAGCAGATCCGCACGGCGTACGGCCGCGTCCAGTAGGGGAGAGTCATGACGAACACCAGTGCGTTGCGGATCGTGTGGATCTATCCCGACCTCCTGAGCACCTACGGCGACCAGGGCAACGTCCTCATCCTCAAGCGCCGGGCCGAGCTGCGGGGCATTCCGACCGAGATCGTGCACGTCCACTCCAGCGACTCGGTGCCCGAGCAGGGGGACATCTACCTGCTCGGCGGCGGCGAGGACCGGCCGCAGATCCTCGCGGCCGAGCGCCTGCGCGCCGACGGCGGGCTGGCCCGCGCCGCCGCCCGCGGCGCGTGCGTCTTCGCGGTGTGCGCCGGCTACCAGATCATCGGCGAGACCTACGGCGACGACGAGGCCAACCCGCTGCCGGGCGTGGGCATCCTCGACATCCGCAGCGGCCGCGGCCAGACGCGCGCGGTCGGCGAGATCGTCGCCGACGTCGAGCCCTCCCTGGGCGTCGGACGGATCACCGGCTTCGAGAACCACCAGGGCCGCACGGCCATCGGCCCCTCGGCCCGCCCGCTGTCGACCACGGTCCGGGGCATCGGCAACGACGACCGCACCGAGGGCGCCTACCAGGGCCAGGTGCTGGGCACGTACCTGCACGGACCCGCCCTGCCCCGCAACCCGCAGCTGGCCGACCTGCTGCTGCGCTGGCGCGTGGGCCAGCTGGCCCCGCTCGCGCCGTCCTGGGGCGAGCGGCTGCACGACGAGCGCATGGCCGCGGCGCTGCGCCAGTAGCGCCGCGCACGGAGCACGGCCGCGGGGCCCGGCGGACACGGAACCACTCCCTGTCCTCCGGGCCCCGCCCGCGTCCGCGCCGGTGTGCCGCCCGTGCGGGCGGGGCCCGGCGCCCGCGCGGCCGCGGGGCCCGTGGAATGAACGGGCCCCCCACAACGCTGCCCTGGGCATGAAGGCAATGGCACTGCACCAGTACGGTTCCGCTGACGACCTGGCCCTCGTGGAGCTTCCCGAGCCCAAGGTGGCGCCGGGGGAGGTCCTGATCCGCGTGAAGGCGGCGGGGGTGAACCCGGTCGACTGGAAGCTCGCGGCCGGAGGGCTCGACCCCGTCATGGAGGCGGGGTTCCCGCTGATCCCGGGGTGGGACGTCGCGGGCGTCGTCGAGGCGGTCGGGTTCGACTCGACCGAGTACGGGATCGGGGACGAGGTCTACGGGTACCTCCGCAAGGACTGGGCGAAGAACGGCACCTACGCCGAGCTGGTCTCGGCGAGCGTGCGCATGCTCGCCCCCAAGCCGGTGTCGCTGGGCTGGGAGGAGTCCGCGGGGGTCCCGCTCGCGGGCCTGACCGCCTACCAGGCGTCGAGGCGCGTCGGCGTGGGAGCCGGTGACACGGTGCTCGTCCACGCCGCCGCCGGCGGCGTCGGGTCGTTCGGCGTCCAGATCGCGGTGGCGCGGGGCGCCCGCGTCATCGGCACCGCCAGCGAGCGCAACCACGACTACCTGCGCTCCCTGGGGGCCGAGCCCGTCGTCTACGGCGACGGCCTGGCCGACCGGGTCCGGGCCCTGGCGCCCGGGGGCGTCGACGCCGTGCTGGACTTCGTCGGCGGCGGGGCGGCCGAGCAGTCCCTTCCGCTGGTCGGGAGCCCGGGCCGGGTCGCCTCCGTCGCGGACGCCGACGTCCTGGAGAGGGGCGGCCACTACGTGTGGGTGCGCCCCGACTCCGCCGACCTCGTCGAGCTGTCCCGTCTCATCGACGACGGCAAGGTATCCGTGTACGTCGAGCGCGCGTTCCCGCTGGCGGAGGCGGCCGACGCCTGGCGCCTGAGCCAGGCCGGCCGGACCCGGGGGAAGATCGTCCTGACGGTCTGACCGGCACGGGAGCCCCGGAGTCCGCCGAGGGCCTGCGCGGACGCGGTCCGCGCAGGCCCTCGCCCCCTGGTACCGCCGACCGGGACGGGGCGGCCGGGCTCCCCGGGCAAAGAGGTCACAACTCCGGAATGTCGGGAAAGTGACTTGCGTCACATGTATATGGGTACCAGTGATAGACGGCCGTCACCGTCCGGGCGGGGTTCCGTCGTGCGGGCGCTTGCCGTCCCGGTGGCGGTCTTCCTGGCGGCGGCAGGATGCGTGGGGACCGTCGTCTCCCTGAACAGCGTCCCGTCACCCGACGTCCGGGTCACCGTCGGTGAGGAGGAACCCGGCCCGTCACCCGGCCGCGAGCCCGAGGAGGGCGACCCCGGGACCGCGGAGCCGCCCGGATCCGGTACGGCCGGCCCCGAGGAGCCGGAGACCGCCGAGCCGGAGACCGGCGGGACCGGGTCCGTCCCGCCCGGATCGTACGACGGCGTCTCCGTCGCGGTCGGGGAGTTCGCGGTCACGGTGGAGACGGCCTACACCGACGCGACCATCACGGACGGCATGGGCATGCACGACACCGCGCCCGAGGGCTGGGAGTACTTCATCCTCCGCCTCGACGTGACCAACGCGGGGTCCGCGCCGGCGGCCTTCGACCCGGTCGGGTCGCTCGGGCTGGCCACCGACGGGAGCGAGTACACGAACGACCCCGGGGCCGAGTACACGGTCGCCCACGACTACTTCTGGGACGACCTCGCCCCGGGGGAGACGGTCACCACCCACATCCTGTTCCTGGTCCCCGCCGGGACCGAGCTCTCCTCGGTCCTGATCAACGGGGAGGTCAGGCTCAGCCCGAACTGACGGTCGACCGGCCGCACCGCACGCGGGCGTCGTCGGCGCGGCCGGACAGCGCCGGGGGAGACGGCTAGCGGGGGCGCCTGCGGAGGGTGATCTGGGCGTTGGCCCCGGTGTCCGGGTCCACCACGACCTCCTGCCCGGCGGCGATGCCCTCCACCACCAGGTCGGCGTCCACGGGCGCGGAGCGCTTGAGCACGCCGAGGGCGATCGGTCCCAGTTCGTGGTGCCGGGCCGAGGTGCCCACCCGGCCGACGGGGCGGCCCTCCAGCTCGATCGGGCTGCCCACCTCGGGCAGGCGCTCCGCGGTGCCGTCCAGGTGCAGCATCACCAGCCGGCGCGGGGGCCGGCCCAGGTTGTGCACCCGGGCGACCGTCTCCTGGCCCGGGTAGCAGCCCTTCTCCAGGTGGACGGCCCTGCCCACCCAGTCCACCTCGTGCGGGATGGTGCGGTCGTCGGTGTCCAGCCCGGGGCGCACCCGGTGCCCGGCGATCCGCTGCGCCTCGTACGCCCACATCCCCGCGGGACGCGCCCCGGCGGCCGTCAGGGCCTCGGCGGCGGCGGAGAGGCGCTCGACCGGAAGGAACAGGTCGGTGCCGTCCTCCGCCGCGCGCACGGGCACGTCGCCGAGCGAGGCGGCCTCGACGGCCTTCGCACGGTCCGGGCCGAGCACGGTCAGGACCGCGCGGGAGTCGCCGAGGTCCTCCACCTCGACGCGCAGCATGAACCTCATGGAGTCCAGGAACGCGGCCAGCGGGGCCCCGCCGCCGGGCTCCGTGTGGATCCAGACGGCCTCGCCGTCGTCCACGAGGGACAGGTGGTGGCGGAGGTGGCCCCGGGTGTCCAGGATCAGGGCCTCGGTGGCGGTTCCCGGGGCCAGGCCCTTGGTCGACTGGCTCGTGAGGTCGTTCAGCCACCCCAGGCGGTCGGGGCCGCCGACCCGGACCACGCCCCGGTTGCTCCGGTCGACCCACGCGCTCGAACGTTCCATGGCGCGCCCCTCGTGGGCCGGGTCGCCGTAGTGCGCGGCGACCCCGGAGTCGGGGGACTCGGCGCCCACGGCGCCCGGTGTGCTCATCAGCGGCGAAGTCATACAGCCGAGACTAGCCGCCCCGTAAAGAGTCCGAAAACACCGCTCTGACCTGCGGTTTCGCGCACAGGAAAAACATTTGCCCCGGGCCCGCCGCGGGACGTATCGTCGGTGTCACGCAAGAAAGGAGGTGGTCTGAGAGTGATTGATCTCAGGACTGGCGAGGTGGCCGTCCGCTAGGGCGACGCTCGCGTTCGCGCGGCGTCGCCCGCAGCGAATCCCAGACGGACACCCGGACCCCGGGCTGCCGGACTCGTCCGACCGGCCCCGCCCCCGCGGCGGGAACCAGCCCGGGGTCTGTCCTTGCCCGGACCCCGCCCCTACTTGCCGGCGCCGGTCCGCTTGAGCTGCGCCGACATGTACGAGCGCAGGCTGTGGCCGCGCGCCGCCAGGTCCCAGGCGTACCCCAGCGTGTCCCGGTCGTCGCCGAACAGGCCGTAGAGCCTGTGCGAGGCCGTCGCGTCGATGCCGGTCTCGGTGTGCACCACCGCGTCGGTGTGCATCTCCACCCGGTTCGCGAACACGTTGCCCAGGTAGACCTCGATGAAGCCCTCGGGGTGCGAGATCAGCGCCTCCAGGTGCACGACCTGCTCGCCGTCCTCGCGCTTGCCGGCATCGGAGTCCGGGCGCGCGCGCCAGTACCCCGACTCCTCGGCGACGAGCTCGCCCGGCTTGCCGTCCGCGCCCATCCGCCAGGCCCTGCTGGTGAAGGCGAGGTACGGAAGACCGGCCGTGTGTGTGAACTCGATCTCCTGTCCGAACTGGAACTCTTCCACGTCGGCGTAACCGGCGACGCCGACGCCCTCCCAGTGACCGATCAGGAAGGACAGTTTCGCCAGATCGGGATGTGCCTCAGCGTCCATGACACCAGAGCGTAGCGGCGGCGGACGAGTGGCGGTGACCACCGCCGTGCGAGCGGCGGCTCCGGCCACTCCCGTGCCGTGGTCCGGACATGCCCAATTGGCCCCGCTTTCCCGGAGAACTGGTAAAGATTGTCAGCAACGCGGTGTGGCCACGGGGTGTTACGCCAACCGCCGACGAAGACCTCCGACGCACTTCCATAAGGGGCGGCCTGTGTTACTGGTGATCGGTTCGGCGCTGCTCGTGGCCGCGGTGGTCCTCCTCCCGCTGACCGTTCTCGCCCTCCGGCGCTGGCTCCGGCAGCGCGGACTCGCCCAGCTCCGGCCGGGCGCCCTCACCGCCCAGGAGGGCCGGAGGGTCACGCTGACCGGAGTGGCCGCGCCGGGGCCGGACGGCCCCATCACCTCCGGTCTCGCGGGCGTGGAGTGCGTGTGGCACGGCCACGAGGTGCTCCGCCACTACTGGCCGCTCAACCGCGACCGGGCCGAGGGCGCGGTCCGCGAACGGGCCTGCGACTCCATCGCCGACTACGGCTCCGACGACCTGTTCGGTCTGGTCGCCGAGGGGCGCGGGGGCGACGCCGACCGCGTCTTCGTCGTCCCGGGCGACACCGGCCCCAAGGGCGCCGAACTCTGCCTGAAGCGCCTGGTCGGCCGCCCCCAGCCCGGCGTGGCCTCGCCCGCCGACGACCTGCTGCCCCGCGTGCGGGGGCGGATCTCGGGTGTCTTCCGGGGGGAGACCATCGAGTTCGAGTACCGGGAGTGGGTGATCCGGCCCGGGGCCCGCGTGCGCGTCACCGGGCAGCTCCGGGTACGGGACGGACGCGTGCTCCTGACCGCGCCCGAGGACGGCTCGATCACCATCGAGCACGGTGTGGACGAGCAGCCGGTGCGTGTGTCGCCCCGCAGGACGGAGGCGATGGTCCTCACCGCCGCCTTCGGCTTCTGCGCTGTGGCGGGGGCGATACTGACCCTCACGGCCCTGTGAGTAGGCTGACGACCATGTCTCGTTCCTTGGTGATCAAGGTCACCGCCGGTGAGGACGACCCGGAGCGGTGCAACCAGGCGTTCACGGTCGCCGCCGCGGCCCTGGCCAGCGGGGTCGGCGTCTCCCTCTGGCTGACCGGTGAGTCCGCGTGGTTCGCCGTCCCCGGCCGGGCGGAGGAGTTCTCCCTCCCGCACGCCGCTCCCCTGAAGGACCTCCTCGACGCGGTGCTCGCCGCGGGCCGGGTCACCGTGTGCACGCAGTGCGCGGCACGGCGGGAGCTCGCCCCGGGCGACCTCCTGGACGGCGTGCGCATCGCCGGGGCCCCCTCCTTCGTGGAGGAGGCGGTCCAGGACGGCGCGCAGGCCCTCGTGTACTGACCGGGTCCGGACGCGGCCGTGCCCGTGCCGCCGACGGCGGCACGGGCACGGGAAGGCGGAGTGGCAGCTACTTCTTGCCCTGGTTGGCGACGGCCTCGATGGCGGCCTTGGCGGCCTCGGGGTCGAGGTAGGTGCCGCCCGGGTTGGTCGGCTCGAAGGAGTCGTCCAGGTCGTAGACCAGCGGGATGCCCGTCGGGATGTTCAGCCCGGCGATGTCGGCGTCGCTGACGCCGTCCAGGTGCTTGACCAGTGCGCGCAGCGAGTTGCCGTGCGCCGCGACCAGTACGGTCTTCCCCGCGGAGAGGTCCGGGACGATGGAGTCGTACCAGTACGGCAGGGCGCGGTCCAGGACGTCCTTGAGGCATTCCGTGCGCGGCAGCAGCTCCGGCGGGAGCTGGGCGTAGCGGGCGTCACCGGCCTGCGAGTAGGGGTCGTCGTCCGCGATGGGCGGCGGAGGGGTGTCGTAGGAGCGGCGCCAGATCATGAACTGCTCGTCGCCGTACTCCTCGCGCGTCTGCGCCTTGTCCTTGCCCTGGAGGGCGCCGTAGTGGCGCTCGTTGAGGCGCCAGCTGCGCTCGACGGGCAGCCAGTGCAGGTCGGCGGTGTCCAGGGCGAGGTTCGCCGTGCGGATGGCGCGCTTGAGGAGGGAGGTGTGCAGGACGTCCGGCCTCACACCGGCGTCCTTGAGCAGCTCCCCGCCCCGGCGGGCCTCGTCCTCGCCCGTCGCGGAAAGGTCGACGTCCACCCAGCCGGTGAACAGGCCCTTCGCGTTCCAGACGCTCTCACCGTGTCGCAGAAGTACCAGAGTTCCCATGGGGGCAAGCCTAGCCACCCGGCGACCGGGCCCGGTCGCCCGCCCGCCATCTGGGGGCCGCGGCGGCGCTGCCTGCGGGTAGGGCCGTGCCCGGCCCGGACGGCGCGGCCGGAGGCGCCCCGTACGGGACCCGGCGGCGCGGGGCCGGGCCGCCCTACAGGTCGTCCGCGGGTTCGGCCAGGTGTGCGAACGCCCGCAGGTTGCGCATGTCGTGGCCCCGTTCGGCGCGCCACTTCCACTCCCTGCGGATCGCCGACGCGAACCCGCGCTCCAGGGCCCCGTTGAAGTTCTCGTCCGAGTAGGTGAGCACGCAACCGAGCAGGCGGTCGACCTCGTCGGGGGTGACGCCCTCCAGCGGGAGACGGCCGCGGAGGTAGACGTCGCCGGCCTCGTCCGCGGCGAACGCCATCCCGTACATGTCGGAGTTCTTGCGCATCAGCCACAGGTAGAAGTCGGCGTGGTTCTCGTCCGGCTGCCGGCAGAAGAACGAGGTGAGGGTGAGGCTGTGCGGACCGGTCTCCAGCCACACGAGGGTCTTGAGCTTGGCCCTGCCCGGGAGCGTGACGAGGAACGACCCCTCGCGCGGGCACTCCGCCTCCAGCCCCGCCTCGGTCACCGCGGCGGTGATCGCCGCGACCGCGGCCTCGCGCGCCCCATCGGTACCCACCTGGTACGCCTCCCTCACTCGGTCACCTGTTCGCGGCCAGCGGCAGCGCGGGCGGGCTGATGCTCGCGCTGTACACGTCCAGCAGCTCGTCCACCGTCCGCGACCAGCCCAGGGTGGCGGCGTGCTCGGGCGCCGCCAACGCCAGCTTGGCACGCCAGGCCGGTTCGCTGATCATCCTGTGCAGCTGGGCCGCGTAGTCCGCCGGGTCGTGCCCGTCCACCAGGACCCCGGACACCCCGTCCGCCACGGCCGTGGTCAGCCCTCCCACGCGCGCCGCGAGGACCGGGGTGCCGCACGCCTGGGACTCCACCGCCACCAGGCCGAAAGACTCGGAGTAGGACGGCACCACGGTCACCGCGGCCGCACGGTAGTGGTCGGCCAGCCGCTCCCGGGACTGCGGCGGCTCGATCCGCACCACGTCCGCCACGCCCAGGGACCGGGCCAGGTCGGTGAGCATCCGGGGCTCGCGCATCCCGCCGCCGGACAGGCCGCCGACCACGCCCACCACCAGCCGCGACCGCAGGGAGGGGTCGCGCCGCAGGAGGTCCGCCGCCGCGCGGATCAGCACGTCCGGGGCCTTCAGCCGCTGCACGCGGCCCACGAAGAGCAGCAGCTCGGTGTCCTGCGGGAGGCCGATGCGGGTCAGCGCGTCCCGGCGCGAACCGGGGCTGAACACCTCCAGGTCCACCCCGGGCGGGATCACGCTGATCTGGCCGTCGCGCGCGCCGTAGTGCTCGCGGAGCTGGCGGGCCTCGTCCTCGGTGTTGGCGATCAGCCGGTCGGCCTGGTGGACCAGCTGGTCCTCGCCGCGCACGCGCATCTCGGGTTCGGGCACGTCGCCCTCCGCCAGGGCGGCGTTCTTCACCCGGGCCATGGTGTGCATCGACTGGACCATCGGCACGCCCCAGCGGCGGGCGGCCACCACGCCGGCGCGGCCGGAGAGCCAGTAGTGGCCGTGCACGAGGTCGTAGTGGCCGGGGTCGCCCTGGGCCTCGGCGCGCAGCAGGCCGAAGATGAACGGGCACAGGTGCTCGGCGAGGGTGTTCTTGTCCAGGCGGCCGTAGGGCCCGGCGGGTATGTGCCGCACGTTCACGCCCGGGGCGAGCTCCACGACCGGGGGCATGTCGCGTTCGGTCGCGCGGGTGAAGACGTCGACGGCCACGCCGCGTTCGGCCATCCGGCGGGCCACCTCGACCACGTAGACGTTCATCCCTCCGGCGTCACCGGTGCCCGGCTGGTCGAGCGGCGAGGTGTGCAGACTGACGGTCGCGACTCGGGAAGGGACCGCCGCCTGTTCTCCCACGGGAACGATTCCAGACACCGGTGGGTCCCTTCAGATCGCGTATACAGCCGCTGTCGTCAACAGCGACGAAGGTACACACTGTTCCCGCCCGGATTGTCCGAGGGGCCTGCTATTGACCGTTCGGCATCCGAGGTGTAGCGGACCGGCCCGCGGCCGGGAGGTCCGCCGTGGTGGGAAAGCCGCGCTCGCACGCGCCGGAGCCGTTCCCCCGGCCGGGACGGACTGTGGCCACCGTCATACCGCTTGCGGCGAGGAGGCGGGAGGGGCGGTCGGTCCGGCCGCGGACACGGCCCTCCCCGGGAGGGGGCGGTCGTCGAGGCCGGCCACCGGAGCGAACCCGGCGCCGCCCGCCCCCGGGCCCGGTGGCCGGTCGGAGGAACGGGCCCCGGCACCGCCTCGGAGGGGGCGGCGCGGGGTCATCCGCACGGACGGGGCAGCCCCGGGAGCCGCCTGCGCACCGGACCCGGGCCCGCGCAGGGCTTCGGGCCGCATGCCGGACCGGCCGCTCAGACCGCGATGGCGTGCCGGAGCCGGAGGTCGTCGGGGTAGGGGCGCAGGTACGTCTGGTCCCTGACCCACGCGACGTCCTCCCCCGCGCAGTGGTGGCGCAGCAGCGCCACCGGGACGCTCAGCGGCGCCTGCTCCCTCCGGTAGTCCTGGATCGCCTCGAGCAGGTCGTGCCTGCGGGAGTCGTCCAGGAGGGGGCTCAGCATCCCGAAGGCGTGCTGGAGGGCGTTGACGTGCCTGCCCCGGCTCGGCACGACCGCCATCGTCCGGTGGAAGGCCTCGGTGTACGCGGCGACGGTCTCCTCCCGTTCGGCGGTGCCGGCGCGGGCGACGATCCGCCCCGTCTCCCGGTACCCCTCGGGGGAGTGGGACATCAGCTGCAACTTGTGCCGTGCGTGCAGCTCCACCAGGTCGCGGGTCCGCCACGGCGACTCCCAGAGCGTCCGCAGCCTCGCGTGCGCGAACACGCGCTGGGCGAACAGCTCGCGCAGGACCGGATCGGACAGGCGCCCCTGCTCCTCCACGGGGAGGGACGGCAGCAGCTCGGTCAGCCTGCGGGCGAAGGCGCCCCGTCCCTTGCCGTCCACGCGGCCGCCGTCCTCGTCGAACACCGGCAGCGCGTACAGCCCGCAGCTGGGCGACTTGTTCTTGAGGACGTACCCGTCCAGGCGGCGCAGCTGGGCGAGGTGCCGGTCGGCGGTCCGCGCGAGCTCCTCCGAGACGTCGGCCCCGCTCTTGCTGGAGACCACCCTGTCCTCCCCGTCCCGCCGTTGGAGGCGCAGCGTCGGGCGCGGGACGCCCAGGCCGATCTCGGCCTCCGGGCAGACGGGGAGCCAGCCGACGTGCCGGTCGAGCTCGTCGGTGAGGAAGCGTGAGCGCGAGTGCCCCCCGTTGTAGCGGACCGGCGCCCCCAACAGGCAGCTGGACACCCCGACCAACGGACGCGGAGGGGTCTCCGCGGTGGTCTGTGCAGGTGGAAGGCGTGTCGTCATACGTCATCCCTACCCGGTCCGGGGAACCGCCACCGGTATTCTCCCGGGGCGTTCCGTGGCTCTAGGGTATCCGAGTGAACACGTTGCGTAGTGTTTCGCTCGATCCAGGCAAGGAGCGCCGCTTGTCCGCCCCGACACTCGTCCTGTTCACCCAGGACCTCCGCGTCCGCGACCACCCCGCGCTCACGGCCGCGATCGAACGCACCCGGACCGTCGTCCCGGTGTTCGTGCTCGACCCCGCCGTCGCGGACCGCTCCGCCCGCAACCGGGTCGCGCACCTGGCCGACGCGCTCGCCTCCCTGCGCGCCGGCCTCCGCGAGCGCGGCGGCGACCTGGCGGTCCTCCGGGGGGACACCGCCGAGGAGGTCTCGGCCCTGGCCCGGGCCGTCGGCGCGGACACCGTCCACACGACCGCCGGGGTCACCGCCCTCGCCGCGCGCCGGGTCGGCCGCCTGCGCGCGGCGGGCCTGGCCGTGGAGTGCTTCCCCGGCCTGACCGTGGTCCCGCCCGGGGAGGTCGCCCCGGCGGGCGGGGACCACTACAAGGTGTTCACCCCCTACTGGCGGGCCTGGGAGGCGCACACGTGGCGCGATCCGCTCCCCGCCCCGGACCGGGTGGCCCTGCCGAAGGGCGTGCGGACCGGCCGCCTGCCCGGGGACGACGGCCGGGGCAGGGGCGCCCTGGCGGGGGAGCTGCCCGAGGGCGGTGAGCGCGCGGCCCGGAAGCGGCTGGCCGACTGGACGCTGCACGGCCTGGCCGACTACCCCGACCGCCACGACGACCTCGCCGGCGACGCCACCTCCCGCCTGTCCGCGGACCTGCGCCTCGGCTGCCTGTCACCGCTGGAGACCGCGCTGGCCGCGGACGGGCGCCCCGGGGGGTCGGAGTTCGTCCGCCAGCTCGCATGGCGCGACTTCCACCACCAGGTCACCGCGGCCTTCCCGGCCGTGAACGTCCGCGACTACCGGCCGCGGGGCAAGGAGTGGCGGCGCGACCCCGACGCCCTCGCGGCGTGGAAGGAGGGCCGCACCGGGGTGCCGATCGTCGACGCGGGCATGCGCCAGCTGCTCCGTGAGGGGTTCGTCCACAACAGGGCCCGCATGATCACGGCCGCCTTCCTCACCCGGACTCTGCGCGTGCACTGGAGGGAGGGTGCCGACCACTTCTTCGAGAACCTCCTCGACGGGGACGTGGCGAACAACTACGGGAACTGGCAGTGGGTGGCCGGAACGGGCAACGACACCCGGCCGAACCGGTCGTTCAACCCGCTCCGCCAGGCGAGGCGCTTCGACCCCGACGGTGTGTACGTCCGCCGCTACCTGCCCGAACTCGCCGACCTGCCGGGGGCCCGGGCCCACACCCCCTGGAGGGAGGAGGCGCCCCCGGAGGGCTATCCGCCGCCGATCGCCGACCCCGGCCACTGACCGGGGGGCGGCTCCGGGCCCCGGACCGGGCCCGGGCGCCGGGACAGCGGCCCGTCCGGGCCCGCGGCCGTCCGCCCGGGGCGGGCGGCGCTCACGGACACGGTCCGGTCCTCCGGCGGGGCGGGCTGCGACGGTCAGGACGCCTCGAAGGCCGCCCGGAAGGCCGCCAGCGCCGCGTCGTCGAACAGCACCATCCGGATCTCCGGCACACGCGGCCGCGCGGTGCGGATCGCGTGCGCCGCCACGCGCGCCGCATCGTCCACCGGCCAGCGGTAGACGCCGGTGGAGATCGCGGGGAACGCGACCGACTCCGCACCCAGCTCGTGGGCGACCCGCAGGGACTCGCCGTAGCAGGAGGCCAGCAGCGCGCTCCGGTCCTCGGTGGAGCTGTACACCGGTCCCACGGTGTGGATCACCCACCGCGCGGGCAGCCTGCCCGCGGTGGTCGCCACCGCCTGCCCGACGGGCAGACCGCCCCCGTAGTGCCCGGCGCGCAGCGCGCGGCACTCCGCCAGGATCTCCTTCCCTCCCCTGCGGTGGATGGCGCCGTCCACCCCTCCGCCGCCCAGGAGGGAGCTGTTGGCGGCGTTGACGACCGCGTCGACGCCCTGCTCGGTGATGTCGCCGCGGACGAGGTCGACGCGGTGGCGCTCTGGGGAACCCATGGTGCTTCCTTCCGGTGCGGAGGGGCAGTATCGCACCGGTCGCACCTCGAACCCCGGACGCCCCGCGCGACCCGCCTCCCGCCGGACAGCCCCGCGCGACCGGCGCCCGGCGCGGACGCGCGCCCCGCGGCGGACCGTCCCACCCGCCCCGCCCCACCCGCCACCGCCCCCGGGCCCCTGACCAGGGTCCCCGTGAACGCGATCCGCCTCACTTCGGGCGGGGCGGCGGCGCCCCGGACCGGTCCCGCACCCCTCCGGCGCCGGGCCCGGGGCCCGGAATCGGAGGGCGCAATCCCTTGTCCCGCAGGAGACGAGGATTTAACGTGGGGGTACGACGGCCTGTAGTACGACCCCAAGTAGACTCGTGGTCATGAATCGGCTCGGCGAACTCGAACGCGCGGTGATGGATGTACTGTGGGCACGGAATGAACCGATGACGGTTCGTGAGGTCGGCAAAGCGCTCGCGGAGCGCGACCTGGCGCACACGACCGTCATGACCGTGCTCGACAGGCTCGCCAAGAAGAAGGTCGTCACCCGGGCACGCGAGGGTCGTGCGTGGCGATACCGTCCGGCAGCCAGCCGTGAGGCCTACGTCTCCGAGTTGATGTTCGACGCGCTCGGACAGACCGGTGACCGCGACGCCGCCCTGGCCGCCTTCGTCCAGTCCATGGACGGCAAGGAGGCTGCCGCGCTCCGGCGCGCACTCTCGGAAATCGAGCAGCCAAGGAACTAGTCCGTATGGTCAGTGCCGCCCTACTCTCCCTCGTCGCGGTCGGCTGCCTCATCGCCATGGAGGCGCTCCACCGGGCCAAGTGGCCCTCGCGTGGTCCCTACACGGCGGTGATCACCTGGCAGACCCTGGGCCTGGCCTGGGGCGTGTCCACCATCGGCGCCCTCCTGGCCTTCGGGCTGTCCTCCTACCAGCTCGGCGCGGCCGGCGGTTCCCTGGCCCTCGCCACCGACCTCGTCACGGGTCGGCTGATCCTCACGGAGCTCTCCCAGGGCGTCGAGGGCGTCAGCCACGTCGTGGCCGTCGTCCTCGCCCTCGTACTGACCCTCGTGCTGTTCTACGGCCTCGTCTCCTCCTTCGTGCAGGTCGTCCGCGTCCGCCGGCGCCACCACGACCTCCTCGAACTCGTCGCGAGCGAGCACCCCGACGTGCCCGGGGCCCGGGTGGTCGACCACCCGGCCGCAGCCGCCTACTGCCTGCCGGGCGTCCTGCGCTCCCAGGTCGTCATCAGCGCCGGAGCGCTCGCGGTCCTCGACAACCGCGAGCTGGCCGCAGTCCTGGCCCACGAGCACGCCCACCTGCGCCAGCGCCACGACCTGGTGCTCCTGCCGTTCTCGTCGCTCAAGCGCGCGTTCCCGCGGGTCCGCCTGGTCCGCACCTACTACGAGACCGTCGCCCTGCTCATCGAGATGTGCGCCGACGACCAGGCCAGCCGCCGCAGCTCCTCCCGCGAGCTCGCCATGGCACTGCTGCGCTTCGGCGCCGCCGGCCCCGCGCCGGTCCCCGCCGGGGCCATGGCCGCGGTCAGCGAGGCCGAACCCGGCGTCATGCAGCGGGTCAACCGGCTCCTGCGCCCCGCCGAAGAACTCCCGTACCACGCGGGCGCGGTCATCATGGGCGGCTCGGCGTTCCTCCTGGCGGCGGTCACCTGCCTCTGGCACATCCCGGTGTGACCTCCGGCCCCGCAGGTCGCGGATCCGCCTCCGCGGGCGCCACCGGTCCACCCGGCCGCGCGGGAGGCGCGACACGTGTGATCCGAACCTCCGCGGGCACGATCGGCGCCCGCGATCCGTTTACGGTGGAGAGCGGGCGGTCCCCCCGCTCGGAACGTCTTCGGGAGTGTGCGTCTTGTTCGGACTGATCTGGCAGGCCATCTACCTGGTCACCTTCGTGGCCAGTCTGTACGCGCTGATCGAGGCGATCCGCACGCCCGCCGCGGCGTTCGAGCTGATGGACAAGCAGACCAAGAAGCTGTGGATCGTCCTCACCGGCCTGGCCTCGGGCCTCTCCCTGCTGGCGGTGTTCTCCGGCCGCGGGATGTTCGTGATCCTCGGCCTGGTGGCCACCCTGGTCTTCCTCCTCGACGTGCGCCCGGCGGTCAAGGGCGTGGGCGGCAACCGCAACAACGGCCCCTACGGTCCCTGGTAGGCCGCCTCCGCCCGGCGGTCACGGGCGCCCCTCCGGGGCCGCGTCCGTCCGGGAGGCGTCCGCGCAGTTCATGGCGCCCATCACCCGCCAGAGCGCCCCGGCGTAGGCCGGGTCGCCCGTGTAGTCCGAGTGGCCCAGGATCTCGGGCCTCCTGGCCTCGCCCGGCGGGGCGTCGTAGCCCCGCGGGTCCGGGATCGGCTCCGCCTGTTCCACGGTGAGCAGGTCCCCCTCCCCTCCGGACGCGTCCCGCAACCGCACCGGTCCGGCGATCGCGTCCGTGACGCGCCACAGGTTGTGCCACACCGACACCCGCTCCCGCAGGTCGGCGAACGGCCCCGGCCCGAAGTAGGCCGGGAAGTACCTGGCGTACAGGCGGTCCAGCGGTGAGCCGTGCGTGATCAGCGCGATCCGGCCCAGGCAGTCGGACGGCAGCTGCCACACCGTCGCCGCCGCCAGCACCGAACCCTGTGAGTGCCCGGACAGCACCACGTCGGTGTCCTCCCGGGTCATCCTCGCCACCCTCGCGGACAGCTGGGGCACGGCACGCTCCGCGTAGGACGGCGGCGCCAGCGGGTGGGCCGCACGCGGCCAGAACGTGCCGACGTCCCACAGCGCTCCGACCGCCTGCCGCGTCGGCCGGTCGCGGTACGCGCTGCGCCCGATCAGCGCCAGCGCCACCAGGGACGCCCCGCCGAGCAGCGAACCGACGCCGATCAGACCCGACACCGTGCCCTGGGCGACCCCCTGGGCCCCGCCCGCCACGGCCGTCGCCGCGGGGACCGGTCCGGCCCCCAGGTTGCCGGTCAGGGTCGAGTAGAGCGCCAGGACCCCCAGCGCCCCCGCGGGGAGGAGGAGGGCCACCATCACGGAGGGCAGCACCTCGGTCATCCGCCCCGCCGCCCGCGCCCGCGCGATCTCCCAGGTACGGCGGTCGCGCACGCTGCGCGCGTAGTCCTCGGCGACCTTCGGCAGGTGCGCCCGCGTGCTCCGGCGCAGTTCCAGCGCGAGCATCGCCACCAGCCCCACCGCGATGGCCGCCTCCAGCGCGAAGGTCAGCTGGAGCCACGAGTAGGCCGAGGGCGCGGACAGGGGCAGGCAGGGGGCGCCGGGCGCGGACAGGGAGCCGCAGCCGCTCAGCCACAGCGAGCCCTGGTAGACCAGGGCCGCGGAGAAGCCGCCGCCCAGGAGGGCGCCCAGGGCGGCCGTGGCCGGTCCGGCCAGGCCGCGCATCGCCGCCCCGTCGTGGGCCCGGTCGGCGGCGAACAGCACCAGCGCGGCGGCCAGCATCAGCAGGACCAGGGACGCCTGCACGGCGAACAGCGTGTTGAGGATCGCCCCGTTGCCGGGCAGCCGTCCGGCGGCAGCCCACTCCGGGCGCGGCCACGCCGTGTACACGGCCACCGCGATGCCCAGGACCAGGGTGGCGTCGCGCAGGAGGCGGCAGACCCGGTCGGCCCGGGCGTTCCAGCGCGGGTCCACGCCGGGGACCAGGACGCTCAGGGCGCTCCCCCCGACCACCGCCGAGAGCAGGACCGCCAGCACGGTCCCGGCCCCCCACAGGACGGAGTCGCCGCCGGGTCCGCCCGACGGGGAGATCAGGTCGTGCCGGAGGGCGGGGACGAGCAGGAGCGCGGCGACGGTCCCCAGCGCCACCGAGATGTGGGCCGAGCGCAGCCTGGCCATGGTCTCGCTGTTGCGCCAGAAGTCGGCGTGGCTCAGCGGCGCCGCCGCGCTCTCCCGGGGCGGCACCGCCGGGGAGACCACCTCGTAGTCGGCGGCGGTGCGCCGCGACAGCCGCCACAGCACCAGCACCACGGCCACCGGCAGCACGGCGCCGACCAGCAGGGCCGTCCCCGGCGCGGACAGCAGCGACGCGGGCGAGGCCAGGAACGCCAGCCACGGGAGCACCCGGACGCACTCCTCGCCCTGCCCGGCGGCGCACTGCCAGGCGACGAGGTCCATGCCGATCCCCCCGGCGGCCAGGGTGATGAGCATCGTCAGCGTCAGCGCCAGCAGGCGCACGCCCGCCCCGTACGCGTTGTTGGCCAGCCGGCGCACGCCCGTGGGGGAGCGGTCCATCCGCCCGGGCCGCATCCAGTACGCGACGTTGATCAGCATGAACGGCAGCAGGAGCAGCCACAGCGCCCGGGAGGACCTGCCGGAGGTGAGGTTGCCCCAGGCGAAGATCTCCCGGCGCACCCCGGGAACGGTCTCGGTGTCGGCCTTGCGCCGCCACCGGAAGAAACCGGCCAGGCGGTCGCCGCCCACCCGCATGGCGGGCTCGACGTCCAGCAGCTCCTCGGCCTGGCCGCCGCTGACGCCGTGCACGCGCAGCTCCACGCAGTTGTGCGCGGCGGGGCCCGGTGCGGTCGGGGCGGAGGCGGGCTCGGGGGCGGACGGGGAGGAGACGACGACGGGGGGGACGGGGGCGGTCGGGTCAGGCTCATGGGCGCTGAGGGGGGCGGTGAGGTCCGACATGTCAAGCATCCTGCCACGCTGCGTGTCCGAGCGACAGCACCGGAGAAGACCTGGGGACGGCCCCGACGGGCCGGGCCGACCGCGCGGATCCCCTGTCCCGCAGCGCTTCCGCGCCGTCCCGCGCGCCCGCGCCGCCCGGGACGCGGGGCCCGCGGCCGGTCCGGCGCACCGGGCGGCCCGGTCCGGTGCACCGCCCGCGTGACCGGAGCCGGCGCTCAGTGCACGAGCGTCTCGTCGTCCAGGTCCCAGGTGTTGCAGGCGGCCGGCGTCTGCTCCTCCCAGCCCCGGCTGGTCCAGTGCACGCTGTTGTCCGCCGACCCGTGCGTGCGCTCCTCCTCGCCGCCGTCCTCGCGGTCGGCGGTCGCCCTGGCGTCGCCGAGGACCGCCTCGAAGTCGTCCTCGTCCAGCGGGAAGCTCACGCGGACGGAGGCCAGGAACGCACCGGACAGGCAGTTCGCCTGGAGCTCGCTGCGGCGCGTCCACGCGTTCCGCTCCAGGGGGTCCTCCTCCAGCTGGCGCTGCTCGTGGTAGTACTCCAGCAGCCCCGACTCGCCCTGGACGTGGTGGCCGTACTCGTGGGCCAGCAGGGACGCGTACACCACCGGCCGCGTGGCGCCGTTCCACTTCTCCACCACGTCGGCGGTCCCGATGTAGATGCTCGTGCTCGCACGGCAGTAGAACGCGCCCGCCTGCGACGGGTAGGGGCGGCACGGGCTCACCCCGGGCTCGTCCCAGAACACCCGCTCCGGCGGGGTGAAGGGGATGCCCGCGCGGGCGAACTGGGTCGCCCAGGCGTCGTCGAGGCAGTCCGCCACCGAGTCCAGGAAGTCCTTCATCGACTCCGTGTCGTCCACGTCCAGCCCGGGCGCCGGGCACGGGCGCGGACTCAGGCGGCCGGTCCCGTACAGCGGGTTCGCGACCAGGGCCTCGTGCCCCGACGGGCTCTCCCGCTGCCCGAACGGGTCGGCCAGGCCGGTGGCCGCGGCGTCCCCCGAGGGGCTCTGCCCCGGCTTGTCGTCGAAGTCGGTGTCGGGCGCCGCGCCGTCACCGGCCCCCTCGGGCGCCGCGCCGTCACCGGCCCCCTCGGGCGCCGCGCCGGAACCGGAGGCCTCCTCGCTGACGGTCGTCCAGGACAGCATCGCCAGCGCCAGGAGCACCACCACGAGGGCGGTCACCATACCGAGCGCCCGCCGGTCGGCGCGCCGCGCCTGACCGGGCGGCGTTGAACGGGGAGACTCACCGAACCCTGCGTACACCCCTGTCCGCCCGCCCTGTCGTCGCCGTCGGCCGGGCCGGACGGCCAGGCCCCTGTCCGCGCCCCCGCGAGCGCCTCACTCGACCAGGTCCTCGGGGGCGTCCCAGGTGTTGCACGCCCCCGGGTCCACGCGGTCCATGCCGTGCGCCGTCCACAGCCGGCCGTTGCGCGCCGAGCCGTGGGTGTGGTCCCCGCCGCGGTCGGACCGGAGGCCGACGTCGTCGAGGATATTCTCCCGCTCGGCCCCGCCGTGGCCGAGCCCCGGGCCGGAGGCGCCCAGGAACACCCCGCCCAGGCAGTTCGCCTGGAGCTCGTTGCGCCTGGTCAGCTCGTCGGCGGTCTCGCGGTCCACCCCGGCGCGGGCCTCGTGGAACTCGGCGAGGATGCGCGACTGGCCCTGCACGTGGTGCCCGTACTCGTGGCTGAGCAGGAACGTGTACGCCTCGGGCCTGTCGCTCCCGGCCGAGGCCTCCACGATGTCCTCGACCCCCAGGTAGAGGCCCTGGTTGGCCTGGCAGTAGAACGCGGCGGTGCCCTGCGTCGGGAACGCGCCGCACGGGCTGTGCCCCGCCGAGTACCAGTACACGCGGTTGGGGGACGAGAACTCCATCCCCGCCGACGCGAAGTAGGCGCTCCACGCCCGGTCGAGGCAGTCGGCGATCTCGTGGACGAACCCCTCCACGGACTCCGGGTCCTCCGGGTCCAGCTCGGGGGCCTCGCAGGTGACCTCGCCGAGCTCCCCGATCCGGTACAGCGGGTTGTCGCCGAGCATGTCCCCTCCCGTGGACACGGCCCGCTGGTGCTCGCCGCCCCCGTCGGCCGGGCCGGCCGACGCCACCGGGTGGGACCACGCGGCGTCGGAGGAGGACAGCATCGCCGAGAACGCCAGGAAACCGGTGAAGGCGACCGCGGCCAGCCCCGTTCCGAGCGTGAGGGACACGCCGAGCCCCATCCGCTGGAAGAACCCGGGCCGCTCCGACCAGAACTCCGGGACCGGGGCCGGCCCGCGCCTCACCACGGCCGCCTCCCGGGGGCCGGGAGCACGGAGCCGCCCGCGGTGCCCTGTGACAACAGCGCGCGGGGGGACCGGATAGGCTCTCGCGTCATGTGGTGGGTCGGCTCCTGGCGCCCGGCCGTCGTGGCGACGACGGTCCTCTCGGTGTGCTCCGTGCTGGTCACGGCGCCTGGCGTCGTGTGGCCGGAAGGGGAGGCCCACGCCGCGACGGCAGCCGCGCCGGCCACCACAGTACCGGGGGGCGCGCCGGACCGGACCGGCGCGGTCGGTCTCGGGAGCGCGGCCGATCCGCTGATCACCAACGACGTCAGACTGGAGCTCGACCGCGCGGGGGTCCTCCACGGCGAGGAGACCATCACCTTCAGCGGCGGGGCCCCCGCGGAGTTCACCAGGGCCCTCACCGAGACGATGCTCTACGACACGGACCACGACAGGAAGTTCGAGGTCACCGGTGTCGAGGCGACCGACCTGGACGGCAGCCCCCTGGCCGTCGAGGTCGAGAAGACGGACGGGACGCTGTACGCGCGGATCCCCACCGCGGCCACCGCCGGCGTGGTGCTCACCTACAGGGTGGGCGGGACCGTGAGCGAGGTCACCCAGGGCGTCCAGATGGAGTGGAGGGCCGTCGGCGCCTACAGCCACACCGTGGAGTCCACCGACGTCACCGTGACCGCGCCCATGCCGCCCGAGGCGCTCTCGTGCCTGGCGGGCGAACCGCGCAGCGCCATGTACTGCACCGCGTCCGACATGGGGCCGGAGGCGGGCGTCGCCCACTTCCTCCAGGCGGACATGGAGCCCGACGACCGGCTGGACATCGTCGTCAACTACCCCTCGGGCACCGCCGAGGGCGAACCCATCCTCACCCGGAGGTGGTCGCTCGCGTCCGCCTTCGCGGTGACCCCGGCGACCGCCGGCGTGTTCGGCCTCCTCCTCGTCGTCCTGGTCGGCGGCCTGGCCGTGCTGATCCGGGTGCGGGGACGGGACGAGCGCGCGCTGCGCCGGGAGGCCTCCGAGGGCGACCACGCGCCGGTCGAGGAGGGCGAGCGGGGGCAGCTGAGGTTCGCGCCCCCGGACGACGTGCACCCCGGCCAGATCGGCACCCTCATCGACGAACGCGTCGACATCGCCGACCTCACCGGGGCGGTGCTCGACCTCGCGGTGCGGGGCTACATCCGGCTGGAGGAGCTGCCGCACGAGCACTTCACGTCCGTCGACTGGCGCCTGGTGCGGCTCGACGGCCCCCCGGGGGAGACCCTGCTGGCCTCCGAGTGGCTGCTGCTGGACGCCCTCTTCGGCGAGCGGCGCACGGTGCGGCTGTCGCAGCTGGGGTCGCCGCGGGCCTCCGCCGACTTCCCCGCCAGGATCGACCGCGTGCGCGAGGAGCTGTACCGGGACATGGTGCGGCTCAAGTGGTTCGCCCGGTCGCCGAGCCAGGTGCGCACCCGCTGGAGCACGGTCGGGATGGCGCTGACGGCGGCCGGCGTGGTCCTGACCGGGGTCCTCGCGGTCTTCACGGGCGCGGCCTTCTCCGGCCTCGCGGTCGTCATCGCGGGCGCCGCCGTCACGGCGGGAGCCCAGTACATGCCCGCCAAGACCAAGCTGGGCAGCAGCGTGTACGCGCACACGATGGGCTTCCGCGACTTCCTGCTGAGCCCCCGGGCGGAACAGGCCCTCCCCGGCCGGAGGGTGGAGCTCTACTCGCGCTACCTGCCGTACGCGGTGATCTTCGACGACGTCGACCGGTGGGCGAACATCCTGGCCTCGGCCGCGCTCGCCGACCTCACCCCGGAGGAGCTGACCGGCGACGGCCTCGCCTGGTACACCGGCCCCCGCGAGTGGAGGATCGAGGACTTCGCCGACTCCATCACCACGTTCGTGGTGTCGCTGACCGGCATCATCACCAACACCCGGCGCCTGCGGGCGCTCAACCAGTTCCAGCGGTCGCGGTAGCGCGGACCGGGCGGCGAACGGCGGCCCGCCGGACGGCGGGCGCGGGGGAAGAGAAGAACGAGGGGGAACCATGCGCGCGGTCGTGCAGCGTGTCTCGCACGCGTCGGTGACGGTCGACGGCCGGGTCGTCGGGGAGATCACCGGGCCCGGGCTGATGGCGCTCGTGGGGGTGACGCACACCGACACGGCCTCCGAGGCCGCCAGGATCGCGAAGAAGCTCTGGACACTGAGGATCCTGGAGGACGAGCTGTCCTGCTCGGACTCCGGCGCGCCGATCCTCGTGGTCAGCCAGTTCACGCTCTACGGGGACGCCCGCAAGGGGCGGCGCCCCACCTGGCAGGCCGCGGCCCCCGGGCCCGTGGCGGAACCCCTGGTGGACGCGGTCGTCGAGGAGCTCCGCGGGCTGGGCGCCACGGTCGCCACCGGGGTGTTCGGCGCGAAGATGTCGGTCGCCCTCACCAACGAGGGGCCGTTCACGGTCGTCCTGGAGGCCTGAGGGCCCCTGTGCCCGCCCGTGGCCGCCCGCGGGTACATTTCCGGGCGGATCCGACTCGCAGCGGCCCTGGGGCCGCCACGCGGCCCCGGAGGGCGGTCCGTCCCGCGGTGCGCCCCGTCGGGCCGGACGGGGGCGCCGACGCGGCGGCGATCGCCGCACGGCTCCCGAGGGCCCGCGCGTACGCCCGAGCGGCCCCCGGCTCCGCAGGGGGCGGGAACGGCGTGCCGCCCGGGCCGTGGCCGGTCCACGGCCCGGGGCACGGGAACGAAGGGGGAGGCGACGGGGGACGGGGAGGCCCCGCGGGTGTCCCGTGCCCTCAGACGTCGACCGTGACCGGCTCGAACTTGTAGCCCAGACCGCGCACGGTCACGATGTACCGCGGGCTGCCCGGGTCCTCCTCGATCTTGGCGCGCAGCCGCTTGACGTGCACGTCGAGGGTCTTGGTGTCACCGACGTAGTCGGCGCCCCACACCCGGTCGATGAGCTGCATCCGGGTCAGCACCCGCCCGGCGTTGCGCAGCAGCACCTCCAGGAGCTCGAACTCCTTCAGGGGCAGCTGCACGCTGTCGCCGCGGACCGTGACCACGTGGCGCTCCACGTCCATGCGGACGGGACCGGCCTCGAGGGCGGCGGGGAGGACGACCTCGTCCTCGCCCCGGCGCCGCAGGACCGCGCGGATACGGGCCACGAGTTCGCGGGAGGAGAACGGCTTGGTCACGTAGTCGTCGGCGCCGAGCTCCAGACCGACGACCTTGTCGATCTCGGAGTCCTTGGCGGTGAGCATGATCACGGGGACGTTGGACTTCTGCCGCAGCGTCCGGCACACCTCGGTTCCCGAGAGGCCCGGCAGCATCAGGTCCAGCAGCACCAGGTCGGCCCCGGTGCGGTCGAAGGTCTCCAGCGCCACCGTTCCGGTGGGCGCCACGGCGACCTCGAAGCCCTCCTTGCGAAGCATGTACGACAGGGCGTCGCTGTACGATTCCTCGTCCTCGACAACAAGTACACGAGTCACTGTGCCGCCTCCTGCTGATCGGTGTTCCGGGTGGCGTCGGGCCCCCGGTCGTCGGGTCTGGGCAGACGCAGTGTGAACGTCGACCCCGACCCCTCCTTGCTCCACACGGTCACTTCTCCACGGTGGTGGGTCATGATGTGCTTGACGATCGCCAGGCCGAGGCCGGTACCACCGGTGGCCCGGCTCCGAGCGGCGTCCACACGGTAGAACCGCTCGAAGATCCTTTCCCGGTCCTGCTGGGGGATGCCGATCCCCTGGTCCGTGACGCTGATGTCCACGCTGGAGCGGGACACCCCGACCGACACGGCGACCCGGGTGTTCTTGGGACTGTAGGCGACGGCGTTCGCGATGAGGTTGCGCAGGGCGGTGCCCAGCAGGCTCTCGTCGCCCAGGATCGTGACGCCCTCGGCGCCGCTGCCGACCAGCTCGATCCCCTTGGCGTCCGCGGGCATGCGCACCGCGTCCAGGGCCTCCTCCACCACGCCGCCGAGCTCTACCCTGGTGGGCTCGGCCATCGGCTCCGCGCCCTGGATCCTCGAGAGCGTGATGAGGTCCTGGATGACCGCCGTCAGCCGCGCGGCCTCCGTCTGCATGCGGTCGGTGAAGCGGCGCACCGCCTCCGGGTCGTCGCTGGCGTCCTGTACGGTTTCGGCCAAAAGGGACAGCGCGCCGACCGGGGTCTTGAGCTCGTGGGAGATGTTCGCCACGAAGTCGCGGCGCACCGCCTCCACGCGCCGGTGCTCGGTCTGGTCCTCGGCGAGGACCAGCACCAGGCCGGTTCCCCCCAGGGGGGCGACGCGCACCGCGAAGGACGTCGCGTCGGGGCCGAACTTGCGCACGGCCACCTCGATGTCGGTCTCCCGGATGACCCCGTCGCGCCGCACCTTGCGGGCCAGGACGAGGAGCTCGCCTATGACCAGCTCCTCGCCCCGGACGAGGCCGAAGGCGCGGGCGGCCGAGGAGGCGCGCAGGACCCTGTCGGCGGAGTCCAGGACCACTGCGGAGGAGGGAAGTGCGGAGAGGACCTCGGCGATCCCCGGTGGCAGGGTGGTGCCGTCGTGGCGCTGGGGCACCGGGGCCTGACGGCGTTCGTTGGTACCCGTACGGAAGAAATGACCGGCGAGGACGCCGATGACGACGCCCGTCACGAGTCCGAAGATGCCGGTCACAGCGGCGAGAAGTTCCCCTTGCACGATTCGATCGTAAACGTGCGGACTGGAGCTTTACCCGGTCAGGGCAGACGACACAACCGAGGTTCTTCCATCGTTCACCAAACCTTGGCCGACTCTTCAAACAACCACTGGGAGCATTGACGCCATGCGCGATACGTACCACGAGGACCTTGACAGTCTGACCGAACGCCTCGTCGAGATGACGAGACTGGCCAGGCACGCCGTCGCACGCGCGACCACGGCGTTGCTGGACAGCGACATCGACGCCGCCCAGGAGGTCATCTCCGGCGACGAGGCGATCAACCGCCTCGACCAGGACATCGAGGACACGGCCTTCAGCCTGATGGCCCGGCAGCAGCCGGTCGCCTCCGACCTGAGGACCATCATCACCGCGCTCTACATGCGGGGCGACCTGGAGCGGATGGGCGACCACGCCGTCCACCTGGCCAAGATCGCGCGCCGCAGGCACCCCGACTCGGCGATCCCCAAGCCGGTCCGGTCGATCGTCCTGGAGATGGGCCACCAGGCGGAGCTGCTGGTCACGAAGGCCGGGGAGGTCATCGTCGACAGGGACCCCGACACCGCACTGGAGCTGGACAAGGACGACGACCGGATGGACCGCCTGCGCCGCAAGCTGCTCCAGCGCATCCTCGCCCCCGGGTGGGAGTACGGGGTGGAGGCGACCATGGACGTGACCCTCGTCGGACGCTTCTACGAACGCTTCGGTGACCACGCGGTGCACGTGGCCGACAACCTCGTCTACATGGTGACGGGCGAGAAGCGCGAGGACTACGACCCGGAGGGCTGATCCCCGGGGAGACCCGTGGCGCCCGTGTGGCGGAGGGGGTTCGCGCCGGTGGCGCGGGGCCGTCGGCGGGGCTGCGGGGCGCTGCCGGAACAAAGGGGGTTCCGGTCGGCGCAAAATCGTGACATCCGTCGCTTCGACCCCTCCGAAGAGGGGCGGAGCCGGGCCGCGCCCGACCTCTCCCGACCCTTCGCCAAGGGCGCGCGGTTCCGCTGGCCAGGGGGCTCCGAAGCCTTTCGGACACGTCCTGACCAGGCCCGCGACAGGCCTCGGGTACACTTTGTCAACCCCCGAAAAGGGGGCCCTGACCTGCGTGTTCGCAAACCTAATAGGTACGTTAAGTCACAGATTCGTGGTATCCTTGTGGTAGCGGAAGGGGTACCTGTCACATGGCTTTCAAGGTCGGCGACACTGTTGTCTACCCCCATCATGGGGCTGCTCGTATTGAAGCGATCGAGACTCGCACCATTAAGGGCGAGGACAGAATCTACCTCGTTCTGAGGGTCGACAAGGGCGATCTGACGGTCCGTGTGCCGGCCGCGAACGCCGAGGACGTCGGCGTTCGTGACGTGGTGGGGCAGGAAGGCCTGGACAAGGTCTTCGAGGTGCTGCGCGCACCGCACACCGAGGAGCCCACCAACTGGTCCAGGCGCTACAAGGCGAACCTGGAGAAGTTGGCGTCGGGCGACGTCAACAAGGTCGCCGAGGTGGTTCGCGACCTGTGGCGCCGGGACAAGGAGCGCGGTCTGTCCGCCGGCGAGAAGCGGATGCTCGCCAAGGCGCGCCAGATTCTCGTCAGCGAACTCGCCCTCGCGGAAAAGACCAACGAGGACAAGGCCGAGGCCCTCCTCGACGAGGTTCTCACGACCTGAACTCCAGTCACGGAATCGCGTCATTCATGACGAATATGCCTCGGGTGGGCGTCGGAACGGACGTCCACCCGTTTTCTCCTGGACGGACACTTTTTCTCGCCGGTTTGGAATGGCCGGGTGAAGACGGTGTCAGCGGCCATTCGGATGGCGATGTCGCCGCCCATGCGGCGTGCGACGCGTTGTTGTCCGCCTGCGGCCTGGGGGACCTCGGGTCCAACTACGGCACGGCGGAACCGCGGTGGAAGGGCGCCTCGGGCGCCGCGCTGCTCACCGAGACCGCGGCGCGCGTTCGCGCGGCCGGTTTCGAGATCGGCAACGTCGCCATCCAGATCATCAGCAACCGTCCCAAGTTCTCGCCCCGGCGCGCCGAGGCCGAGAAGACGCTCTCCGAGGTCGTGGGGGCGCCGGTGAGCATCTCCGCGACCACGACCGACGGCTTGGGCCTCACCGGCCGCGGCGAGGGCATCGCGGCCGTCGCCACGGCCCTGTGCGCGGCGGTGGACTGACCCGCTCGCCGGCGGCGCCGGGCCTGTACGGCTCCGGTGCGGCCCGGCCCCCAGAGGGGCGGCGAGGGGACGAACGGCGAACAGAGGGGTCCCGCACCCGGGGGTGCGGGACCTTCGTCGTGTCCGGGGGCGTGCCGGTGTCCGGGGGCGTGTCAGGGACCGGCCGGTACGCGGAGGCCGTGAGCGGGCGGCCCCGCGGTCCGTCCCCGAGGTCCGGCCCCCGTCCGGTGCTGCGGACGGCGCGGCCGGCGGCGGGGCGTCGCGCTCGGCCGGTCGTGTTCCCGGTGGCGCGGCGCGACCGCCGGTCGACCCGGAGGCACACCCGGGCAGTAGCCCTCGCGGCGGAGGGCGCCGGCCCTCACGGCGGAGGGTGCCGGTCCTCGTGCACCGACCCTCGCGCGGCAGCCCGCCCGAGGCTCTGAACGGGACGCAGGAGACACCGGGGTGCGCCTCGCACCCGATCGGAAACCGGGAGCCCGGGGGCCCAGGTCGTCCACAGGGCGTGCGGGGGTGGTTGGCGCCGGACGGGCGGGGGATGTTCTGGCATGGGGGCCACCCCTCCCCGCGGGGCGCTCACGCGCCCCCGGCAACAGCATGGCCCGCCCGGTCGCCGCCCGCCACCCCTTCCGCGGGGCTGTGGACGACCGGGCGGGGCGCACGGCTCACTCGTCGGGGCGGAGCGGTTCGCTGCGCACGCGCCGCGACGGCGGTCCCGCCGCGAAGTCGGGCAGCGGCGGACGGGGCGGCTTGAGCACCATGGGGCGCTTCTCCACCGGCGTCCGCACGCTCCGCTTCGTCAGGGGCAGGCGCTCCGGTCCGGGCCGGTCCGCGCGGGACCCGGCCCCGTCCTCCGGGGCCTCCCGGTCCGAGGGGGCCCGGGTCTCCGGTTCGGCGCCGGGGCCGAAGGCGGACGGAAGCTCCTCCACCTCGGGCAGGGGCTCCTCTCCATGCTCCTCCCCGGGTTCCACGTCCGGCTCCCCTTCCGGGGCCCCGGGCCCGGGACCGGGCACGCCCTCCCGGGCCGACACGTCCCCCGCCCCCGGTACCGGGGCGGCCTCCGCCGGGTGCGGTTCCGCGGGTTCCGGTGCTGTCGGCGCCGGCGTCGGGCCGACGGTCTCCGGCGGCGCCTGGGGGATCCGGAACGCCGCGCGCACCGTCGGCCCCGTGTCGTGGTCGAGCACGGGCGCCGGTTCGGGATCCGGTTCCACACGGTCCTCGTCCGCGGGCCCGTCGTCCTCCGGAGGTGTCCACACCGGCGGCACGTAGTCCGACAGGACCCCGGCCCCCGTGTCGGCGCTCGCAGGGGGCTCCCAGAGGGCGGTCGCCGGCACACGGCCGTCCCCGGGGCCGGTGCCGTCGTCCGCGGGCCCGTCCACCGACAGGTCCGACGACCCTTCCGCCACCGCGTCGGCCACCGCGTCGGCGGGCCCGTCCCCGCCGTAGCCCTCGTGCTCCGCGTAGCCGCGGTCCTCCCCGTGGGGCCCGTGGTCCGGGTCCTCCGACCGGGAAGCGCTCTCCGCCGGTGTCCGGGCGGCGGGGGCCGACGCGGTCTCCGCCACAGGCACGGACCCCTCGCCGCCGACCGCCTCCGGCTCCCCTCCGGGAACGGGGAGGGCGGCGGGGGCCTCCGCCTCGTCGGAGGCCGGGTCGCCTGGCGGCGGCTCGTGGTCGAAGCCCTCGTCGGCGAGGTGGTCCGGGACCGCCTCGACCGGCCCGCCGGCGTCGGCGTGGGCGGCCGCGCCACCGGACCGGTCCTCCGCGGGCTCGGGCCCGGGGGCCGCGGCGCCGGGCACCACGGGGGGCTGCTCGGCCGCCAGCTTGATCGGGTTGTGCCCGCTCCGGGAGCGCCGGGGGAGCGGGAGCGTCGGCGCCTCGTCGTCCTCGTCGCCGGGGCGGCCGTGTCCCCGACGGGACGCCCTCCCCGGCGCCGGTGCGGCGATCGGTCCCACCTCGGCCCCGTGCTCCTCCGGGCCGTGGTCGCGGTCGTCCTCCCGGTCGTCCTCCGGCAACTCGTCCGGCTCGTCGTACGGCTCGTCCTCCGGCTCCTCGTACGGGCGGCTCCCGGTCGCCCCGGAGCCGCCATCGTGCCGCTCCGGGGCGGCGGTCGCCTCGGGCCGGGGGCGGATCCGGACGAACTCCCCGTCCTCGTGCGACCGCCCCCCGTCCACGGGTTCCGTGTCCCGGTCGTCGGGGCCCAGGCGCAGCAGCCGGGTTCTGAGGGCGGTGTCGTCCGGCCCGTCCGGCTCGTCCGGCACGCGGGCGGGGGAGACCACCGCGCGCGCGTGCAGCACGGTGGCGGGGTCGTCGGAGGGGCGGGGCCGGGCGGTCGGCGTGCGGCGGCGTCTGCGCATGTGCGCACGGACGGTCATCCACAGCAGGAACGCCACGAGCAGGGCGGCGAGCGGGGCCACCGCGACGACGACCCGGGCGATCCCCTCGGGCACCCGTTCGACGAGTTCGAGGTTGCTCAGCAGCATGGCCGCGGTGGCGAACATGATCAGTGCCGGGATCAGGACCAGGTCCACCCAGAGCCGCTCGCGGGGGTGCGCCCCGCGCAGGAGGTAGCTCACCCAGCACGCCATGATCAGCAGGAGGGTGTAGGTCACCGGGAACACGTGGGCCAGGGCGCTGCCCGCGTGGCCGCCGTACTCGGCGAACTGGAAGATGCCGTTGTAGGAGATGACGAGGGCGCACAGTGCGATGAGCCCGACGAACAGGGCACCACCCGCGAGAGCTCCGGCTCCCGTGACGCGACCTGCGGGCCGACCGTTCCGTGTCCTTGATCCGGGGGTGTTGTTGTAAGGGGCCATCGCCACCGCAGCGTAGTCGAGTCGGTGCCGCTAACACGAGATTCCGACCGATTACGGTTGCTTCCCGACCGGCACACTCGGGGGTGTTCTGGGGTGTTCTGTCGGAATATGCAGGGTCTGGCGGCCTGCTGATCCCCGGGGGCGGGCGGTGGGGAGGTGTTTTCCCGCGCCCCCTCTTCCCGAATACGGCTTAACACATATACGCACTTCGGGATGACCGAAGGGGGAACGACCGGCGTGGGAGTTCGTGGTTTGTGACGCAGCCCCGAGGGGAAAGCGGATAGGCTTGACAACGTGAGTCTGCGCTTCTATGACACCAGTGCCCGACAGGTCCGCGAGTTCGTCCCCCTGCGCGAGGGATCCGCCTCCCTGTACCTGTGTGGTGCCACGGTGCAGGCACCCCCGCACATCGGCCACATCCGCTCCGGGGTCAACTTCGACATCCTGCGGCGGTGGCTGAGCCACAGCGGGTACGACGTCACCTTCTGCCGCAACGTCACCGACATCGACGACAAGATCATCAGGGTCGCGGCGTCCGAGGGCGTGCCCTGGTGGCAGGTCACCGAGCGCAACCAGCGCGCGTTCACCCGGGCCTACGAGACCCTCGGGTGCCTGCCGCCCACCGTCGAGCCGCGTGCCACCGGCCACGTGCCCGAGATGATCGACCTCATGCGCCGCCTCATCGACGACGGCCACGCCTACGCCTCCGACGACGGCTGCGGCGACGTCTACTTCGACGTGCGCTCCTACCCGTCCTACGGCGAACTCTCCAACCAGCGGCTGGACCAGGTCATGGAGTCCTCCGACTCCGATCCGGACCGGGACAAGCGCGACCCCCGCGACTTCGCCCTCTGGAAGGGCGCCAAACCGGGCGAGCCCAGCTGGGACACCCCGTGGGGACGCGGCCGGCCCGGCTGGCACCTGGAGTGCTCGGCCATGGCCACCAAGTACCTCGGCCCCAGCTTCGACATCCACGGCGGCGGGCTGGACCTGATCTTCCCGCACCACGAGAACGAGCTCGCCCAGTCCCGTGCGGCCGGCGACGGCTTCGCCCAGTACTGGCTGCACAACGGCATGCTCTCCGTGGGCGGCGAGAAGATGAGCAAGTCGCTCGGCAACTCCCTGCTCATCCCGCAGATGGTCCAGAAGGTCCGCCCGGTCGAACTGCGCTACTACCTCGGCCAGGCCCACTACCGCTCCACCATCGACTACTCCGACGCCGCGCTCCGGGAGGCGGCCGCCGCCTACCAGCGGATCGAGGGCTTCCTCACCCGCGCCGTCGAGGTGCTGGGCGAGGTCGCCCCCGCCGACCGCGTGCCGGACGGGTTCGCCTCCGCCCTCGACGACGACCTCGGGGTCTCCCAGGCCCTCGCCGTCGTGCACGGCCACGTCCGCGAGGGCAACACGGCCCTGGCCTCCGGGGGCAAGGAGCAGGCCGCCGAGATCGCCGGGGAACTGCGCGCCATGCTGGCCGTCCTGGGCCTCGACCCGCTCAGCGAGCAGTGGTCGAGCGCGGACCAGGGGCTCGGCGAGGTCGTGGACGCCCTGGTGGCGGTCGCCCTCGAACAGCGCAAGGCGGCCCGCGCCCGCAAGGACTACGCGGCGGCCGACGCCATCAGGGACCAGCTCGCCGAGGCGGGAATCGTGGTCGAGGACACCCCGCAGGGCTCCCGATGGGACCTGCGCCGGGGCTGACCGGACGCGTGCGGTTGCGCGGCGGCACTACTCTGGGAGTTTGCCGCCGCGCCTCGCGCTGGTCGGCGATATTCCACCAGCCGGATGCAGCGCGCCTCCGGCATGCTCGCAACACGTACGGGGAAGCGGCGACCAATGACGGCGAAGAAGAGCAAGAAGGGTCCGACCAAGGGCAGCGGCGGCAAGGGCCGCAGGTCCCTGGAGGGCAAGAGCGGCACCCTGCCCGCGTCGGAACGGCACTGGTACGACGGCAAGCAGCGCCAGCGCGCCGCCAAGCGCGGTCCCGGTGGCGGACAGCAGGACGGGGCCCGTTCCGAGCGCCGGTCCGACAGCTCCGACCTGCTGGTCGGTCGCAACCCGGTGGTGGAGGCGCTGCGCGCCGGAATGCCCGCCACCCGGCTGTTCCTGGCCAACAGCCTCGACCCCGACGACCGCGTCAACGAGGCCGCGAAGATGGCCGGCGCCCGGGGCATCGACGTCGTCGAGGTCACCAAGACCGAGCTCGACCGCCGCTGTGAGAGCAACGGCCAGCCCGGCGCCGTCCACCAGGGGCTCGTCCTCCAGGTGCGCCCGTACCAGTACTGGGCCCCGGAGGGCCTGCTGGACGCCGCGAAGGACTCCGACACCCCTCCGCTGATCGTCGCCCTGGACGGGGTCACCGACCCGCACAACCTGGGGGCCATCGCCCGGTCGGCCGCCGCGTTCGGCGCGCACGGCCTGGTCATCCCCGAGCGCCGCTCGGCCGGTGTCAACATGACCGCGTGGAAGACCTCCGCCGGCACCCTCGCCCGGCTGCCCGTCGCCCAGGCCACCAACCTGACCCGGGCGCTGGAGGGCTTCAAGAAGGCCGGGCTGTTCGTGGTCGGCCTCGACGCCGGCGGCGACGTCCGGATCCCCGACCTGGAACTCGCCACCGGGCCGCTGGTCATCGTGGTCGGCTCCGAGGGCAAGGGCCTGTCGCGCCTGGTGCGCGAGGCCTGTGACGTCGTCGCGAGCATCCCGATCGGCAACGCCGAGTCGCTCAACGCCTCCGTCGCCGCCGGGGTCTCCCTCTACGCGGTGTCCCGCCGCCGCGCCGAGGCGGTCTGACCCGCGCACGCGTGAGCACGGCCCCCGGTCGCCCCGACCGGGGGCCGTCGGCGTCCCGGGCCGCAGGCCCGCCGGTCGCGCCGGTCCCGGGGGCGCCCGCCGCCCGCCGCCGCGGGGCCGGGTCCGGCAGTGGGGGCCGTCCCGTTTTCACGCTCCGCGGCCCGGGTAGCTGTGCACCCACATCCTTCCCGGACGACGAGGAGGCGGGTGAGCGCGATGCCGGAGGACGGGGCGGTCCACGCGGCCGCCCGTGGCGGAACCGGGCGCCGTCCCCGGGCGGCTCCGTGAGCGGCCGGGCCGACCCGCCGTCCCGGCAGGGGAGGCCCCGGCTGCGGCGCAGCGACACGGACGCCCCGGGCATCACCCGGGTACGGCGCGGGCGCGGCTTCCGCTATCACCACGCCTCCGGGGAGCCGGTCACCGACCCGGACGAGGTGCGGCGCGTCAAGGGGCTCGCGGTGCCGCCGGCCTGGCGGGACGTGTGGATCTGTCCCTCGCCGGACGGGCACATCCAGGCGTGCGGAACCGACGACGCGGGACGCCGCCAGTACCTCTACCACCCGGAGTGGCGGTACCGCAGCGAGCAGGCCAAGTACGACAGGATGCTGGACTTCGCCGAACTCCTGCCCGGGATCAGGGACAGGGTCGCCGAACACTTGGCCGGGCGCGGACTCGGGCGCGAACGCGTCCTGGCCGCGGCCGTCCGGCTGATCGACCTGGGCTTCCTCCGCGCCGGGGGCGAGGAGTACGCCGCCCGCAACGAGTCCTACGGCGTGGCGACCCTGCTGCGCGAGCACGCCCGCCGCGAGGGCGGCGCCGTGGTGTTCGAGTTCCCCGGCAAGTCCGGCCGGGAGCAGCGCTTCGAGTGCGCCGAACCGGGGGTGTGCCGGGTCGTCGCCTCCCTCCGGCGGGCCCGTTCGCCGGGGCAGGGGCTGTTCGCCCACCGCGTGCCGGAGGGCTGGCACGACGTGCGCAGTGAGGACCTCAACGCCTATCTCCGGGAGGTCTCCGGCGGCGACTGCACGGTCAAGGAGTTCCGCACGTGGCATGCGACGGTGCTCGCGGCGGTGGGCCTCGCGGTGGCGGCCGACCCGGACGGCGAGGCGGCGCACCGGAGGCTGGCGGCGCACGTGTCCCGTGAGGTGGCCGAGCACCTGGGAAACACGGAGGCGGTGGCCCGGGCCTCCTACATCGACCCCCGGGTCTTCCGCCTCCGCGAGCGCGGGATCACCGTCCACGTCTCCTTCACCGAGCTGGGGAGGAGGACGCCCGTCGGGGAACTCGCCACCCGCGGCCCCGTCGAGGCGGAGGTGCTGCGCCTGCTGCGCGAGCACCCCGACGCCTGAGCCGGGGCGGCCGGGCGCCGCCCCGGGTTCGGGCGGCTCAGGACGCGGCGGCGCCCAGATAGCCGTTGGGGTCGAGCACGTACTTGCTCGCGGCGCCCTCGTCGAAGGAGCGGTAGCCCTGCGGGGCCTCCTCCAGCGGGATCGCCACGGCGTTGACGGCGTCGGCGATGCGCACGCGGTCGGCGAGGATCGCCGCCATCAGCTCCCGGTGGTACTTCATGACCGGGCACTGGCCGGTGAAGAAGGCGTGCGACCTGGACCAGCCCAGCCCGAACCGGATCGACAGCGAGCCCACCTTCGCGGCCTCGTCGGCGGCGCCGGGGTCACCGGTCACGTACAGGCCGGGGATACCGATCGAACCGCCCGCCCTCGTCACCTCCATCGCGGTGTTGAGGACACTGGCGGGCGCCTCCTTCCCGGCGTCCTTCCCGGACCCGTGGGCCTCGAAGCCGACGGCGTCCACCGCGCAGTCCACCACGGGGACGCCGAGGATCTGCTCGATCTGGTCTCCCGGGTCGCCCTCCGCGACGTTGATCGTCTCGCACCCGAAGCCGCGGGCCTGGGCGAGCCGTGCCTCGTTCATGTCGCCGACGATCACGACCGCGGCTCCCAGGAGCAGGGCCGAGGCCGCCGCCGCCAGCCCGACGGGCCCCGCGCCCGCGACGTACACCGACGACCCCACGCCGACGCCGGCGGTCACGCAGCCGTGGTAGCCGGTCGGGAAGATGTCCGAGAGCATCGTCAGGTCGAGGATCTTCTCCAGCGCCCGGTCCCTGTCGGGGAACCTCAGCAGGTTCCAGTCGGCGTAGGGCACCAGCGCGTACTTCGCCTGGCCGCCCACCCAGCCGCCCATGTCGACGTAGCCGTACGCGGAGCCGGGGCGGTCGGGGTTGACGTTGAGGCAGATCTCCGTCCGGCGCGACTTGCAGTTCACGCACCGGCCGCACGAGATGTTGAACGGGACCGAGACGAGGTCGCCGACCCCGACGAACTCCACGCCCGGCCCCGTCTCGACCACTTCGCCGGTGATCTCGTGCCCGAGGACCAGGCCCTGCGGTGCGGTCGTGCGGCCCCGGACCATGTGCTGGTCGCTCCCGCAGATGTTGGTCGCGACCACCTTGAGGATCGCCGCGTGGGGGAGCTGCCGCCCCACGTTGGCGGGGTTGACGCCGGGCCCGTCCCTGAGGACGAACTCCGGGTAGGCGATGTCGGCGACCTCGACCCGGCCGGGTCCCTGGTACACCACGCCTCTGTTGCCGGCCATGTCCTTCCCACCTCTCCGCCCCGCGGCAGGGGCATGTCCCCCTCCCGTTTCCGGGGGAGGAGGCGGCTAATCGGACGTCGAAACGCTCCGGGCGTCTTTTTGCCGGATCGGGTGCGTTCGTAGCCTGGGCGCCCCCGTTCGTGTCCGCCCCGTCGCCACGGGTGACCAGGTGGGGACGTATCGGCAGACTTCGGTCCCGTTCCGTATCCGAGTGGGCCAGGCGTCGTCCGAACCGGTACCATTCGGGTGGACGCACCCGGGGCCAGGGGTCCCGGGCGGTCGGCCGACGTAGCTCAATTGGCAGAGCAATCGCCTTGTAAGCGATAGGTTAGGGGTTCAAGTCCCCTCGTCGGCTCTTCTCATGCCCGGCCCGGGGCTCCCACGGGCGCGCCCCCGTGTCCTCGGCCCTGTCGGGGGAGCGCGTACCTGTAGCGACACCGGGTCCCTGGATCCCGCGGTCGGCCTGCCCTTCCCCCGGATCCCGTGCCCACGGCCTCCACGCCGATCCTAGGAGCGGCCCCCGCCCGACGCCGCGCCCCCCGCTGTCCCGTCCCTCGGGGTGGACGGATGGTGGCGTGGCCGCCGCACCCGTTCCGCTCCCCGTCGCGGTGTGCGGCCGCACCGCCTCCCGGCCCCGGTCCCCTTCTCGAGGGGGTCGGCCGGCGTCCGCGCCCCGGCGGGGTGAGCACGGTGCGGGGCTGCTTCTGCGGGACACCACCCCACACCCGAACGGGTATGCCAGCACGGCCGCCCTTTCAGCCATTGCTGGTGGTGTCCGGCTGACTCACACTGATGAATGAAAACACGGTCCCGAATCCTTTGAATTCTGAGTCGGCCGGGGAGGTGTCCATGGCGATCATTGTCGAGAATGTGGTTCCGTCTCGGGGAAGACTATCTCCGCACCCCGTTTCGGGGGTTCCCTTTTCTTATGGGGAGAACGGGGGTCCGATAGTGCTCACCACAGGGGTATTTCACGATTCCTTTCCCTTCGCCCAGCCCGTCAGGGGAGCAGACCCTCGCGAAGGCCGATGGCGACCGCGCCGGCGCGGTTGGGGGCATCGAGCTTGGTCAACACGCTTGCGACGAGCCGTTTGGCGCCGTGTTCCGAGATGCGCAGGCGGCGTCCGATCTGTCGGTTGCTCAACCCTTCCGAGAGCAGGCGCAGGGTCTCGTGCTGGCGTTCTGTGAGCTGGACGGCCCGGGTCAGTGTCGTCCTCTGGATGATGCCCTGGGTCATCAGCCTGCGTGCCACGGCAGAGGGCAGGGGGAACTGGCCGGACAGCACACGGGACAGGGTGTCGCCGAGGACGTGGACGTCCAGTTCGTCCTGCAGAAGGAAGCCGTCGGTCTGCGAGTACCGGTCCAGCGAGTCGATCCCGGATGGTTTGGCGAGGAGGACAAGGGTCTTGAACCCGGGCGGGATCAGGGTCCAGTCCGGGGGTGCGGACTCGGCCTCGGCGAGGATCAGGATGGAACGCGGCGACTCGGCCGCACCGAAATCCGCCTCCCGTATGGTCGGGACGGTGTGCAGGAACCCGAGCGGCAGCTCTTCCAGGAGCGTCCGCATCCCTTGCCGGAGCACACCGTTCGCTATGGCCACGATCACGCGGGTGTCGGCCAGTTGGACGAACTCTTCCTCCTGCCGTCCCAGGGAGAACACGGTCCGTTCCGTGGATGTCCCGTAGTCGGAAATCATGTCTTCGCCCGGAGAGCGCATAAATTCGAATCCTTGAATCGTTTTTCTTTAGGGGATAACAATTCCTCGGCATTTCTCGTGGTTGGGAAGAGGGTTTGGCTCCGAGTTTTCCGGAGAATGCCGAATATGCTCCCCGTTCGTTGCCGGTTCGACGGCGCCCACCCTGGTGACGGATCCGGAGGGCGGGTCCGAGTCCTCTGGAAATCCTGGGTGTGCCTGCTGGTCCGTGGGAACGGGAAGGTCGGGGATGGAAGCCGGCGTGAAGGTGGGCGCATCACCCTTTCGTGGGGGGTCAACGGACAACTTTTGAGGATGCCGCAGGTCGCGGGCTTATCCGGGGAAAGTTGATCTTCGCTGCACGGTTGGGAGCGGCTCATGGGAACGCTCCCATGGGTTGGATCCCAGAGTAGGAGGGCGTCGTGGCGGTGTCAAGAAGTCATTTCCCCCTGTAAAAGGATGTTTCTGTGGGCGGTGCGGGTGTGGTATGGGCCACCCGGTGTCACGTTTTTGTCGCTTGGAACTCCGGGGATTTTGTATCGTCGGCGCGTGCTCGTTTTTTATGGTTAACGATTGAGGTGGAATATGGGTTTCGGGGTAGTGGATCCGGTTTTCGTCATTCCGGTCTTCGTGGAGAATTCAAGGGATCTCGCCCATCTGGAGAAATCGTTGGGAAGTCTGGTTTCCCAGACCGATGAACGGTGGAGGGCGGTGCTCGTCGACGACTGCTCGCCGTTCCGCTGGGACCCGCGGGACCTGGCGCCGTTCGACGCGAGCAGAATGCACCTGGAGAGGAGGCCCGTGAACTCCGGCCCCGGGGAGTGCCGCAACCACGGGGTGCGGCGGGCTGCCGGGGTCGGAGCGCCGTTCGTCCTCTTCCAGGACGCGGACGACGTGGCACACGCGGACCGCGTCCGACTGACGAGGGAGTACTTCCGGGAGGACCCGGACGCGGACATGCTCTACTCGGCCTTCGACGTCATCGACGAGGACGGGAGGCCCGTGCCCAGGGGTGATGTCTCCGGCTCGGTCCTCGAGGTGGTGGATTCCCATGCGAGCCCCGTGGAGGGCCGCGACGCCTGGATCCCCATCGCCACGAGAACCGGTTACACCACGCTGACGAGCACCGTCGCGGTGCGCACGGAACTGGCCGCGCGCTACCCGTTCCCCGCGTGCCACGTGAGCGAGGACTCCCACGCCTGGCTGCGCATGATGGCGGGCGGCGGCGCACTCCGGTACATGAAGGAGATCAGGGCCCAGTACCGGGTTCCGAGGGGTGATCACGGATCCGCCAGTCGGGAAAGGCACGGCGAGGGGTTCTACTGGACCATGCTGCAGGTCGATCTGGACGGTTTCGTCCAGGCCATGCACATCGCCTTGGAACGGGGGGCACTGAAGCCCGGCCACTGCCCGGAGCTCCTCCGCGCCTTCCACCTGAAGCAGGCGGAGACGATGGAGAGCGAGGGCCGGCTCCAGGCGGCGGCCGTCTGCCGGTCCCTGGCCGCCTGCCCGCTGCCCGGCACGCGCCCGCCGGCTCCGGTCAGGAGTTCGTGATGGGCCCGGAGACCATGGTGGGACGCGGGCTCCCTGCCGTGGAAAAAAGCGGTTTCGACGCCATTCTCTTCGATCTGGACGGCGTTCTCGTCGATTCCCTCGGGGCCATCGAGAAGTCGATGCGCTGGTGGGCCCTGGAACGGGGGCTCGACCCCGAGGACGTGCTCACCCGTTCGCACGGGCGCCGCGATGAGGATCTGATCAGGGAATGCGCCCCCTCTCTGCAGGTCGAAACGGAGATCGAACTCATCGAGGATTTCGATGTCCGAGAAGCGAAATCCGTCAGACCGCTGCCCGGCGCCCGGCGAGTTCTGCGATCGCTGGAATCCGGCTCCTGGGCCGTGGTCACCTCGGGAAGCCGCCGCGTCGCCGCCGCGAGAATGGCCGGTTCCGGCCTTCCCGAACCCGGCCGCTTCGTCACCGCGGAGAGCGTACGGCGGGGCAAGCCGTTTCCGGACGGCTACCTCCTGGCCGCCGAGCGGCTGGGGGCCGTACCCGAACGCTGCCTGGTCGTGGAGGACGCTCCCGCGGGCCTGGCCGCCGCCCGGGCCGCGGGTATGCCGTGCCTCGGTGTGGGAGCGGCCCTGACCGGGCCTCTGCCCGGGTTGGTCGGTCGGGTCCGCGACCTGGACGAGGTCCGTGTGGAGACCGGGTCGGCCGGAGTGCGGGTCCTCACCGGCCGTTCCCGGACGCACGCGGGGGCCGGGCCCCGGTAGAGGCGTCCCGTCCCGCGTCCATGAGCGGACGGGCGTGGCGCGGCGGGCCGCGCCCCCCGGAGCATGAGGTGCGGGGGGCGCGGCCCGCCGCGGAAGGGGGTGTGGACCGAGCGGATCAGGCGGTCGGGCCGACCAGGTCCAGGAGCTGCTCCGTGCCGTGGTCGTGGCCGTGCTCGACCGCAGCGACCAGTAGGGCCTCGAACCGCATGAGGAACTCCTTCATCCCGTCGGAGCGCAGCCTCAGGGAATCGGCCTTCAGGGTCAGTTCGACCTCGTCCGTCCCGGCCGCCGAGACGTCGAGGAAGAAGAGCAGGTTGTCCCGCTCGACCCCGGAGCCGGTCCCGGTCCGGGTGTCGGCCAGGGCGGTTCTCACGTCGTCGGCCGAGGAGGCGACCGGTCCGGCGCCGTCTCCTCCGGCGGGGCGCAGGTCGTTGAAGAAGTAGGAGAGTTCCAGGTCCGTTCCGCGCTCCTCCTCCGCCTCCTCACGGAGACGGGCGGTGGCGGCGCGCTCGCAGTAGGCGTTGCGGTACGCGTTCACCGAGGCGGACCACGCGCGCCGCGCGACCGTGGCGAAGTCGTCCCCGGAGAGGTCGATCCCGGTCGGGACGTCCTGGGCGAGATTGCCCACGTAGTCACGCAGCATCGTGCGCGTCCGGTTGCCCGCGATGAGCACCATGGTCGCGTGGGGGGTTCCGGTGGCCCGTCCCAGCAGGAGCGCGGTCGCCGCCAGCAGCACCGCCGAGCTGCTGACCCTGTAGCGGGCGCCGAGTGTCCCGGCCGCCAGCGCCACCGCCCTGGAACGCATCCAGACCGTCGGGTAGCGCGGCTCCTCGGGGCCGTCCCCCGTCTCGGGGAGAAGGCTCGGAGGCATGGTCCGGAGGTGTTTGCGCCAGTACCGCAGGGAGCGCTCCTGGACACGCAGCCCCTCCTCGGAGCGCTCCCACGCCGCGAGTTCCACGGGTTGGACGGGCGGCGGGCCCAGGGTTCTCCCCTGGACGAGCGCTGCGAGTTCGCCGGCGAGGATCCTGAGGCTGGGATAGTCCGCGGCGATGTGCGAGACGGTCAGCAGCACCACGAGGGGCGCCCCGTCGAGCACTCCGACGCCGACCCTGATCGGCCACTCCTTACCGTGGTCGAAGCGGTGGCCCCTGACCGAGGACTCCAGATCGCCCACCAGGCCGTACAGGTCGGAGTCCTGCCCGTTCCGGGCGTCACAGACCTCGACGGTGACCTCGCCTCCGGCGGTGACCCGCTGGACCAGCTCCCCGTCCGGGGCCCTGAAGAAGTGGCTGCGCAGGGCGCCGTGGCGTTCGCACAGCGCGCGCAGTGCCGAGAACACCCGGTCCAGGGAGACGCCGTGGGCGAGTTCCACGGGGACGACCGAGTTGTAGAAGGAGGTGTCCGGCATCATGTACTCGATGTCGGTCCAGATGCTGCGCTGCCCCACCGTGGTGGGGGCGAGGGCCGGTCGACAGCCGTGGACCGCGACCCTCTCCGTGCGGAGGTCCGCCATGGTGTTGTCCTCGTTCCGTTCCGCTGTGTGCAGGGGGCGGTCCGGCTAGGCAAGGGCCTTGGTGCCCGGATGGGCCAGCCGGCGGGTGTGGCGCAGGACGGCAGCGACCACGACCGCCCCGAGAAGGTTGACGGCCGCCATGGTCTGGTACAGGGGCGCGGCTTCCCCGGCGTGGCGGGCCAGATAGCCGCCCACCGCGCAGATGGCCACGAAGTAGGTGGTGTTCAGGGTGACGGCGAGGGCGCCCGCCCCGGTCTGCTCCAGCACCGACATCCCGGCCAGCACCACTCCGAGGATCAGGTAGGTGGGAGCCACCAGCTCCAGGTAACGGGCCGCCTCCGCGGCCGCGGACGGCTCCTGCGCGAGCATTCCCGCGATCCGGTCGCGCCCGATCCAGCACGCTGCGGCGACCACGGCGTACAGCGCTCCGGTGACGACGAGCCCGGCCCGCACCACATGTCCGAGCCGGTCGAACTCCCCCCGGCCGCGGAACTGGTTCACGACGATCGCCGTCGCTGACCCGATCGCCATGCCAGGCACGATGATCATGGTCTGGAGGGTGTAGGCCACCGCGAAGCCCGCGACGGTCGCCACTCCGAACACGCTGACCACCCAGGTCAGCACGAAGTTGCTGGCGAAGATGACCGCGTGGGCGCTGCCTACCGGGAGCCCGACCTGCCGGAGCAGGACGGTTTCCCGGCGCAGGCCGATCGGTCGGCCCCGCTTCCACAGGTCGCTGCGGAAAAGGAGCCAGAATCCGACCGCGGTGCCGAGCGCACCGGCTCCGGCGATCGCCACCGGCACCGACCACAACCCCCAGCCGGCGCCTCCCGTCAGTCCCAGGGCCGCGACCCCGGCCACCTCCGCACCGCCGGCGAGCAGGAGCAGGGCGGCTGCCGGACGGGGGCGCTCCGCTCCCCGGAGGGTCGCCGCGAACACGACCGGGCCGACCCCTGTGAGCTGGGCGAGTGCCACCCACCGGACGAACCGTACGAACTGGTCGCGGACCTCGGGCTGAACGGACAGCAGGTCCGCCAGGAGCGGAGCCGTCAGCAGGAAGGCCCCGCTGACCACGGCCGTCGCGCCGAGACCGAAGAGGGCCAGCCACAGTGTCGAGGCCACCGCCGAGTCGAACCGGCGTCCGGCGCCGAGGGACACGGCGACCTGTGTCGTCACCGCGACGCTGATCTGGACGGCGATGAAGGCGAAGACCACCGGCATGAAGAGGGAACGGACGTAGAGCGCCTCGTCGCCCATGGTCCCGATGAGCGCGATCAGCACGACGGGGACCGCGGTGCCGATGCCGTCCGCCAGCACCATCGGCCCCGCGTAGCGGAGGACCTCCCGCCACTCCCGGGTCATCCGATCCTCCCGGTCACCACGCCCTGCGCGACGTTGAGCCGCTGGATGTGGGTCGTTCCCTCCATGAATTCCACTCCTCTGGCGTCCCGGGCCAGTTTCTCCGGCCTCGGATGGGAGAACCTCGCCCCCGGACCGAGGAGTTCCAGGGCACGGAGCGTTGCCTCCTCCGCGAGGCGGGCCGCGCTCGCCTTGGCGGCGGACGCCAGGTACCCCCGGGCGGGGTCGTGGTCGACATCGGCCGCGGCCCTCCACACGAGCTGCCGGGTGTCCACCAGGCGGTCCTCCATGTCCGCCAGCGCGTACCCTCCCCCCGGCCCCAGGTCGGACCGGTGCTGTGAGAGGTAGTCGTGGGCGGCTTGGGCGATACCGAGCGCGAGCGCGGCCACACCCGGGCGGAACTGGTTGAACATGCGGACGGCCGCGTGCATGCCGCGGGAGGAGGCGCGCAGGTGGCGTCCCAGGACCTGGTCCCCGGGCACCGGCACCCCGTCGAAACGCACCGCGCAGATACGGGCGCCGCGCAGGCCGACGGTGGGTAGCGGCGAGGCGTGGAACCCCGGGGACCCGGTCCGCACCATCACCGCCGAGACGCCCAGGGGCCCGGGGCCGGTACGGGCGAACACCGTGCCCAGCCGTGCGCGTGACGCGTTGCCGACGTAGCGCTTCTCCCCGGTGAGCGTCGCACGGTCGCCGCAGGGCTCCGGGGTCAGCGTCGTGGCCATGGCCGATGCGTCCGAACCGTGGTCCGGTTCGGTGAGCCCGAGAAACGTCCACACCGGCCCGTCGGAGAAGTGCTCGAAGAACCACTTCTGTTGAGCGGTGTCCCCCAGCAGGGCGACCAGGCCGCCCGAGAGCGAGGGGCCCGGTGCGGCGAGGAACGCCCCCGCGTCCCCGCGGCCCAGGGCCTCGACCGCCACGACCCTCTCCAGCGCCCTGTCCCCGTGGAAGGAGTGGCCGGACAGGCGCAGGGCCGAGTCCTGGTACTCCGGGGGGATCATCATGCGGGAGACGTACCGGAAGGCCGACACGTCCGTGAACCGGTCGACTCCGTCGGGGTCGTGGTCCAGTTCCGCCCCTAGCTCCTCCAGCTCCTCGCCCCACTCGCGTGCGGCCCGCTGGAGCACGCGCAGCCGGTCATCCAACTCGATCATCGGGCTCTCCTCTCCGGTCTTCGGCCGACGATTCGAGGTAGGCGTCCGCCATCAGCTCCGACAGATATGCCACCTGGCCGGGGCCGTCGGACAGGAACCCGGAGGCGCCGAACAGGCGCAGGACCGTTCGGTCGGCGGCGGTGAGGCGGCGGCTGGCCCGGCGCAGCGCAGCGCGGGCGCCCGGTTGTGTCGCGACGCCGTCCAGCAGGCTCTCGGCCACGGCCTGCTCGGTGGCGGCGCCGGCCAGGTCGGCGCGGACGAGTTGCCGGTGAATGAGGGCCGTCCCCTCGACGGCCCTCTTGCGCAGCCGGCCCACGGCCTGCCGGCGCAGCCACAGCGACAGGCCCAGGCGGATGGAGGCGACGGCGGCCTGCCATTCCGGCGTGGCCGGTTTCTCCGGTGTTCCGGTCGACGCCAGCAGGGACCACCGGTGGCCCGCCACCGTGATCTCCCCGACCACGGTGGCGGACGCCGACAGGACCGGGCCCGCGGCTACGGGGGCCAGGGCGAACCCGGAGGCGCCGAAGACCGGAGGGGCGGGCTCCGCGCCGGCCAGCGCGGCCCAGGCCGCGGCCGGTTCGCCGAGGCGCGCGGGCTCCCACCACGCCCCGTGTCGCTGGAGCCCCGCACGGCGTGCGGTACTCGTGGCCGTCATCGGTCCTCCAGGTTCGTGGCCGCCGCGCAGAAGTAGCCGAGGGACGGGTCGTACTCCACGACGACCGCGGCCCGGTACGGCGAGGTGAGACGCAGGCCGTGCAGCCCGGTCCACACCGACGTGCAGACGGGGCCGCCGGGGCCGCGCCGGACCTCGGCGTCCGGATCGTTCACGTGGACCGGGGGGACGCCTCCGCCCAGGACGAAGGTGACCGGGCCGGAGAACGCGCGCCGCACATCGGTGTGGACGTCCGCGACCGCCCGGGCCGCGTCGGCGGCGTCGAGCCCGGTGGCACGCCAGTGCAGCACGTCCCCGGGCGGGGAGCCCCCGCCGAGGAGCAGGCCTATACCGACCTCGCGGTCGGGCACCGGAGTCCCCCCGGGGACCTCCCACGGCAGCTCGCCCTGGTCCAGTACGAGCACCAGGGCCCTGCCGTCGGGATCGCCGTGCAGGTACTCGGCGGCGATGCGCAGAGCGGTGAAGGGTGTCACCGCCCGCTGGTCGGACACGGAGAAGGCCGTGGTGGGGCCGTCGGAGGCGTGCACCAGCGAGGCGCACACCGAGTAGCCGGGCTGGCTGTCCGGCAGGGAGTGGGCGAGGACGATCCGGTCGATGCGCTCCCCCCGTGCCCGGGCCTGCGTGAGGAGGCCGTGAGCGAGCCGGTTGTACACGGTCCGGGAGGGTTCCGTGGCCGGCGTGCTCCGGTAGACGCTCCCGTAGGAGGAGGCCATGTCCCCCAGGTACTCGTCGATCGCGGCCTGGTGCTGTGCGGCCGCGACCGCCGGGGCCGGGTCCGTCGACGTCGATCGGTGGAAGCTCCCGAGCAGGCGCACGGGTAGGCGACGCGCCCTCACGAGGGTTCCGTGCCCTCCGGCGGACTTCTGTGCGGTGGCCATGTCCCGGCTATCTCTCCTGCAGCGCGGAGATGAACCCCGCCAGGCTCGCCACCGTCTCGAAGTGCCCGTGTTCGAGCTCCTCCGTGTCGAACTCGAGCCCCATCTCGGCCTCGATCTCGACCAGCATCTCCAAAATGTTCGTCGAGTCGAGCCCGAGGTCGTCGAACAGCCCCGTCGAGGCGGTGATCTCCACGTCGGACTCCGTGGTGAACCCCGCCAGGATCCCGGCGATGCGCTTGATCAGTTCCTCGTCGTGCGCCGTCTGCGCGATGTCGGCACCGGATGATTCCATGTCCTCAACCTCCGTTTGTTCTCGTGGTGGCCAACCCGTGGTGCACGGGCTGGCGGCTCAGGATGTCGGAGACGCTCTCCCGCTCGTGGACGAGGAGGGGCGTCCCCCTGTGGACCAGGACCTCGGCCGGGTACCCGTGGCTGAGGAACCGCGTGGGGGACGCGGTGGGCCCGTACGCGCCGGAGCGGTGCACCCCGATCAGGTCCCCCACACGGACCTCGGACAGCGGGACGTTCTTGCCGAGGGTGTCGTTGGGTGTGCACAGCGGGCCGGTCACCTGCCACAGCTGCCCGGTGGGCTCCTGCTCGCGGTTGAGGATGCCCATGGGGAAGTTCCTCTTGGCGAAGGAGCCGATGCCGACGGCGGCCATGTGGTGGTTGGTCCCGCCGTCGGTGACCGCGAAGTGCTGTCCCATGGACTCCTTGACGTAGCGCACGCGCGTCACGTAGAGCCCCGCGGTGGCGGTGAGGAACCGTCCCAGCTCCATGAGGACGCGGGTCCGCGGCTGCTGGGCGCGGAAGGCCTCGACGATCGGGTTGAGCTGCCCGGTCAGGGCATCGACGTCCAGGTCCTCCTCGCCCTGGAAGTAGGCCACGCCCAGGCCGCCGCCGAAGTCCACCGTCTCCAGTGGGAACTGCAGCCTGTCGGCCAGGCGCTGCGCCATGCCCAGGATCTGCGCGGTGTTCTCGACGACCACGTCCGACGACAGGATCCGCGTGCCGAGGTAGGCGTGCACCCCCATCAGCCGCAGGGACGGGAAACGCGCGGCGAGGCCGGGATCGGACATGAGGATGCCCTCGTCGATGCCGAACTGGCGCGGTTTCCCGCCCATCCTCAGCCCGGCCCCCTTGGCGGCCGACTGCGGGTTGACCCGCAGCGCCACCGGCGCGGTGATCCCCATCCCTCCGGCGGTCTTGTTGATCAGGTCGAGTTCGCCGTAGGACTCGCAGATCAGCGAGTGGATCCCGGCGGTCAGCGCCGCCGCCACCTCCTCCTCGCTCTTCCCCGGGCCGAGGAAGATCGTGTCGGCGGGGGGCACCCCGGCGGCCCGTGCCACCGCGAGTTCGGCGGCAGAGGACACCTCGGCGCCGGCGCCCAGGCCTCCGAGCAGCGAGCAGACCGACAGGTTGGGGTTGGCCTTGAGGGAGTAGAGGATGTCGACGGACGGGTGCAGCCGGCCGCGTATCCGTTCGTAGCCGTGTTCGAGCTCCTCGCCGTCGTAGATGTAGAGGGGGGTTCCGAACTGTTCGGCGATATCGGTGACGGGGATCCCCTGGATCCGGTGCGGTCCGGTCATGCGCGACTCACCTCTCCTTCCTCCAGCGACGACAGGACGCTGCCCAGCCGGCCGTCGAGGGAGGCGACGCTCTCCTCGTCCGGCCCGACCAGGAAGGCGTACAGTCGGCCGTCGAAATACCGTTTGCCCTGCGTCGGCCCGCCGACGGCGTTGACCGTGGCGAAGTTGTTGATGACGACTCCGGTGTCCCCCGGGGTCTTGACCAGAAGGTGTTCGATCTCCTTGCGCAGCAGGGCGAACGGCAGCCGGGCGTGCAGGCGCAGCGGGTACTGCCGGGCTTCGGCGCTCGAGCCCTTCCACATGAATGTCTCCTGCAGCGCGGCCTGGTAGGTCGACATGTTGTAGCGTGCGTTGATCTCGATGATCGGGTACACGTGTCCGTCGGCTCCGACGAGTGCGTCGATCCCGGCCACGCCCCTGTAGCCCTCCGCGGCGAGTGCCCCGCCGATGTCCAGGCCGGCCCGGTGGACCGCGTCCTCGTGCTCGGCGGAGAGCCCGGCCGGTATCCGGTGCCCCTTGTGGACGCCGTCCGCGGTGATCGCCTCCTTGACGAAGTCGAACTCCACGGTTCCGTCCTTGGCGATGAGCACCTGGTAGTTCAGGTCCTTGGCCTTGGGGATCCACTCCTCCACGACCAGCCCCAGCCTGCCGCCGCGGCGTCCGGCACGCTCCGCCGTACGCTTGAGCCAGGCGAGGCGGCGCTCGTCGCCCACGACCATCACGCCCTTGCCGGACACCCCGTAGGCGTCCTTCACGACCACCTTCCGGCCCTGTGACAAGTGGTCTTCGGCGAATCGCACGGCGTCGGCGAGGTCCTCGGGCGTCTCGCAGCACACCCCCGCGGGCTGGCGCAGGCCCAGGCGGTCGGCCAGCCTGCGGCTGAAGATCTTGCTGTTGACCCTCTTGCAGAGTTCGGCGGGGCTCGTGGCCAGACCGAGCCCGCACCGTTCCGCGAGCCGCTCCTCCAGCTCGGACATGCCGTGGGGAGCCAGGTAGGCTCCAGCGCGGCCGAGTTCGGTCAACAACCCCAGGGTCGCCGGGTCCTCCAGGACGTCCTCGGTCACGGTGCGGCCGGCCTGCTGGGCGCCCACGGCGTGCGCCCGGGGCAGGGACAGCCCGTAGTCCTGGAGGTAGGCGTGGAAGTCGGGGTCGGGCGCGGTCTTCAGCAGTACGTGGTCGGACGGCCCGCCGAGCAGCAGCGCGAACTCGTCCATGCGGTGGGTCACGGCCCTGGTGGCGCCCGAGGAGATGGTGGGAAGGCCGACCTCCCCCTTCGCCCACTGCTCCTCCACCTCGATGTTGCCGAGGAGGACGAGGACGGGGTCGGGTTCGTCGGTGAGCGCCCGCTTCAACCGCTTCGTGAACTCGTTCATGGTTGGCGATCGTGTCCTTTCAGTGCTGGAAGACCATGGCGGAGAACGTGGCGCCCAGACCCACCGCGGCCATCAGGTAGTGGTCGCCGGGGTTGAGCAGTCCGCGGTCGACGGCCGACCGGTAGTTGATGAAGGAGTCCGCGCAGAAGCAGTGCCCCGTCACGGGGACGTTCTCCAGGAACATGCGCTCGGCCGGATAGCCGATGCGCTTCCCCAGCCGCCGCCACGAATGGCGGTTGACGTTGTGCGGAAGGACGAGCCGCAGCTCCGCCTGCGTGATGCCGGCCTCGGCCAGCGCACGCGCGATCACCTCGGCCAGCGTCTCCTCGTAGACCCCCTGGAAACGGCCCGCGAACTCCGGTTCCATCCACAGGCCGGCGGAGAACTCGCCGTGGGTGCGGGAGACGTAGCTGCGGAGCGTATCGCCGCCGGTGCCGCCGGCCCGGAGGAGGACGGCGGCCGTGCCCTCGCCCATGTAGGTCGTGTCGGGGATGAACTGCGCGAGCCGGGTGAAGGTCTTCTCCCCCGTGAGCACCAGCCCGAGGGCCTCGGGGTCGTCCTCCGCGCGGAGCAGCCGGCCGACCAGGTCCACTGCGAGCAGCCCGCTCGCACAGGCGTGCTCGGTGACGGTGAACGCCTCGGCGTGCTCCAGTCCGAGCAGGCGGCGGGTCTCGTGCAGGGGGTTGGCCGGATAGGGGGCGACCGTCTGCAGGGTTCGGGCGTGCACGAGGTAGCGCACCTGGTGCTCCCGGCCCTGCAGAGCGGTCATCTTGCCCGCTGCCGCGGAGAGGAGTTCGGCGAGCGTCTGGTCCGGGGCACGGCGTACCTCGGACAGGCCGTGGAACCGCTTGTACAGGCGCAGTTGGCGGGGGGTCTGGCCGATCCCCTCACCGATGTCGTCGATCATCACGGCCCCGGGGGGCAGATACGTGGACACCGCTTCGATCGCCGTCATCGCGCCGCCGGCCCCTGGGTGCCGACGGTCGTCGCCGTGAGGTGTCCGACCAGGTCGCGGATGGTCGGGTGGTCCCACAGGACGGTGTCGGAGACGGTGACCCCCAGGTGGTCCTCGATATCGGCGCAGAAGGTCAGGGCGTAGACGGAGTCCAACCCGTAGTCGGCGAACAGGGTGTCGGGGTCGATCTCTCCGGGATCGCGCTGCAAGTGGGCGGCCATCTGCTGGGTCAGCCAACGGGCCAGGTCTTCGGCGGTGGTCTCGGCTCGGCTCTCGGACATCGGATCACTCCTTGGGGCGGGCAGGCGTCAGCCGGGAAGCCTGCGCCGGTACAGGTCGAAGGACTCGGCGGCCGCGTGCCGCTCGGCGAGTTGGGAGTACAGGTGCTCGCGCAGCGGGCCGAGGCCCTGGACGCCGGGGCGGCCCATGCGCGTGACCAGGCGGTTCAGTGCGGCGATCAGCCAGACGGGATCCTGGAGGGAGGGGTCCTGCCGTGTACCGGCCTCCCGCCAGACGTTGAGGCAGGCCGATGCGGCCAGCAGCGCCGCGTAGCGGGCGGGGAGGCGGAGTACCGCCGGCGGGGCGTCCACCCCGATGTCCGCAGCGCGCAGTTCGGCACAGGCCTTGCGCAGGTCCTCGGCCTCCTCGCGCAGCTGCGCCATCAGCATGCGCAGGTCGTCCGCGTGCGAACCCTCCGCCGTGCCTCCATCCGCAGCCTGGTCGATTCCGGTTGCCAGGGCCGTCAGCAGGCTGTCCCTGCCCTTTCCGGAGAGGCGCAGCCGCTCGAAGGGCAGGCGGCCCAGTTCGACGTCCGGACGGAAGACGTCCGGGGGCGCCGCGGGGCCCTCCGCCCACCCGCGGCGGGCGAGTACGGGCAGCTGGGGCAGCATCGTCACGAGGCAGGCGACGCGGGCGGCGTGCCCGAAACCGGCCGGCTTGAGGTCGCGCAGCAGCTTCTGGAACGCGCCGAAGCGTCCGTCCCGCAGATAGAAGCTCGCCCCGAGCACGGCGGACAGGCTGTTCATCGCCTCCAGGAGGTGACCGGAGACCTGGTACTTGACGGCAGAGGCGTGGACGCTCATCTGTTCCGGCAGGAGGTGCGCGCCCCGTGCGGCCACGGTCGCACAGCAGTCGCTGATCAGCAGGTCGACGAAGGCGTCGGCCAGTTGGGCCCGTACCACCGGCAGCGCCGAGACCGGCTCGCCGTACAGCATGCGCTCCACCGCGAGCGTCTGCGTCAGTCGCAGACCGGAGTCGAGCACCCCGCAGAGCATGCCCGGCAGTGCCGTCCTGGTGAGCTGGAACGAGCGCAGCGCGGTTTCGATGCCGTGGCCCTCGACCCCCAGGACTGCCGAGTCGGGGACGGGGCAGTCGCGGAACTCCAGGCCGCCGAGCTGCACACCACGCATCCCCACACCGGGCCTGCGCCGCAGGTCGGCGATCGAGCCCGGGGGGAGCACGGCCTTGTCCACCAGGAGCTGTGAATGGCTGCGGCTTCCGGGGCGCCCGGAGGTCCGGGCCAGCACCACGAGGGCTCGCGCCCGCCGGATGTTGGTGACGACCTCTTTGCGGCCGGAAAGCCTGAGCCGGCCGGAGGGGTCGCGTGTAGCGGCGCACTCGGTGCCCGCGAAGTCGTTGCCGTGGGGGAGCTCGTGGTAGGCGGAGGCGATCCGATGGCCGCCGAGCAGCAGGGACGCCGCGGTCCTGCGCTGCTCCCCGTCCCCGGCGAGCCAGATGTTGACGCCGGCGATGAACGAGCTGAACCCGTAGCCGAGCCCCAGGGACGGGTCGCGGCGGAACACGGCCCGCATCACGGTGACGAACCTGTCCAGGCCCATCAGCCGGCCCCCGTACTCGGCGGGGACGAACTCCGCGTTCAGTCCGAAGTCCGCCAGCGCGCGTTCCCCGGCCGGGAACATCTCCTCGGCCTCGTCGGCCTCCAGGACCGGTCCGAACCCCAGCGGGTTGTCGGGGTCCGTCGGATCTCCGAGGCGGCGCTCCAGGGCGTCGGCCCCTCCGCCTCGCGGTCGTGGGTTCATCGGCGGTTCTCCTCACCGTTGTCCAGCAGGAGGTCCCCCTCGGCGAGGCCGGCCTCCAGCGAGTCGGCGACGGCGCCGTACACGCGGTCCGCCTCGTCGTCGGCGTATCCGTCCAGTCGCGAGAGGATCCACAGCAGTGCCGCCTGGAGCCGCAGCTCCCCGAACTCCGTGTCCGTGTGCCGCCGGTCGACCCCGGTGAGGAACATGTGGATCACGGCCGATGCCGCGACACAGAGTTCGTAGGATCGCGCCGCGTCGAACAGTTCGGCTTCGATCCTGGTGGCACGCGTGTCGTACCGGGCCATGCGGTGGTGCAGCTGCCCGCACCGGTCGAGGACGCGCTCGGCCGACCTGATCGCGGGCTCCGACGCCCCGGAGGCCCGCAGCCCCTCCACGGCGCCGGGCAGGGCCTGCACCAGGCTGCAGCCGGTGCGCGACACCAGCTGGAGTCCGACGCCCTCCGGCGGGTCCCCGTCCGCCCCCGTCGCGGCACGGACCCCTGCCTCCAGCCGGTCGCCCCGGTTCCAGCACGCGACCAGCCGGGGGAACTGGCGGATCAGGGCCTGGCGGTTGACATAGCGGTTCCCGTCGAAGATCCCGACGATCCGGTGGTCCCTCTCCAGTTTCTGGAAGCTCCCGTGGTCGAGTTCCTCACGCAGGAAGGCGCGTGCGCCGAGCAGCTGGCCGCACTCGGCGATGACCTCGTCGACGATCTCGGGGACCAGGGCCTTGACCACGGCGGAGTAGACGCTCATCTCCCCGGGGAGGGAGCGCACCGCGCGTGCGGCGGTCGAGGTCAGCGCCTCGGCCGCATGGCAGGCCGCGTACTGTGCTCCGAGTGTCGTGCGGACATGGGGCAGGCCGGACAGGAACCGTCCGTACAACCGCCGGTGTCCGACGAAGTCCCAGGTCGAGCGGAGCGCGTGGTCCGCGGCACCGAGGGAGAGGCCCGCACAGATGGTCCGCGTGAGCTGAAAGGCCTTCAGGACCAGCTCGAACCCGGAACCGACGGGGCCGACCGTGTTCTCCTCCGGCACGATCGCGCCGTCGAGGACGATCCCGCTGATGTCCGCCCCGCGGATGCCCACGGTGCGGGCCTTGGGGAGGTGGGAGTAGCTGCCCGCGGCCAGTGCGCTCTTGTCGGCCATGAGGAGCGTGAAGTCCCGGGGGCCGTTCCGGGGGCCGGTACGGGCCAGCAGGCACAGGGAATCGCTGCGGGTGGCGTTGTTGACCGGCCACTTGCGGCCGTCCAGGCGGTACCCGCCGGACACCGGGCCGGCCGTGAGCTGACCGGCCAGCAGGTCGCTGCCGCGTCCCGGCTCGGTGAGCCCCCAGGAGACCACCGCTCCGCCGGTGATCCGGTCGGCGAGCCGTTGTGCCTGTGCCGTGCCCCGTTCGTCGCCGGCCTCCTGGGCCGCGACCCAGCTGGGGGCTCCGCCCAGGAACGTCTTGACGTGCGCGATCGCCACCGTGAGGTCTTTGCGGGAGACGGCCCGGATCACCCCGACCAGGTCGGTGTAGCCGTCCAGGCCACCGCCGAGGTCCCGGGGCACGTAGTAGTGGGGGACACCGATGCGGTCCAGTTCGAGGCAGGCCTCCCGCGGGAACTCCTCCGCCTCGTCCAGACGTGCGTTGAACGCCGAGGTGAAGGCCTCGGAGCGGTCCAGGTGGTCCGCCATGTCCGCGACCGCCATGGGAGGGCCGGCCGTTCCCCTGCCGCTGGGCGGGGGGAACTGTGCTGTCTCGCTCATCCCGCGCTCCTCCGGGAACCGTGGTAGACGTCCGGGACGAGTGCGCCCAGGGTCGGATGGATCCGCGCGGCCAGGGGTTTGAGGGTTCCGCGGAGGAAGTCCGACCGCATTTCCAGGCGTTGGATCTTGCCGCTGGTGGTCCGCTTCACCCCGCCGGGGCGGACGAGCACGGTGCCTCCGAGCACCATGCCGAACTCGCGGGAGGCGAACTGCTGGATGCGCGTGAGCGCCGCCTCCAGGCGCTCGGCGTCGGCACCGCGGGGCCGTACTTCGTGGACGACGACGACCTCTTCCTTGTCCTCCGCCCCGAGCACGGTGAAGGCGGCCCCGTACCCGTTCTCCAGGAGGGGGTCGGCCGAGCGGGCCATCGCCTCCAGGTCGTGCGGGTACAGGTTGCGGCCGTTGTAGATGATGACTTCCTTGATCCGCCCCGTGATGTAGAGCTTTCCCCCGTGCACGGCGGCCAGGTCGCCGGTGCGCAGGAACCCCTCCTCTCCGTCGGCGGTGGCGGCCCGGAAGGTCGTGTCGGTGGATTCGGGGCTGTTCCAGTACCCATGGGCCACGCTGGACCCGCGGAGCCAGACCTCGCCCACCGTTCCCTGTGGAAGCACACGCCGGCTTCCGGGATCGACGATCCTCAACCGCATGTCCTCGCCCCCCTCCTCCACGTCGCCGCAGCAGACGATCTCCCGGCCGGGCTCTTCGGTGGGAACCGGGTGGAACTCGCCCTTCTCCAGGCGTTCGGGGTCGACCCGGGCGACGCTCGGGGGCAGGTCACGGGTGTCGCATGCGGCCACGAGCGTCGCCTCGGCGAGTCCGTACCCTGGCGCGAGCGTCTCGGGGCGGAACCCGATGGGGCCGAACCGCTCGCCGAACCGGCGCAGCGTCGGGGCGCGCACGGGTTCGGCGCCGGTGAAGGCCGATCGCCACCCGGAGAGGTCGATGCCCTCGGTCTGCTCGTCGGTGATGCGGCGGACGCAGTAGTCGAGGCCGAAGTTGGGCGACGGTGAGGAGTCGAGGCCGAAGCGGTCGATCATGTGGAACCAGGAGTGCGGTCGGCGCAGGAAGGCCGAGGCCGACATGTGGAGCGTGCGGGCGCCGAAGCAGAGCGGGAACAGGAACAGGAACAGCAGACCGAAGTCGTGGTGCATGGGGAGCCAGCCGCCGAACCGGCTCTCGGAGCCGCACCCGGAGAGGCGCCGCATGTACTCGGCGTTGTCGATGATGTTGTGGTGGCGCACCACGACACCGCGGGGCGCGCTGGTCGAGCCCGACGTGAACTGCAGGAAGGCCACGTCGTCCGGGCCGACACCGGGGTCGGTCCAGGCACCGGGATCCGGGAGGAGTTCGTCGCGGTCGGTGACGACGACGGGAAGCGGGGCGTCGAACGAGGAGGCCCAGGTGTCGACCTCCTCCGCTCCGGAGGCCTCGGTCAGCAGGACGGAGGCCCCGACACTGCGGACCATCTCCCGGAGGCGGTCGCTGCGGTGCCGCTGACCGTCCGGTAGCGGGGCGACCGCGGGGACGACCCCGGCGTAGAGGCACCCGACGAACGCGGGGAAGAACGCCGCACCGGGGTTGTACAGCAGGAGTGCGCGGTCCCCGGCGGAGAGGTGGCGCTGCAGGAGGCCGGCTACCCGGCGGGACTCGCGGTCCAGCGCCGAGTAGGTGAGGAATCGGGCCTCCCCGTCCGTCGGGTCGGCGACGAAGCCGGCGGCCTCCTTGTCGGGAACGGAGCGCGCGTACGCCCTGAGACGGGAGACGAGTGTCGTGACCGCGCCGGCCTCTTGTATTTCATCCACAGAATTTCGACTCCGCTGCTCAATACCCCCGGAACACGCTCATCGTGCCCGGGGCGGGAGAGCGCTACAAGGCTCGATCCGGCGGACGAACAGCCGTGGCCGATCGGGCATGTCCGGTCTTCCCCGGTGCACGTCGGCGGCGGTCGTCGGGGGTGTCTGCTGTGTCGGAGGGGAGTCGCGGACCGGTTCGGCGGGGTGCCCGGCCCGCGGCCTGTGCGTCGGGCGGTCCGGTGCGGAGCGGAGCGGAGGCCGGAACCGGCTCGGGGGACCGGGCGAGCGGCCCTTCCCGCCGCACGTCCCGGCGCCGCCCTCCGGCCGCCCCCTCGCGGGTCAGAGGTCCAGGACGGTCTGGCCCGGGGTCTGGCGGTCGCGTTCGCCGCGGCCGCGCCCCAGGCAGCGGCGGCACGTGACGGGCCCGGAAGAGGAGGTCAGCCGGAGGGGGTCGACGGCCGCGTGGCAGGCGATGGCGGGCACGGCCACACCGGCCCACATGTGCGTGGCGAGCTTGTGCACCACGTCCCCGCGTCCGATCCGGACACCGGAGGCGTGGGCGAGCTCCTCGCGGCGCCGGCGGAGCGTGGCGGCCAGGTGTTCGACGTCGGGCTCGGGGATGCGCGGCTGGTCAGGGTCGGTCATGACTCCAGCATCGCCCACGGGGGTGACCGTCGGGGACGGGGAGCGCGCCCGCGGCGCCCCCGCCCCGCGAACGCCGGCGGCCCCGCGTCCGGAGGGACGCGGGGCCGCCGGCGTCCGCTCAGTCGAGGACGGCGTACGCCTCGACCTCGACGAGCACGTCGGGCTCGAAGAGGTAGTCGACGCCGATGAGCGACACGGGCGGGAAGGGCTGCGGGAGGCCCAGCTCCCCGGCGACGCTCTCGACGCCCGCCATGAAGTCGCCCATCATCTCGGGCTGCCACTTCGTGACGAAGAACCTGAGGCGCACGACGTCGCCGAAGGTCGCCCCGGCTCCGTCCAGTCCGCGCGCCGTGTTGCGCAGGGCCTGCGCGACCTGGCCGGCCAGGTCGCCCGTCGCGACGGGGTTCGCGTCGGCGTCGCGCGCGATCTGCCCGGCGACGTGCACGTGGCGGGTGCCGGTGCTGACCGAGACGTGGTTGTAGGGAACGGGCTGCATCATGCCCTCGGGGGAGAACAGCTGCACGGTCATGGGAGATCCCTCCGGTTGCGCCTTGGTGGTATCCCATGTCTACTAGGTACATAAAGGGAACTTCAACGAGACCAGGTGTCATGCAGGAAACCGCCCCCTTCGCCTCCTACGCCTCCGGGATCACCGCGTCGCACCGCGAGCTCCTCGACCAGGTGCTCGACAAGTGGTCGCTCCAGGTGATGGAGGAGCTGTGCGAGCAGCCGCAGCGCTTCAACGAGCTGCGCCGCGCGATCCCCGTCGTGACGCAGAAGTCGCTGACGGCGGCGCTGCGGCGCCTCGAGCGCAACGGGATGGTCGAGCGCGTCGTCACGAGCACGCGCCCGATCGCCGTCGAGTACCGCATCACGGCGCTCGGCAAGACCCTCCAGGACCTGATCGACGCGCTCCTGCGCTGGACCACCGACAACATGGACGGCGTCGAGCGCGCACGCGAGAGGTACGACGGCGAGAACTGACCGCTCCGGAACGGCCCCGGGCGGGAACGCCGCGGGGCCCGCGCGGTGTCGCGCGGGCCCCGGCCGGTCCTGCCGGGCGGGGTCAGCCCGAGAGGGTGGTGCGCCCGTCGGCGTCGACGCGGACGCTCTGGTCGGTCCAGGCACGGGCCTGGTCGCTGATCGTGAAGCCCAGGCCGGGGCGGCCGGGGACGAGCATGCGCCCGTCCTCGATCTCCAGCCGCTCGTCGAACAGCGGCTGGAGCCAGTCGAAGTGCTCCACCCAGGGGTCGATCTCGTAGGCGGCGGCCAGGTGCAGGTGGATCTCCATGGCGAAGTGCGGCGCCATCCGGATCCCCGCCTGCTGGCCGCGGGCCATGATCTTCAGGAACGGCGTGATCCCGCCGACGCGCGCGGCGTCCGGCTGCATGAAGTCGACCGCGCCCGCCCGGATCAGCTCCTCGTGCTCGGCCGCGCTGGTCAGCATCTCGCCGGTCGCGATCGGCGTCGCCAGCTCCCGGGCGAGCGCCGCGTGGCCCTCGGAGTCGTAGGCGTCGAGGGGCTCCTCGATCCAGACGAGGTCGAACTCCTCCAGCACCCGGCCCATCCGCACGGCGGTGCTGCGGTTCCACTGCTGGTTGGCGTCCACCATCAGCGGGAAGTCGCCCAGCTCCTCGCGGACGGCGGAGACGCGGGCCAGGTCGGCGCGCCAGTCCGGCTGGCCGACCTTGATCTTGATGCCGCCGATCCCGCTGGCGCGCGCGGCGCGGGTGTTGTCGAGCACCTGGTCCAGCGGCGTGGACAGGAACCCGCCGGAGGTGTTGTAGCAGTCCACCGCGTCGCGGTGGGCGCCCAGCAGCTTGGCGAGCGGCAGCCCCGCGCGCTTGGCCTTGAGGTCCCACAGGGCGATGTCGATCGCCGCGATCGCCTGGGTGGCCAGCCCGCTGCGGCCGACCGAGGCGCCCGCCCACACCAGCTTCGTCCAGATCCGCTGGATGTCGCTGGGGTCCTCGCCGATCAGCTCGGGGGCGATCTCCTGGGCGTGCGCGTACTGGCCGAAGCCGCCCGCGCGCTTGGAGTAGGTGTAGCCGACCCCCTCCAGGCCCTCCTCGGTGCGGATCTCGGCGAACAGCATCGACACCGACGTGAGCGGCTTCTGCCTCCCGGTCAGCACCTTGGCGTCGCTGATGGGGGAGGCGAGGGGCAGGTCGACGCGCGAGAGCGTGACCTCGCTGATCCTGTCCGCGGCCGCGTGGGCGCGGGGGGTCGTCCCGCTGTCGGAACCGGGCTGGGCGGTCATGGTGTCTCCAGGGTGTGGTTGTGCGGGAGGGCTGCGGCGGCGGGGTCCCGCCGCGCGCACGCGCCCCGGCCGTGGCGGCCCGGGCGCGTGCGGGGTCCGGGGAGGCCCCGGGTGGACGCGGGGCTCACCGGACCGTCGCGGGCCGCTTGGGGTCGAAGGACCAGCCGGGGACGAGGTACCGCATCGCCGCGGCGTCGTCGCGCGCCCCGAGCCCGTGTTCGAGGTAGAGCTCGTGGGCGGCCGCGAGGGCGTCCCTGTCGAGTTCCACGCCGAGCCCGGGGGCGGTGGGCACCTCGATCGCGCCGTCCGCGATCCGGAGCGGCTCGCGGGTGAGCGCCTGGCCGTCCTGCCAGATCCAGTGGGTGTCCAGGGCGGTGATCTTCCCCGGCGCCGCCGCGCCCACCTGCGTGAACATCGCCAGGGAGATGTCGAAGTGGTTGTTGGAGTGCGAGCCCCAGGTGAGCCCGAACTCGTGGCACAGCTGGGCGACGCGCACCGATCCGCGCATGGTCCAGAAGTGCGGGTCCGCGAGCGGGATGTCCACCGCGTGCGAGCGCACGCTGTGGGCGAGCTGCCGCCAGTCCGTGGCGACCATGTTGGTCGCCGTCGGCAGGCCCGTGGCCCGGCGGAACTCCGCCATCACCTCGCGGCCGGAGTACACCCCCTCGGCCCCGCACGGGTCCTCGGCGTAGGCGAGCACCCCGTCCAGCCCCGAGCAGAGCCGGACGGCGTCCTCCAGGAGCCAGCCCCCGTTGGGGTCCAGGGTGATCCGGGCGTCGGGGAAGCGGGCGGCCAGGGCCCGCACCGTCTCCACCTCCTCCTCCCCGGCGAGGACCCCGCCCTTGAGCTTGAAGTCGCGGAAGCCGTACCTCTCGCGCGCCGCCTCGGCGAGCGCGACCACCGCGTCGGGGGTGAGGGCCGGTTCGCGCCGCAGGCGCTCCCAGTCGTCCTTGGGGTCGGCCTCCGCGAGGTAGGGGAGCGGGGTCCGGTCCCGGTCGCCGATGTAGAAGAGGTAGCCGAGCATGGGGACCCGGTCCCTCTGCCGGCCCTCCCCCAGCAGCTCGCAGACGGGGACCTCCAGGTGCTGGCCGAGGAGGTCCAGGAGCGCGGACTCGACGGCGGTGACGGCGTGGACGGTGGTCCGCAGGTCGAAGGTCTGCTCGCCGCGCCCGCCCGCGTCCCGTCCGGCGAAGGCCTCCCCGATCTCGCGGAGCACCTGGTGGACGTGCGAGACCGGGCGGCCGACGACCATCCCGGCGGCGTCGGCGACGGTGCGCCGGATGGGCTCCCCGCCGGGGACCTCGCCGACCCCGGTCCGGCCCTCGCTGTCGGTCAGGATCGCGATGTTGCGGGTGAAGAAGGGGCCGTGGGCGCCGCTGAGGTTGAGCAGCATGCTGTCGTGCCCGGCGACGGGCACCACCTCGAGGTCCACGACGGTCGGGGTCCGGGGGCTCATGCTCGCCCCTCCGCCGGTACGACGGAGCCGTCCACGCGGCGGCTCAGTCCCCACGGGTTGGCCTCGCGCAGGGCGGGCGGGAGGAACGCGTCGGGCACGGACTGGTAGGCGACCGGCCGCAGGAACCTGTGGACGGCGAGGCTGCCGACGGAGGTGCTGCGCGGGTCCGACGTGGCGGGGAAGGGGCCGCCGTGCACCATCGCGTGGTTGACCTCCACACCGGTGGGCCAGCCGCCGAAGAGGATGCGGCCGACCTTGCGCTCCAGGACGGGGATCAGCCGCCGCACGGCGACGGCGTCGTCCGCGGACGCGGGGTCGGCGTGCAGGGTGGCGGTGAGCTGTCCCTCCAAGGACTCCAGCGCCTCGGCGAGAGACTCCGCCAGGGCCTCGGCCGACAGCCCGTCCGCGGGGTAGCGGACCAGCAGGCCGACCGCGCCGAAGACCTCCTCCTGGAGGCGGGGCCGGGTGGTGAACGACTTCAGGCCGGTGGCGAGGAGCATCGGCGCGAGCGCGTTCGGGCCGGGGCCGTCGGTCCCGGTGGCGACCGTCTCGACGTCGGGCTCGGCGGCGAGGGCGTCCGTGCCCGCGGCGCGTGCGGCGGCGATGGGGCCGGTGAGCATGGTCTGCCCGGTGGCCTCCGTGACCAGCCGCTCGGCGGCGGCGAAGAAGCGGTCGCCGTCGGGCGTGGCGGGGACGAGGACGAGCCCCGGGTTGGTGCAGAACTGGCCCGCTCCGAGGGTCAGCGAGCCCACGTACGCCTCCGCCAGCTCCTCGGCCGCGCCGCCGGCCAGCGCGCCCGGCAGGACGACGACCGGGTTGGAGGAGGACATCTCGGCGAACACGGGGACGGGTTCGGGGCGGGCGGCGGCGGTCCGCATGAGCGCGAGGCCCCCGGCGCGCGAGCCCGTGAACGCCACGGCCTTGACGCGCGGGTCGGCCGCGAGGGCCTGCCCGATCCCGTTGCCCTCGCCGAACAGCAGGGAGAACACGCCCCCGGGGAGCCCGCTGTCCGCGACCGCCCGGGCGACCGCCCGGCCGACCAGCTCCGCGGTGCCGGGATGGGCGTTGTGGGCCTTCACCACGACCGGGCAGCCCGCCGCGAGCGCCGAGGCGGTGTCGCCGCCCGCGGTGGAGAAGGCGAGGGGGAAGTTGCTCGCCCCGAAGACCACCACGGGGCCCAGCGGCACGTGGGCCTGGCGGACGTCGGGGCGGGGGGCGGGGCGCCGGTCGGGGAGGGCGGGGTCGATGCGCGCCTGGAGGGCGTCCCCCTGCTCCACCACGTCGGCGAACATCCGCAGCTGGCCGACGGTGCGGCCCCGCTCGCCCTCCAGCCGCGCCGCCGGGAGGCCGGTCTCCCGCACGGCCCGCGCGGTCAGCTCCTCGCCGATCCCGTCGATGTTGTCGGCGATCCTGCGGAGGAAGGCGGCCCGCTCCGCCGGGGTCTGGGCCCGGAAGGCGTCGAAGGCGGCCTCCGCCGCCCGCGTCGCGGCCTCGATCTGCGCGGAACCGACCAGGCCGAAGGCCGGTCCGACCTCCTCACCGGTGGCGGGGTCGGTGGCGAGGAGGGAACCGGCGTTCCCCTCGACCGGTTCCCCGGCCACGAGCGATCTTCCTTCGACGGGCACTGCGGTACCTCCTGGTAGGGGTGCGGCGGGTTCTGTCCGGGGTTCCGGCTCAGGAGACCTTGGCGATGAGAGCGGCCAGTTCGTCGGTCTCGGCGGGGCTGAGGTCGCTCAGGGGCGGCCTGACCCGGCCGCCGTCGCGGCCGACGGCGTTCAGGCCGGCCTTGACGATGGACACGGCGTAGCCGCGCGTCCGGTCGCGGATGTCGAGGTAGGGGATCACGAAGTCGTTGAGCTTGCGGTAGACCGCCTCGCGGTCCTGGGCGCGCACCGACTCGAAGAACCCGAGGGCGAACTCGGGGAGGAAGTTGTACAGCGCGGAGGAGTACGTGCTGACCCCGAGCTGGAGCAGGGGCAGGGCGAAGGTCTCCGCGGTGGGCAGCCCGCCCACGTACATCAGCCGGTCGCCGACCTTGGCGTAGATCCGCGTCATCAGCTCGACGTCCCCGACGCCGTCCTTGAGGCCGATCAGGTTGGGGTTGCGGTCGGCGAGGGCCGCGACGCTCTCGTCGGTGAACACCGCGTTGGCGCGGCTGTAGACGATGACCCCCAGGTCGGTGGCCGAGCAGACGGCCGTGACGTGCTCGACCAGCCCGGCCTGCCCGGCCTCGGTCAGGTAGGGGGGCAGCAGCAGGATCCCGTCCGCCCCCGCCTCCTGGGCGGCCCTGGCCTGCGCCTTCGCCGTCGCCGTCCCGCCGGTCGCGGGGGCGAGCACGGGCACCGCCCCGGCGACCTCGTCGACCGCGGCGCGCACGACCCGGTCGATCTCGGGCGAGGTCAGCGAGAAGCCCTCGCCCGTGCCCCCGGCCGCGAACAGCCCGGCCACGCCGAAGCCCGACTGCCACGCGAGGTGCTCGCGGTAGCGGGTCTCGTCGAACGCGAGGTCCTGGTCGAAGTGGGTGACGGGGAACGAGAGGAGGCCGGACTTGAGCCGGGTCGCCAGCTCACCGGGGTGCATCAGAGTCACACGTCATCCTTAGGTCGGCAGGTCGGGGTCTCCCTGGCAGGGGCCGGGGCGGTGTTGCCGTTACCGTACGGAGAAGCGTTCGATGCTGTCCAAGAGTTGTTGGGCATTAACTGATACCGGACGGGTATCACGGCAAGGCGGCCCCCTCCGGGGGCCATGCCTCCAGGGCCCGCCGCACGGCGGGGTTGCGCGACTCCCGCAGCCACAGCAGGTGGAGTTCGACCGGGTCCTCCGGCAGGTCCGCGATCTCCAGGTAGGCGACGCCGTCGATGCCCAGCCCGGTCGCCGACCGGGGCACGAACGCGACCCCCCTCCCCGCGGCCACCAGCCACACCATGGTCAGGACCTGGCTGACCGTGTGCACGACGTTCTGGTGGGAGATGGGGACCAGGCGCACCACGAGGTCGTAGAAGTAGCGGGCCCTGGTCGGCGAGTGCATGATCAGCGGCACGTCGACCAGCTCCTCCGCGGCCACGGGGCCCGCGTGCCGCGCCAGGGGGTGGCCCTCCGGCACGGCGACGAGCATCCGCTCGCGGTGCTGGACCCGGGAGCCGAACAGCTCGGTGTCGAAGGGGGGCCGCGCCAGACCGAGGTCGACCTCCTCGTTGAGGAGCGCCGCCACCTGTTCGCGGGTGACCATCTCGAACAGCTCGATGTTGATCTCCGGCAGGACCTCCTCCAGGCGGTTCAGGAGCCCGCCGAGGGGGCCGTAGGACGACGCCGCGGTGAACCCGATCCTGAGCGTCCCGCTCGACCCCGCCGAGATCCGCCGGGCGTGGTCCGGCGCGCTCTCCGCCAGGGTGAGCAGCCGGCGGGCCTCGATGAGGAACGCCTCGCCCGCCGCGGTCAGGGACACGCGCCGGCGGTCGCGCTCCAGCAGCTGCACGCCGACCGTGCGTTCGAGCTTCTGGATCTGGCGGCTCAGAGGGGGTTGCGTCATGGAGAGCCGTTCGGCCGCCCGCCCGAAGTGCAGTTCCTCGGCGACGGCGACGAAGCCGCGCAGCTGGTCGAAGGAGAACATGATGCCAGAAAGGTATCATCTTATGCCGTATTTGCCTTGGACATGCATGGATGACTCCTCTTAGGCTGCCAGACACTCACGAACGTGACGGCACTCACAGTGCACGAAGTGGCGGGCACCCGCCGGATCGAAGGAGTTCGCATGACCCAGGCGCCAGGGAAGAGAACCGCACGTCCAGGGGCGGTCCTCGGGCTCACCGCGGCTCTGTCCCTCTCCGTCGCCGCGTGCGGCGGGAACCTGTCCGGCGGCGCGGCGGGGGGCGAGTTCCCGAGCGGGCCGATCACGATCGCCGTCGGGCAGGACCCGGGCGGGAGCACCGACCTGATCGCCCGCGCCCTGGCCGAGGGCCTCACGGACGACCTCGGCGTCGCCGCCCCCGTGGTCAACACCCCCGGCGCCAACGGCGCCCTGGCGGCCAACGAGGTCGCGGGCCAGGAGCCGGACGGCCAGAACCTGCTGCTCGTCAACGCCTCCCTGACCGCGATCACCCCCCTCGCGGTCTCCGAGGACGAGGCCGTCGCCATCGACGACTTCGAGGTGGTCGCCGGGATCTCCCGCGACGACTACGTGCTGGTCTCGTCCCCCGCCTCCGGCCTGGAGACGCTCGCGGACCTGGAGGACGCCGGGGACGACCTCAAGTTCGGCACCACCGGGGTGGGCACGGGCAGTCAGCTCGCCCAGGAGCTCCTCTTCAACCAGGCCGGGATCTCCGGCACCGCCGTCCCCTTCAACAGCGGCGCGCCCACGCTCACCGCCGTCCTCGGCGACCAGGTGGACGTCGCCGCGATCCAGCTCGGCGAGGCGATCGGGCAGATCGAGGCCGGTGAGCTGAACGCCCTCCTCACCTTCTCCGCGGAGCGCAACGAGTTCCTGGAGGACACCCCCACCGCCGTCGAGGAGGGGTACGAGGTCGAGGTGGCCCAGTACCGCGCGCTCGTCGCCCCCTCCGGTACCCCCGACGACGTCCTGGAGCGCCTGCGCGAGGCGTGCGAGGCCGCGTTCGCCACCGAGCAGTACCGGGCCTTCAACGAGGACAACCTGCTCACCGCCCACGAGATCCCCGGCGACCAGGTGGTCGAGGAGTGGACGTCCTCCCTGGAGTCGTACCGGTCCATGACGGAGGAGTACGGCATCGACCTCGGCGGTTCGCAGTGATCACCTCGCGGGGCGGGAGCCCGGAGGCCGGCGCGGGCGCTGAGGAGGCCGCCGCCGTGCCGGGGGCGCCGGAGGGGTCCGGTCGCGGCGCCGGGGCCTCCGGCGCGACGGAGGCCCCCGACGGACGGCGGGGCCCGGACGGGGCGGAGACCGGTGAACCGTCCGGGCCCGGCCCCGGCGAACCGGAGACGGCCGAGGAGCCCGCACCGCCCCCCGCGGGACCCGTGACCAACACCGTGGTCGCCCTCGTGGTCGTCGCCCTCGGCGCCGCCGGGCTGGCCGGCTCGTGGTCGCTCGGCCTGGGCGAGGCGTCGGCCCCCTCCGCCGGCATGTGGCCGTTCCTGGTCAGCGCGGCGATCACCTGCCTCGGCGCCGCCCTGGTGTTCCAGGCGCGGCGGACCCGGGACGCCGAGAGGTTCTCCTCGTCCAGCTGGGCGGTCCTGGCCGGCCTGGCCACCATGGCGGCCTTCGCCTCCCTCGTCGGGGTGATCGGCTTCGAGATCCCGGCCGCGGTGCTGGCCTTCGTGTGGCTGCGGTTCATCGGCGGCGAGTCCTGGCGCCTGTCCGTCCTGACCAGCCTCGGCATCGTGGTCGCCTTCTACCTGCTCTTCGTCGCTGTCCTGGCAGTGCCGATCCCCCATCTCTTCTAGGAGCGACGATGGATTTCCTGACCCCCGTGATCGACGGGTTCGGCGTCGTCCTCGAACCGGCCAACCTGCTCTACTGCCTGCTCGGCGTCGTGGTCGGGATGCTGGTCGGCGTGCTCCCCGGACTCGGCCCGGCGGCGACCATCGCGATCCTGCTGCCCCTCACCTTCGGGGTGGAGCCGGTGACCGCGATCATCATGCTCGCGGGCATCTTCTACGGGGCCCAGTACGGCGGCACCATCACCTCCGTCCTGCTCCGGCTCCCCGGCGAGGCCTCCTCCGTGGTGACCGTCTTCGACGGCCACGCCCTGGCGCGCAAGGGCAGGGCGGGGACCGCGCTCGGCATCGCGGCGATCGGGTCCTTCGTGGGCGGCACGGTGTCGATCGTGGCCCTGTCGCTGCTCGCGCCCGTGGTCGCGGGTTTCGCCCTGGACTTCGGCCCCCCGGAGTACACGGCGCTGGCCCTGCTGGGCATCCTGCTGGTCGCCACGGTCAGCAACGGCGGGCGCGTGAAGGCGATCGTCGCCGCGTGCCTCGGCCTCCTCCTGGCCACGGTCGGACGCGACATGTTCACGGGCGCGGAGCGGTTCACCTTCGAGTCCCTCTCCCTGGCGGACGGGCTCGACTTCGTCCCGATCGCGATGGGCGTCTTCGGCCTCGGCGAGATCCTCTACAACCTGGAGGAGCGGAGGAAGGGCGCGGTCGCCCCGGCCAGGGTGGCCAACGCGTGGCCCTCCCGCGCCGACCTGCGCCAGTCGTCCGGGGCGATCGGCCGCGGCTCCGTGCTCGGCTTCTTCCTCGGCATCCTCCCCGGCGGCGGCGCCACGCTGTCGTCCCTCGCGGCGTACGCGCTGGAGAAGCGCCGGTCCAAGACGCCCGAGCGCTTCGGCCACGGAGCGGTCGAGGGCGTGGCCGCGCCGGAGTCGGCGAACAACGCGGCCGCGACCTCCTCCTTCATCCCGCTGCTCACGCTCGGGATCCCCGCCAACGCCACGATGGCGATGATCTTCGGCGCGCTCATGATCCAGGGCGTGACCCCCGGGCCGCAGCTGGTCTCCGAGGACCCCGACCTGTTCTGGGGCGTGGTGAACTCGATGTACATCGGGAACATCCTGCTGCTGATCATGAGCATCCCGCTGGTGGGGCTGTTCGTGAAGATCCTGCGGGTCCGGGGGAGCATCCTCGCCCCGATCACCGTGCTGATCACGCTGGTGGGCGTCTACACGGTCCGCAACAGCGTCTTCGACATCGCCCTCGTGGTGGTGTTCGGCCTGGTCGGCTACCTGATGAAGAAGTTCGGCTTCGAGCCCGGCCCGCTGGTGCTCGCGTTCGTCCTCGGGTCCCTGCTGGAGACCTCGCTGCGCCGCTCGCTCCTCGTCTTCGACGGGGACCCGACCGGGTTCCTCACCCGGCCGATCTCCGGCACGCTGTTCCTGCTGCTGGCCGTCGTGGTCCTCCTCCCGCTCGCGCAGAAGCTGTTCAGGGCGCGGCGCGGGACCGCCCGGGCGGAGCGGGAGAAGGCGGACGCCTGACCCGCCCGGGCGGGCGGGTCAGGCCGCGGGCACGGTGTCGACCACGGCGTCGGGGCACTCCGCGGCGGTCGTCGCGAGGACGTCCGCCTCGGCCTGGTCGACGCTGAGCGACCAGCGCGTCTTCACGGTGGTCCACTCGGTGACGTACCGGCACAGGGCGGCCTCCGACGGGGGCAGCCACTGGGCCGGGTCCTTGTCGGCCTTGGCGCGGTTCTCCCCCGCGGTGACCGCGACCAGGGCGACCTCCTCGTCGAGGTCGTTGGCGTAGGCGCGGCGCCGCTCGGTGGTCCACTCCGAGGCCCCGGAGTCCCAGGCCTCGGCGAGGGGCACCATGTGGTCGATGTCGAGCCCCCGCGCCTCGGTGTGGACGCGGTCGTCGTAGTAGCTCTGCCACTCGCCCCCGGTGAGGCGGCACCGCTCGTCGGCCTCGGGGGCGGTGGTGGCCTCGGCGATCAGGACCTCCATACGGGTGTTGCAGCCGTCGCGGTCCTGGTCGGTCCAGTGCGGGAACAGGGAGCGGTCGTAGCCCTCCCGGCTCTCGCCGGCGACGGGCAGCGCCGCGACGGCGTCGGCGAGGGGGACGGGCGCGGCCGCGTGGGCGGTGGCGGGGGAGAGGGCGAGGACGGCGAGGCCGAGGGCGCCGGCTGTTGCGGTGAGAGCTGACGGGCGCAAGGGAATCCTTCACATCGGTTGCTGTGTGTGAAGGGTCTGCGCCGTACGGTGCCCGTGGAAACGCGGCCGCCCGTCACGGGCCCCGGGGCCGGGTGCAGACCGGGGGAAGCCGGGGCAAGGCCCCCGGCGGGCGCGGTGTATCGGTCATGCACGCGGTGTGAGCAGCGCGGGTCCGATACCCGGGCGTCCGGGGCGGGCGCCGGGCGGAGGGGGGATCCCGCCGCGGCGGTCCCGGATGGAGGGGCGCGGCGGTCAGGCCCCGTCGGGCACGAGCTCGCGGACGAGGGCCTCGACGCGCCTCCTGATCTCGTCGCGGATGGGGCGGACGGCCTCCACGCCCCGGCCTGCGGGGTCGGGCAGGTCCCAGTCCAGGTAGCGCTTGCCGGGGAAGAACGGGCAGGCGTCGCCGCATCCCATCGTGACGCACACGTCGGAGGCCTCGACGGCCTCGGGGGTGAGGACCCGGGGGCGTTGGCCGGTGATGTCGACGCCGACCTCGGCCATGGCCTCGACGACGGCGGGGTTGAGCGAGTCGGCGGGGGCGGAGCCCGCCGAGCGGACCTCGATCCGGCCCCCGGACAGGTGGCGGAGCCAGGCCGCGGCCATCTGGGAGCGTCCGGCGTTGTGCACGCAGACGAACAGGACCGACGGCTTGTCGTGGTCGCCCATGGTGATGGCCCCTGTCGGGTTCCGGGTGCGGTGGCACGTGTGCTCGGGAGCTGACGGTGCGATAGTATCAGCATGTGCTGATATCAGTGAATGCTGACTCGATGAGAGTGCTCTCCGACCCCCTGCGCCTGAGGATCGTGACCCTGCTGGCCCGCGAGACCCTGTGCACGACCCACCTCGTGGAGGAGACCGGGGCCCGGCAGACCAACCTGTCCAACCACCTGCGGATCCTGCGCGAGGCGGGGGTGGTGGAGACCGAGCCCTGCGGCCGGTTCACCTACTACCGGCTCCGCCCCGAGGCCCTGGAGACCCTCTCCGAGGGGCTGGCCGGACTGGCCGCCACGGCCCGTTCCTCCGGCGCGGCCGGGAACCGGAGGCCGTGCTGATGACCCCGACCGACAAGACGGCCGGCGGCACGGACGGGTCCGTCGCCGCCGGGCTCTCGGTCCTGGACCGGTTCCTGGCGGTGTGGATCCTGCTCGCCATGGCTGTCGGCCTGGGCCTGGGCCGCCTGGTCCCCGGGCTGAACGGGGCCCTGGCGGCGATGGAGGTCGGCGGGATCTCGCTGCCCATCGCCCTGGGCCTGCTCGTCATGATGTACCCGGTGCTGGCCAAGGTCCGCTACGACCGGCTGGACACCGTCACCCGCGACACCCGGCTGCTCGTGTCCTCCCTGGTGGTCAACTGGGTCGTGGGCCCCGCGGTGATGTTCGCCCTGGCCTGGATCTTCCTGGCCGACCTGCCCGAGTACCGCACCGGCCTGATCATCGTCGGCCTGGCCCGCTGTATCGCCATGGTCGTCATCTGGAACGACCTGGCCTGCGGCGACCGCGAGGCCGCCGCCGTCCTGGTGGCGCTCAACTCCGTCTTCCAGGTGCTCGTGTTCGGCGTGCTCGGCTGGTTCTACCTCGACCTGCTCCCCGGGTGGCTGGGCCTGGACACCGACGGGCTGGACGTCGGTCCCTGGCCGATCGCCCTCAACGTGGTCGTCTTCCTCGGTATCCCCCTGGCGGCGGGGTTCCTGACCCGCCTGCTCGGGGAGAGGAGGATGGGGCGGGAGCGCTACGAGTCGGCGTTCCTGCCCCGGATCGGCCCCTGGGCCCTGTACGGGCTGCTGTTCACCATCGTGCTGCTCTTCGCCCTGCAAGGGGACAGGATCACCGGCCGGCCGCTGGACGTGGTGCGCATCGCCGTTCCGCTGCTGGCCTACTTCGCCCTCATGTGGTTCGGCAGTTTCGCCTTCGGCAAGGCGATCGGCCTGGACTACGACCGCACCGCCACGCTGGCCTTCACCGCGGCGGGCAACAACTTCGAGCTGGCCATCGCGGTGGCGATCGCGACCTTCGGCGTCACCTCGGGCCAGGCCCTGGCCGGAGTGGTGGGCCCCCTCATCGAGGTACCCGTGCTCATCGCCCTGGTCTACGTCTCCCTGGCCTGGCGGCGGAGGTTCGCCCCCGGTCGGAGGTAGGAGGGCCGCCGGGGGAGGACCGGGCGGCGGGGACGGGCACGGTGGGACGGAGCACGGAGGGGACGGGATGGACGCGCGTGACCACAGGTTCGACGCGGTGGTGGTCGGCGGAGGCCAGGCCGGGCTCGCCGCGGGGTACTACCTGAGGAGGGCGGGGGCCGACTTCGTCGTCCTGGACGCCGGGACGCGGCCGGGCGGGTCCTGGAACGAGTACTGGGGGTCGCTGCGGCTGTTCTCCCCGGCGGAGCACAGCATGCTGCCCGGCTGGTGGATGCCGCGGGAGGAGGGGCGGGAGTACCCCTCGGCCGGGCACGTCGCCCGGTACCTGTCCGCGTACGAGCGGCGCTACGGGCTTCCGGTGCGCCGCCCGGTGACCGTCACGGGCGTGGAGCGCGAACCCGGCGGACTCGCGGTCCGCGCCGGTACGCGGACCTGGCACGCCCGGCACGTCGTCAGCGCGACCGGGACGTGGAGGGCCCCGTACATCCCCTCCGTCCCGGGCCGCGAGGACTTCGGGGGCGTCCAGGCGCACACCGCGGACTACCGGGGCCCCGGCGCGTTCGCGGGGCGGCGGGTGGTGGTCGTCGGCGGCGGCAACTCGGCCGCGCAGATCCTCGCCGAACTCTCCGAGGTCGCCACGACCACGTGGACGACCTCCCGGCCGCCGCGGTTCCTGCCCGACGACGTGGACGGCCGGGCGCTGTTCGCCATCGCCACCCGGCGCCAGAGGGCCGTTCGCGACGGCTCGGGGGCCGGGGCCCCCGGCCCCGGGGACCTCGGCGACATCGTCGCCGTGCCGGGCGTGCGCGAGGCCCGCGCCCGAGGCGCCCTCGAGGCGGAGCCGATGTTCGACCGGGTCACCGCCACGGGCGTGGCCTGGGCCGACGGCACGGTCCTGGACTGCGACGCGATCCTGTGGTGCACCGGCTTCCGTCCGGTACTCGACCACCTCGCCCCGCTCGTGCCGTCGGCCGGCGAGGGGCGGATCGCCCTGGACGGGACCCGCTCCGCGGACGAGCCGCGCCTGACCCTCCTGGGATACGGCGACTGGACCGGGGCGGCCTCGGCCACCCTCATCGGCGCGGGCCGCACCGCCAAGGAGGCCGTCGCCGGGATCGTCGCCGACCTGGAGGCCGGGGAGCGCTAGGGCCGGGCCGCGGAGGCGCGGCCTACGCCTCGGCGACCTCGGGGAGCGCCGAGGTCAGCAGGTCGATCGCGCGGCGGGGGTCCGGGAACCCCTGGCCGAACGCGTACGCCACCGTGAACCCGGCCTCCCGCAGGTCCAGCAGCTGTCCGACCAGGGCGCCCCGGGTCGTGTTCGGCGTGAAGGGGAACGTGGCGGTCTTCTCGATCGTGTCGTAGTCGCGGCCCACCGCGTCGCAGTGGCCCCTGAGGACGTCGAGCTTGTGCCGGGCCTCGGGGCCGCCGAAGAGGTTGCAGGCGTCCGCGTACTGCGCGACCAGCCGCAGGGTCTTGCGCTCGCCCGTGCCGCCGACCATCAGGTACGGGTGCGGGACGGAGAGGTTCTGCGGCGAGTTCAGGGTGCGGGCCAGCTGGTAGTGCTCGCTCTGGTAGGCGCCGTCGCCGTCGCCCCACATCTGGAGGCAGATCTGGAGGGTCTCCTCCAGGCGTGTGAACCGCTCGGCCGTCGGCGGGAACGGGATGCCGAGCCCGCGCGCCTCGTCCTCGTACCAGGCGGCGCCGATGCCCAGCCCGGCCCGGCCGCCGGAGAGCACGTCCAGGGTGCTGACCTGCTTGGCCAGGACGCCGGGATGCCGGTACACGGCCGCCGTGACCAGGGTGTGCAGCAGCACCCGCTCGGTGTTCGCGGCCAGGAACCCGAGGGTGGTGTAGGCCTCCAGCATGTCGTTCTCGCGGGGGCCGGTGGCGTCGCCCATCTGCCACAGGTGGTCCATCACGGTGATGCGGGCGATCCCCGCCGCCTCGGCGTGGCGGGCCGTCTCGGCGAGCGTGCGGCCCAGTGCGGGGGCCCCGCCGGCCCAGGTGAAGTCGGCTGTGTGCAGACCGAGTTCCATGTGTCCTCCTCGACGCGGGCCCGGCGGTGTCCGGGCCCGTGCCCAGTGTGCGCCCGCGGCCCCGGCCGGGCCGGGGTGTGACACGGCCGGGACGCGTGCCGCCCGGCCCGCAGGCGCGCGGCGCGTGCCCGAACGGCCGCCTCGTCCTCCCCGGCGGCGGGGGTGCCGCCGCCGGGCAGGACGCGCGCACGGCCCGTCCGACACGGATGGGGAAGGCGCGGACCGCCACGGGACCGTCCGGGTGGCGCCGCGCGAGCCGGTGGGGGTGTCGCGGCGGCGTCCCGGTCCCGGTTCACGGCCTGCGGCGCGTCCCGGATAGGGTGTGGGCCGTGCCGGAGCCGGCACCGGGCAGCGGGGAGGAGGCAGGGTGAGGATCTCCTCCGTCGTCTCCTTCGCGGTCTTCGTGCTCGTGTTCATGGTGTCCCGGGAGGCCACCCGCCGCGCCCTCGAGGAGTGGGTCGCGCTGGAGGGCGTCGTCCTCTGGGGCGCCTCCTTCGCCGCTTCGCTGGCACTCGCCGCCCTCGCCTCCGGCGCCGTTCTCCACGTCGCCCGCCTCCTCGGGCGGGACTGAACCCCGGCTCCGCCGCGCTCACGGGCACGTCGGCGGGCGTCCCGGAGCTTCGCCCCGCCGTCCCGCCCGCCGGGTGCGAAGGCCGGACCGCCCCGGGCGGAGGCGACACTAGGCTGGTGCGCCGAGACGTCGGATGAGCGGAACGGTCGGGGAACACGGGCATGCAGCCGGATCTGGAGACGAAGCTGGGACGCAGGGTGTCGGCCGCCGCGACCGGCGCCGTCGCACGGCGCGGGGCGGTGTCCGTGCTGGACGCGTTCACCTCCCTGGGATGGGTCACGGACAAGGCCCTCGACACCTGGCGCCAGGGGCGCGCCGACTCCCTCGACGCGCTCGTCCAGGCACCCGCCGCCCGGCAGCGCGAGGCCGTCGAGCTCCTGCGCGCGTGGGCCGAGCGGCAGCGCATGACGCGGGAGGAGGGCGAGTACCTCGCCGCGTCCCGTGAACGGCGCGACCTGCGGTTCACGGCCGACGGGGATCCGCTCTGGGAAGAGGCCTTCCGGGCCCACTGGATCTCGCCCGACGCGACCGGGGCGCAGCGCAAGCGGGAGGAGAAGCGCCGTACCAAGGCCCCCGACCTCGTCGTGCTGGAGTCCGCGGGGCCGTGGGAGTGCGCCTCCTGCGGGGAGCCAGGGACGGACCTGCAGCGCAGGGAGGACGACGCCCCGCACTGCCTGTCCTGCACCGACATGGACCACCTCGTCTTCCTGCCGGCGGGCGACGCCGCGCTCACCCGCCGCGCGAAGAAGGAGAGCGGGCTCTCGGCGGTCGTCATGCGCTGGGTCCCCTCCCGCCGCAAGCACCGGAGGACGGGCCTGCTCGTGGAGGAGTCCGCGCTGGAGAGGGCCGAGGCCCTGTGCCTGGCGGACGAGGACGTCCGGGAGCGCCGACGCGAGCGGGACGCGGTCCGCCGCGCGGCGCAGGACGTGGAGTTCCAGGGGCGCTTCGCCGAGGAGATCGCCCTCCGGTTCCCGGGGTGCCCGGACGGCCGCGCGCTGCGGATCGCCGAGCACGCGGGCACCCGCGGCAGCGGAAGGGTGGGCCGGTCGGCGGCGGGCCGCGCCCTGGACCCGGGGGCGGTGCGCCGCGCGGTCGTGGCGTCGATCCGGCACGAGGACACCGACTACGACGAACTGCTGATGGCCGGCGTCCCCCGCGAGGAGGCGCGCTCCCGCATCGCGGACCGCATCGACCGGGTGCTGGCCGCGTGGGGCGGGAAGGGTGTCCCCCCGGGCGCCTGACGGCACGGGAGCCTCCGGCCCCCGCGGCGGGCCGTCACGTTCCCGGCGTACCCGCCCGCGGAGCCCGCAGATCCCCGCGGCGGATATCCCGTTGCCGGGGACGTCCGCGCAGGTCTAGCGTTTCCACCATGAGAGCTGTGACCGAGAAGGAGATCCGCGGATCGTTCGTCAACTGTTCCAAGGGGGAGGCGACGAGGCTGGCCCTGCCGCGCGACCTCGCGACGCGTCCGTGGGAGGACCTGGACTTCCTCGGCTGGCGTGACCACACCGCGCACGAGCGCGCCTACCTGGTCATCGAACGGGACGAGGGCCTCGTGGGGGTGGCGTTCCGGCTGCCGAGCGTGCGGACGGGGCTGCGCCGCAGCATGTGCTCGGTGTGCCTGACGACGCATCCGGGCCAGGGGGTGACCCTGATGGCCGCGCCCCGGGCGGGGAAGGCCGGACGGGAGGGGAACACGGTGGGGCTGCACATGTGCGCGGACTTCGCCTGCTCGCTGTACGTGCGCCGCAAGAAGGAACCGGAGACCGGCGGACGGTTCGAGGAGTCCCTCACCGTGGACGAGCAGATCGAGCGGGCCATGACCAACCTGTCGGGTTTCCTGGACCGCGTGACCGGATGACCGGATGACCGCGTGACCGAATGAGCGGTCGGCGGGACCACCGCGTGCGGGGCGCTCGGGGCCCCGCCCCCGGACAGGCGGCCCCCCCGGCACGGGGCGGCGGCCTCCCCGCCGCCCCGTGCCGCCGTCAGTCCACCGGTTTGCGGGGCTCCACCACCGTGTCCGGCCCGGGGTAGACCAACCGCTCCTGGCCGTTCGGGAACCGCACCACGTACGGGGGGCCGTCCTCGGCCCCGCGCACCTCCACGATCTCCCCGGTGTGCTGCCCCTCTGTGCTGGTGACGCCGTGCATGTGCACGTGGTCGCCGACGGACGCCCGCATGTCCTCCCCCGTTCCGGCCGGGTCGGTCCGGCCTCGAACGGGGCCTACCCGCGGTCCCGGCCGCGTGAAACGGGCGGGTCGGCGACCGGGGACAGGCCCCGCTGGTACAGCCCGGCCGCGTGGGCGGCCGCCCACGATCGGTGCCGCCCAGCGCGGCGGCGATGTCGGCGGGTCGCGTCCCGTGACCCGTGAGGTGGCGCCCTTCACAGCAGCTCCGCGTGGCGGCGGTCGGTCTCGCGCACGGGTGCCTCCGGACTCTAGGCACAAGTGAGTAGTCGGGCCCCGACGAACCACAGATGTGGGGAGGGGGCCCCGGTTCCTAGCGTGGTGCACCGAGGTTCCGGAGGAAAGAGAGGGGACGCGGTGATCACCGTACGAGACCTGACCAAGCGCTACGGGAGGGGGAAGGCCGTGGACGGGCTGACGTTCACGGCCGAGCCGGGGCGGGTGACCGGGTTCCTGGGGCCCAACGGCGCCGGGAAGTCCACCACGATGCGGGTGCTGCTGGGCCTGGTCCGGCCCACGTCGGGGGAGGCCCTGGTCAACGGGCGGGTGTACGAACGTCTGGCGCGCCCCTCGCGCGAGGTCGGCGCACTGCTGTCCCCGGAGGCCGCGCACCCGGGCCGCAGCGCCCGCGCGCACCTCACCGCGAAGGCGGTGGGAGCGGGGATCCCCCGGCGCCGGGTGGACGAGGTCCTGGCGGAGGTCGGGCTGGCGGAGGTCGACCGCAGGAGGGTCGGCGGGTACTCGCTCGGCATGAGGCAGCGGCTGGGCGTCGCCGACGCCCTGCTGGGCGACCCGGGCGTGCTCCTGTTCGACGAACCGGTGAACGGGCTCGACCTGGACGGCGTGCGGTGGATGCGCGACCTGACGCGGGGGCTGGCTGCCGAGGGCCGCACGGTGTTCGTCTCCAGCCACCTGATGAGCGAGATGGAGATGGTCGCCGACCACCTGGTCGTCGTGGGCCGGGGGAGGCTGATCGCGGACGCCCCCCTCGACGACGTGATCGCGGCGTGGTCGCGCAAGCACGTCCTGGTGCGCAGTCCGGACGCCGGTCGGCTGCGGGAGCGGCTGGAGAAGGCCGGCCCGGGGGTGCGCGTCGAGGACGCGTCCGGGGACGGCGGGGACGGAGCGGGGGACGCGGTCGGCACGGACCGCACCGGTGCGGGGGAGGTCCCCGGCGGGGAACCGGTCCCCGGCGCACCGGGCCGGGGACCGGCGGCGGACGAGCGCGGCGGGCCCGCCGCCGGGCTGCGCGTGTTCGGACTCGGCGCGGAGGAGGTCGGCGACCACGCGCACGCGGCGGGCGCGCGGGTCCACGGCCTGCGGGTCGTGGAGGCGTCGCTGGAACAGGCCTACCTGGAGCTCACGGGGGACGCCGTCGAGTACGGCTCCCGTGCGGCGGGGGTCGCGCGGCGGTCCGCCGGGGCCTCCGGCACGGGAACCGGCGCCGGGGCGGCGGGCCCGGCCTCCCCGGTCGGGACCGGGGGGACGGCGGCCTGATGCGGACGGGACGGCGGTTGGACGGAGAGGCCACGGGAGGCGGCGGAATGCGAAGGTGGGACGGGATGAGCGGTACGCGCGAGGGCGGACGGGCCGGGCGGGGGAGCGGGGCTCCCGGGGAGGAGGCCGGCGGAGCGGTCGCCCTCGGAAGGGGGCCGGGGGCCGGGGCGCCCCGGAGCTCCGGCGGGGAGGGGCCGCCCCGGGCCGGCGCCGAACTGCTCCGGGAGACCGGGGCCGAGTGGGTCCGGCAGTCGTCGCTGCGGTCCACCTGGGCGGTGGTCGCGGTGGCGCTGGCGGGCATGGCCGTGTTCGCGGCCCTGATGGGCTACACCGAGCTGACGCGCATCCTGGAGAACCCGGACGAGGCGGACAGCGCCGCGTTCATGCGGCTCACCTCCCAGGGGCACTACTACCTGGTGCAGTTCGCGGTGCTGGTCCTCGCGGCGCTCGCCTCCACCGGTGAGTTCGCCAACCAGAGCGTCACGAGCACGCTGCTGTGGCGGCCGAGGCGGGAAGTGGTGCTGGCGGCGCGCACGCTGGTGTCCGCGGGCCTGGCCTTCGGGGTGGGGGTGCTCTCGACCCTGGTGGGGGTGGCGGTGCTGGCGGGGTTCGTGGCACCGTACGCGGGCGTCGACGTGCCGGAGGCGGTGGTGGCGGCGCTGGGCGCGGGCCTGTGCATGGCGCTGTTCGCGGTGCTGTTCACCGGTGTCGGCACGGCCCTGCGGAGCATGCCGGGCACGATCACCCTGGGTTTCCTGGTGCTGCTGGGCCTGCCGATGGTCATGCAGCTGTCCCAGGTGCAGGCGATCGGCGACGCCGCGTCGCTGATGCCGGGACTGGCCGGCGTCGAGTTCTACGCGGGGGGCGACGTGGGGTTCTACACGGCGCCCTACGACGGGCCGGTGAACATCCTGGCGGTGGTGGGCTGGGCCGTGGCCGCGCAGATCGTGGCCCGCACCGAGCTGCGCGTCCGCGACGTCTAGCGGGCTGATCGGCGGGGCCCGGGGCGCGTGCCCGTGCGCGCCGCCTCCGCCGCGGCGGTCCGCTGCGGAGGCGGCGCCGTCCGCTTCCGTGCGCCCCGCTTCCGCGCGCCCCGCGCCCCGGCGCGTCCTTCCCGCATTCCGCGAGGGGCCGGCCGGGGCCCGGTACGGCGGGCCGGGCGGCGGGGGCACGCCGCCCGGCCCCTCGCCCGGGGCGGGCGCCGGTCAGGGCTGTTCCACGAACTCCACGGCGGGGAAGTCGGCGGAGGGCCCGTCGAGCAGCGGCGCGTCCTCGCCGCGCAGGTGGGCGTCGAAGAACGCCGTGATGTAGGCGCGCTGGGTCCGCACCGACTCCTCGGGGTCGATCGTGCCGATGCCCGCCTCGACCGCCTCGTGCCACGCGTTCGAGTCCGGGCGGTGGACCTCGGCGAGGGCGGGCAGGATCCACTGGTGGTCCGTGTAGCCCATGTGCTCGCCGTCGGCCGTGTACAGCTCCAGGACGGGGGCGGACGAGGCCTGCACGAACCTCTGGAAGGCCTCGTTGTACCCGCTGTTGTGCGGCAGGCGCCGGATACCCGACAGCCCGGCGTCGAGGATCGCGAACGGCCGGTCCGCCCCCTCCAGGGTGGAGTCCGCCCACACCCCGTCGCCCGTGTGGTACGAGAGGGTGCCGTCCAGGTCGACGCCCGCGTCGATCCGGTCGTCCACCAGCATCGTCTCGGCCGTGGTCAGGCCCCCGGCGGAGTGGCCGAACATGCCCAGGGCGTCGGTGTCGAGGGAACCGCCCAGGCCGGCGGGCAGTTCCCGGCCGTCCACGTCGGGGTTGCGCCCGGCGGCCAGTTCCGCCACCTGGTCCAGGACGAAGCGGGCGTCCGCCGTCCGGACCGCGATGGCCTCCTGGTAGGTCTCCGTCTCCGTGTCCGGGACCCGGGTCCGGATGACGCGCCCGTCCGGCAGGTCGACGGCGGGCGTCTCGTAGGTGTGGTCCATGGACACGACCGCGTAGCCGTGGGAGGCGAGCTCCTCGGCGTTCGAGGTGTTGAGGAACCGGTTCATCCGGAAGCCGGGGGAGAAGAGGACGACGGGGAAGGGGCCCGCGTCAACCGCGGCGTCCGCGTCCAGGAGGGCGTTGGCGCGGGACGACTCCAGGTCCACGGTGTCGCGGTGGAGCCCGACCTGCTCCAGCTCGCTCCGCAGCGTTCCCTGGAGAGACCTGGTCATGTACGGGGCCCGCTCCTCCCCGCCGTCCACGGCCGGGTACCAGACGCTCACCGTGAGGTCCCTGTCGTCGGAGCCCTCCGCCCAGGGGTGGCCGCGGCCGGGGTCGACGAGGTGGAGTTCCGTGCGGCCGACCGGGTGCGGACCGGTGGGCTCGGGAGGGTGGAGGACCACGCTTCCCGGGTTGGTGGCGGCGGTGATGGCGGCGGGGGCGGAGAACGTCGCGGTGAGGACGAGCGCGGCGGACCCGTAGGCGAGCGCGCGCTTCCTCCCGGCGGAGCCAGTGCTGATCATGTGCAGCATCCTCGCCCTCCGGGGCGCCCCCGCACATCGCCTGGACGGCAGCGGGCGGATAGGCACAAAGGGGTAGGCGGGCGGAGGGCCGCGCCTCCCCGGCGGCCGTGTCGGCGGCTCCGGCGGGGCGGACCGCCCGGTGGTCGCGGGAGGGGCGCGGAGCCGCGGAGCAGCAGAGCCCGGCCGGGGCCGGGGCGGCGTCAGCGCCCCCGGAGCAGTCCGGCCTCGTGGGCGAGGACGGCGGCCTGGACCCGGTTGCGGACGCCGAGCCCGGTGAGGATGGCCCCCACGTGCACCTTCACGGTGCCCGGGGCGATGGCGAGGCGGCGGGCGACCTCGTCGTTCGAGCAGCCCTCGCCGACCAGCGCCAGCACCTCGCGCTCGCGCGCGGTGAGCCGGCCCACCCGCTCGCGGGCGGCCGACGCCCGGGACAGGCGGGGGCCGGAGGCGTCGAGTTCGTCGATCACCCGGCGCGCCACCTCCGGCGACAGGTAGGCGCCGCCGTCCGCGACGGCGCGCAGCCCCGCCACCAGCTGCTGGGGGTCCCCGCTCTTGAGGACGAACCCGTCGGCGCCCCCCGCCAGGGCCCGGCCGATGTAGGCGTCCTCGGAGAAGGTGGTGAGGACGACGACCGCCGTCCCCGGGTACTCCGCGACGATCGCCTCCGTCGCCGCCAGGCCGTCCGTGCCGGGCATCTGGACGTCGAGCAGGGCGATGTCGGGCCGGTGCTCCGCCACCAGGGCCACGGCGGCGGCGCCGTCGGCGGCCTCTCCCACGACCTCGATGCCGGGCACCGAGGACAGGATGGCGCGGAGGCCCGCGCGCATCATCGCCTCGTCGTCGGCGAGGACGACGCGCAGCGTCGTGCCCGCGACGCCCGCGTCGCGTCCACCGTCTGTCGCGTTCACCCGGACACCCTACCGGCGGCGCGCCCCCTCACTCGAAGCGCCGGATCTCGTCCTTGGCGACGAGGACGCCGTCCGCGAAGCACAGCCGGTAGACCGGCGGCAGCCCGTTCTCGTGGCGGACCAGGTAGTAGGAGCACACGGAGCCCGGCGGGTCGGGCGGCCGGTCGTCGACCGACTGGCGGGGGTACGCGAAGCGGGGCAGCTCCTGTTCGACCAGGGCCCGGTCGTCGCCGACGGAGATCCGTCCGTACGCCTCCGGCGGCAGGACGCTGTTCGTCCCGACCCACCACAGCAGCGCGAACCCCGCCAGGGCGGCCCCGGCCCCGAGGGCGGCGGGGACGGCCACGGCGGCCGCCAGCCGCCGGCGGGCGCGGGCCCGGGCCTCGGCGTGGGCGCGCCGCGTCTGCGACGGCGCGTCCGCCCCGGCCGGGTCCCCCGGCGCGGACACGGCGCCGTCCCCGCCGGAGGGGGCGTCGGGGACGGTCGCCCGCACGGAGAACCCCCGGCCGGGGGCGCCGTCGGCGGGCCCGGTGGCGAGCTCCCCGCCCAACCCCTCCACGAGGGAGCGCAGCCCGGCCAGGCCGGACCCCTCCGGACCCCGGCGGGCCGGGAGGGCCGGCATCGCGCCCGGAGGCCCGGTGTCGAGGACGGACACCCGGGTCAGCCCGCCCTCCCGGACGACCCTCACGGTGATCTCGGACCCCGGCGCGTACTTGGCCGCGTTGGTGAGCGCCTCCTGGACGACCCGGTGCACGGCGGCGCCGCCCGGTGAGTCCGGGTCGGGGTCGGTCCCCTCCCGCAGGAGCCGCACCGGCATGCCCGCGTCGGCGGCGCGCCGCACCAGGGCGGCCACCGGTTCGGCGGGCGCGTCGCCGTCGCCCTCGCGCAGCACGCCGATGACCTCGCGCAGGCGCAGGTTGGCCTCGTGGGCGGCGGTGCGCAGCTCGGCGGCGGCGTTCCGCCGGTCCGAGCCGTCGGGCGCGGACATCTCCAGGGCCGCGGCGCGCACCGCGATCAGCGCCAGGTCGTGCCCCAGGGAGTCGTGCATCCGCGTCGCGATCCGGGCCCGCTCCCGGAGGCGGGCGCGGTCGGCGTCCGCGGCGCGGGCGCGCTCCATCCGCTCGGCGATGGCCCAGCCGTCCCGCGCCAGGCGTCCGCGCAGCAGCAGGTAGCGGCCGAGGAGCCACGGGGTGACCGTGGTCAGGGCGACGGTCAGCGCCCCGCCCAGCCAGTCCACGGAGCGGGACAGGAAAGTGCGCGTGTCGTACCCGGACAGGAGTCCCGCGGCGGCGAACACGGCCAGGGTGAACACGCACGCCGCCACCACCATCGCGGTCACCGGGCGCACCCGCTCGGAGCGCAGCCCGGCCAGGAACGCCAGCGGCAGCAGCGCCAGCCACGGCGTGAGGACGAAGGTCTCCACCAGGAGCACCCCGGACGCCGTCATCTGGAGGACCGCCGCGCAGAGCATGACGCCCAGGGCGGTCAGCGGGTGCGGACGGGACAGGACGGCGGAGACGGCCAGGGCGAGGACCAGGGCGAGCGCCTCGAACACCGGGGGCCGGTCGCGGGAGTCGAACAGCTCGACGACGGTGAGCGCCCCGAGCAGGGTCCACAGGGCCGCCCCGGCGGCCGGGCGGCCCCACCGGAGCACGGTCTCGCGTGTGCCTTCCCGCATGCGCACAGGCTAGCCGGACGGCGGGGGCCGGGGCCGCCGCGGGCCCTCCCGGCCCGGCCGGGAGGGCGGCGGACCGGGAAGGGGTGTCCGCGGCCCCGCCCGGGCGGCGGTCCCGGCCGCCGTCCTATCCGCAGCCCCCGGCCGTGTCCGTGTCGAGGTCGGTCGGCGGCGGTGACAGGTCGGGGACGGGCACCCGGGCCAGGGACGGACGGTCGGCGGCCCGCGCCTCCCGCTCCAGCCCGAGCGCGTCGGTGACAGCGTCCAGCCGGTCCAGCCCCCAGAAGCGGTGCCGCCCCACCCGGAAGTAGGGGACCCCGAACACGTCGTCCTGGTACAGGTCGTGGAGCGCCTTCAGGCCCTCCTCGCGCAGGTCCGGGTCGTGGGCGGCCGACGCGGCCGTCTCGCCGTCCAGCCCGACCGACGCGGCCAGGTCCTTGACCAGGGCCGGGTCGCAGACGTTCTCGCCGCGCTCCCACCTGGCCTCGGTGACCGCGCGGTAGAACTCGCGCTCCTTCCCCTCGCGGCGCGCGTACAGCCACGCCAGGTGCGGGACCTCCCACCACGGGTCCACGTCGACCGGCCACGACATCGTGTAGCCGAACGAGGCCGCCAACCGCTTGGTGTCGTAGAGGATGTACAGGTGCTTGGCCTTGCTCATGGGCGTGTACAGGAACTCGCCGCCACCGGCGCGCAGCCGGGCCAGCAGGTCGGCGTCGGGCTCCCAGAACGGCCGGTACTCGACGGTGTCCACCGCCTCGGGGTACAGCTCCTCCAGGCGGCGCAGCGCCATCCACGAGAACGGGCTGCGGAACGCGAAGTACAGTCTCGGCGGCTTCCTCACAGTTCGTCACCCTCCTCGTCGTGCGTCTCCGCGGGAACGGTGCCGTCCGGCAGGCGGTGTCCGCGGACGACGGCCGCCCCCGCGGCGCCGTCGGCCGAGACCGAGGTCAGCACGGACACCCGCCCGTCCAGGCCGGGGTCGGTCCGGTGGTGGGCCAGCAGCGCCGCCAGCTGGAACGGGCCGGAGGCGCTGTTGCACTCGCCGACCAGCCGCTTGACGCGGATGCGGACCGGCCCGTCGCCCAGGGCCGCCCGCACGCCCGCGTCCTCGGCCCCGTCCAGGTCCTCGACGCCGTGCTCGCCCGTGGCCACCCCCCACACCTCGTCGGCGCCCACGCCCGCCAGGCGCAGGGCCCGGACGACGCTCGCCTCCAGGGTGCGGGCGGTGTCGTCGGGCCCGCCGGTGCCGAACGCCGACGCCAGGACCTCCGCCTCCGGGGTCCGACCCCGGGAGCGGACCCGCTCGGCGTCCTCGACGACGAACACGGCGGAGCCTTCGCCCAGCGGCACGTCGTACCCCTCGGTCAGGGCCCGGTGCCCCCACGCCATGTGCGGGCTGAACTCCTCGACGGCGCCGGCGAGGAGCACGTCCGCGTGCCCGCCGCCGATGAGGTGCGCGCCGTAGCGCAGCACGTTGAGCCCGGCCATCTGGCCGCCGGCGACGGTCGCGTTCACCCCGCGCAGCTTGTGCCGGATGGCGCTGCTCCCCGCGGGGCAGTTGATCGTCGCGCCGGGGAACATCACCGGGTTGACCAGGTAGGGCCGCTCCTCGACGAGGGTGTCCCGGCTGAACTCGCTGGTGGTGCGGATGCTGCCCGCCGTCGTGCCCAGCACGAGCCCCGCGCGCCCCGCGGCGTCGCCGTCCACGGCGGCGTCGGTGGACTCCAGCGCCAGCTTGGTCGCCACCAGCGCCAGTGCGGTGCTGCGGTCCAGGTGGCGGGTGCCCTTGCGGCCCAGGTGGTCCGCGGCCCGGAAGTCCGGGATGGCGTGCGCCCGGCCGGTGGGCAGCGGGGCGTCGAACATCCCGCTGACGTCGGCGCCGCCGGTCCGGCCCGTGCGCACCGCCTCGGTGAACCCGGCCGCCCCGGTGCCGATCGGTGACACCGCCGACCAGCCGGTGACGGCCAGGACCGGGGACCCGCCCCGTGTGCTGCTCATGAGACCCTCCCGAAGACGGTGATGGCGTTGTTGCCGCCGAAGGCGAACCCGTTGTTCTGCACGATCCGCACGTCGGCCGGGCGCGCCTCGTTGGGTACCGGGTCGATCCCGCCCAGGGCCGGGTCGTGGTGGGAGAAGTTGGTGGTCGGCGGCAGGAACCCCTCCCGCATGCCGATCAGCGACGCGATGGCGCCGAACGCGCTCGACGCGCCCATGGTGTGCCCCAGCATCGACTTGACGGAGCTGATCGGCGGCGGGGCGTCGCCGAACACGTCCAGGACCGCCGTGGCCTCCGCGAGGTCGTTGGCGGGGGTGCCCGTGCCGTGCGCGCAGATGTAGTCCACGTCCCCCGGTTCGATCCCGGCGTTGGCGTGGGCCCGGCGCATGCACTCGGCGATGCCGACCGGGTCGGGGGACACCATGTGGTCGGCGTCGCAGTTGAGTCCGTAGCCCAGCACCTCGCCGTAGACGCGCGCGCCGCGCGCCAGCGCCCCCTCCAGGCTCTCCAGGACGAGGGCCGCCCCGCCCTCGGCGGTGATGATGCCGGAGCGGTCGCGGTCGAAGGGGGAGCTGACGTCCTCGGCGACCGCGCCCAGCCGGAAGAACCCGGCGTGGGCCCAGCGGAGCACCGAGTCGGCGCCGCCCGCCAGCATGTAGTCGGCCGCGCCGGTGCGGACCAGGTCGTAGGCGTACCCGATGGCGTAGTTGCCCGCCGAGCACGCCGTGGCCAGGGTCATGGCCTCACCGGTCAGGCCCAGCTCCCGGTTGACCGCGTAGGCCAGCCGGGACGCGGGGACCTGCCGGGGCAGGTGGGGGCTGAGGCTCTCCCAGCCCCCGGCGACCTCCTCCTCGGTGAGCCGCTCGATGATCTGCGACTCCCCGCTGGTGGTGCCCATGACCGAGCCGGCCCCGGCACGCGACAGCTCGTCCGGGTCGAGCCCGGCGTCGGCGACCGCGAGCCGTGCGGCGGCCGCCGCGAACAGGCTGGAGCGGCCCCACTCGGCGGTGTCGAGCCGCTCCACCATCTCCTGCGGCGCGAAGTCGCGCACCTCGCCCGCGTTGCGGTGCGGGAACCCCGAGGCGTCGAAGGAGGTGATGGGGGAGACGCCGGACCGTCCGGCGCGCACGGCGGCGCCGAACGCGGCGGCCCCCGTCCCCACGTTGGACACGGGCCCCAGGCCCGTCACGACGACCCGGCGCATCAGGCGTTCCCCTCCGTGTACCGGGAGACGACGCGGTACACGCCGTCGAGGCTGCCCATGTCGGGCAGCTCGGTCTGGGGGACGGCGATCCGCAGGGTCTTCTCGATGCGGGCCAGGACCTCGATGGCCTGGAGGGAGTCGGCCTCGTGCTCCTCGGAGAACAGGCCGGTCTCGGAGATCTCCTCGGGCTCGACCTCCAGGACGTCGGCGACGATCTCGCGCAGTTCGTCGATGAGGGCGGTGTCGGTGGCGGTCATGGCGTCTCTCCTTGGTGTGGGTGCTGTTCGCGGTGGCCGCGAAACGGTGCGGTGGTTCGGGTCCGGGGGACGGTGCGGGCGGCGCGGCCCGGGGGCGCGCCCGGCCGGGTCAGATGACGACGCCGCCGTCCACCTGGACGATCTGGCCGGTGATGTAGGAGGCCCGGTCGGAGGCCAGGAACGAGACCAGGTCGGCGACGTCCTCGGCGCTGCCCAGGCGGCGCAGGGGGACCTTGGCGAGGGCGCTGTCGCGCACCTTCTCGCTGAGGCCCCGGGTCATGTCGGTCTCGATGAAGCCGGGCGCGACGGCGTTGACGCGGATGCCGTAGCGGGCGACCTCCTTGGCCATGGCCTTGCTGAGGCCGTTGATCCCGGCCTTGGCCGCGGAGTAGTTGCCCTGGCCGGCGTTGCCGTGGATCCCCATGACGGAGGAGATGTTGACGACGCAGCCGCGCCGGTTCTTGATGAAGTCGAAGACGGTGCTGCGGCAGAGGTTGAACGTGCCGGTGAGGTTGGTGTCGATGACCGCGCTCCAGTCGGCGGCGTCCATCACCGCCACGGGGGCGTCGCGGAGGATGCCCGCCGAGTTGACGAGGAGCTCGGGGTCGCCGAGGGCGGCCTTGGCGTCGGCGACGAAGCCCTGGACCGCCTCCAGGTCGGCGACGTCGCACGCGGCGCTGTAGCAGGCGGCGCCGGCCGCGCGGATCTTCTCGGCCGTGCTCGCGGCGGCCTCGCCGGCGCTGTGGTAGCAGAACGCGATGTCGTAGCCGTCGTCGGCGAGGCGCAGGGCGACGGCGCGGCCGATGCCCCGGGAGCCTCCGGTCACGATCGCCACTGGTCTGTCCGTCATGTCGGGTCCTTCCGTTTCTCTGGTGGTGAGGGGGTGTGCCGGGGGGCGGTGGCCCCGTGCGCCCGGCCGAGGGGCGCGCGGGACCCGGGTGGTCTCAGGAGGGCCGGGCGCGCTCCGGTCCGGGGGCCGCCGGGACCGCGGCCTCCCCGGCGGCCGGAGGTCCGGCGCCGGTCCGGGACGGGACCGGCTCCGCACCGCGGGCGGCGGTCGCCAGGGCGACCTCCTCGGTGATCGCCCCGATCACCGCGTCGCGGGCGCGGTTCAGGTAGAAGTGGGAGCCGGGGAAGCACCGGAGCCCCTGGAAGCGCGGGGCCGCGCCGGCCCAGCCCCGCACCAGCTCCGGCCCCGCCACCGGGTCAGACTCCCCGGCGAACACGGTCACCGGGACCGGTTGCGGGCCGGGCGGGCCCTCCGCCCGCCAGTCCCGCACGAGGGCCAGGTCCGCGCGCATGCGCGGCTCGAACAGGGCCCACAGGGCGTCGTCGGCCAGCACCTCGGCGGGCATGCCGCTCAGACCGCCGACCCGGGCGCGCAGCTCGTCGGAGGACAGCCGGCGGGGGTCGTCGTCGGCCCCCGGGCCGGGCGCCGGATAGCCGGACATCCCCAGCCAGGCGGCCTCGGCCGTGCCCGAGCCGGCCAGCTCCCGGACCAGCTCGTACCCGACGGCCGCGCCCATGCTGTGCCCGAACACCCCGAAGGGGACGTCCGTCAGCGGCGCCACGGCCCCGGCCAGCCGGTCGACCAGCGGTCCCATCCCGGCCGCGAACGGTTCGTGGAGCAGCCTGCCCCGGCCGGGGGCCTCGACCGCGCACACGTCCCAGCCCCCGGGGAAGCGGCGGCCCCACCCCCGGAAGGCGGTGTGCGCACCGCCGGCGTGGTGCAGCAGGAACAGCCGGAACTCCGGCGACCCGACCGGGCGGGTGCGGACCAGCGGGGAGGCGTGCGTGGTGCCCTGTGCGCTCATCGGCCCGTGACCACCACGGCCCGGGCCCGTGCCAGGACGCGCTCGCCGCCGCACAGGGCGGTGAGCACGACCCGGACGCGGGAGCCGTCCAGGACGGCGTCGACGCGGCCGGAGACCGCCAGCTCCACGCCCTCCCCGGGCGGTACGACCACCGGGCGCGCGAACCGGGTCTCGTACTCGGCGACCTGCGCCGAGGGCCCGAACCACCCGGTGACGGCGGTCGCGGCGAGGCCCATGGTGAGCATCCCGTGGGCGATGACCCCGGGAAGGCCCAGCGCCTCGGCCGCGCGTTCGTCGTAGTGGATGGGGTTGAAGTCGCCCGAGGCGCCCGCGTAGCGGACCAGGTCGGCGCGGGTGAGGGCGAAGCGCCGCTCGGGGAGCCGCGCGCCGGGTGCGTGCGACGTGTCGGGGAGGGGTGCGGTGGGAGTGGTCATGGGGTGTCCGCCCAGGTGATCAGGGTGGTGGTGGCGGTGCACACGTCCTCGCCCCCGGCCGTGCGGATGTCGCTGCGCAGCGCCACCAGGTCGTTGGCGCCCAGGGTCTCCACCCGGGTGACGCGGACCTCGACGGTGAGCACGTCTCCGGGGCGGACGGGGCGGGTGTGCCGGAAGGACTGGTCGCGGTGGATGACCCGGGAGAAGTCGAAGCCCAGCTCCGGGTCGAGCACCGCCGCCTCCTGCGCCTTCATGGCGAGGACGATGGGGAAGGTCGGCGGGGCGTCGTCGCCCCCGGGCGCCCCGACGGCCGCGCGGAACTCGCGGATCTTCTCCCGGCCCACCTCGTAGGTGTCCGCGGACCGGTAGACCCGGCCGACCAGCGCGCCGTTCAGTCCCATGCCGTGCCTCCTCCCGCGTGGTGGTGTCCGGTTCCGGCGGACCGGGGCGGGACCGCCGTGCCGGCCGGGGCCGCTCTCCGGTGCCGGGTCCCCTCGGGGCGCATCAGGCGCCACCCCCCTCGCGCAGGACCAGCGCGCCGATGTTGCCGTCGTGGCCCACGGCGGTGACCAGGGCCAGGCGCGGCCGGTCGGAGGGATCGCCGCGCCATGCCGCGAGCAGCCCCGCGACCTGCATGGCGCCGGCCGCGCTGTAGCACTGGCCCACGGCCCGCGTCACGTCGCGGACGGGCGGGACGCCGCCCAGGGCCAGGGCGATCCCCCGGCGCTCGGCGCGCTCCACGCCCACCAGGCCGGTGGATCCGGGGGAGACCTCCGTGACGTCCCCGGGGGCGACGCCGCTGCGGGCCAGGGCGCGGCGCACGTGCTCGGCGACGGCCTTCGCCCGGTCCCCGCGCGAGGCGGGGTGGAAGCCCACCTCCACGCCCAGCACCTCGGCGGCGATCCCCGCGCCGCCGGCGCGCGCCGCCTCGGAGGTGGTGACCACGAACGCGGCGGCCCCCTCGCCGATCGGGGTGCCCTCGGCCAGGGTCCCCGAGGCGTGCCAGCCCCAGGCGAGCGGTGCGCTCAGCTCCTCCACCCCGCCGACCACGAGCCGGTCGGCGCGGCCGAGGGACAGCACCATCCGCGCGTGCCGGAACGCGTTCATGCCGGACGCCTGGCCCGCGGCGAGGGTGACGTTGGCGCCGCGCAGCCCGTTCCAGATGGCGATCTGGCCGGCGCAGCAGTTGAGCACCGTGTTCGGGAAGCGCGACGGGTTGACCAGGTAGGGGCGCTCCTGGAGGAGAGTGTCGCCCGCCAGGTCCATGAGGCTCTGGGTGCTGCCGGTGCTGGTGGTGACGACGACCCCGGTGCGGTCGGCCTCCGCCCCCGCGGGGGTCCCGGCCAGGGCCAGCTTGGCCGCGACCAGCCCGAACCCGGTCAGCCGGTCCAGGTTGCGGGTCCCCTTGCGGCCCACGTGGTCGCGCAGGCGGAACCCCTCCACCGAGCGCACCCCGAGCGGCGGGTAGTCGTCGGCGTCGTCGCCCACCGGGGCGGAGTGGCCGACGCCGCCGGAGCCGAGCACGCCGCTCAGGGACTCCAGGCCCAGCCCGGCCGCCGACACCACGCCGGCGGACGTGACCGCGAGCGGGACGGCGGCGGGGAGCACGGGCCGGTCCGCGGTGCCCGGTCCGGTCGCCAGGACGGTCATGCGGGCCTCCCGAGGATGGTGATGACGTTGTTGCCGCCGAAGGCGAAACCGTGGTTCTGGACGATCCGCGGGGCGGCGTCGCGCCCGCGCCCCGGGACCACGTCCAGGTCCGGCCCCAGGGCCGGGTCGACCGTGCCGACGTTCGCGGTGGGCGGCAGGAACCCGTCGTGCAGGGCCTTGCAGCACACGACCGCGCCGAACCCGCTGGCCGCGCCCATGGTGTGGCCGATCATCGACTTGATGGAGCTGATGGGCGGCACGCGTCCGCCGAACACCTCGCGCACCGCCTGTACCTCGGTGGCGTCGTTGGTGGGGGTGCCGGTGCCGTGCGCGCACACGTAGTCGACCTGGTCGGGGGTGATCCCCGCGGAGGCGTGCGCGTCCCGGATGCACGCGGCGATGCTCCCCGGGTCCGGGTGCACCATGTGCTTGGCGTCGCAGTTGACCCCGTAGCCCAGGATCTCCGCGTAGACGCGGGCCCCCCGCGCCACCGCGGAGTCCAGCGGCTCCAGGAGCAGGGAGACCCCGCCCTCGCCGGTGATGATGCCCGCGCGGTCCTTGTCGAAGGGCCGGCACACGTCGGGGGCGAGAGCGCCCAGGGCGTGGAACCCGGCGTGCGTGAAGCGGTTCACCGCGTCGGCGCCGCCCGCGAACATCAGGTCGGCCTCGCCGGTGCGCACCAGGTCGAACGCGTGGCCCAGGGCGTAGTTGCTGGCCGAGCACGCGGTCGGGACGGTCTGGGTGTCACCGCCCAGGGCCAGCTCGGTGCTGACCGCCGCGGAGATCTGGCTGGCCGGGGCCTGCGCGACCACGCGGGACGAGAACTCCTTCATCCGCCCCGACACCCACTGCTCCCCGAGCACGGAGGACACGGTGGCCTCGCCGCTGGTCGTCCCCATGATCACGCCCGAACGGCCGTGCGACACCGCCTCCGGGGCCAGGCCCGAGTCCTCCAGGGCGAGCCGGGACGCGGCCGCGGCCAGCTGGCCGCTGCGGCCCCACCGGTCGGGGTCGATCCGGCGGAGGATCTCGCGGGGCGCGAAGCCGCGGACCTCACCCGCCATCCGGTAGGGGAACCCGGAGGCGTCGAACGAGGTGATCTCGGCCGTGCCGTTGCGGCCCTCGCGGATGGCCGCCGCGAACGCGTCGGCGCCGATGCCGACGCTGCTCACCGCCCCGAGGCCGGTGATGACGACGCGTCTGGTCTCAGGCACGGGCCACCTCGCCGTACTCCCGGACGGCGGCGGCGAGCAGCTCGAAGTTGAGGAGCTGCGGCAGGTCGGTCTTGGGAATGACCACGCCCACCTCCTTCTCGATGCGCGCCACGACGGTGATCAGGGAGAGGGAGTCGCCCTCGTAGTCCTCCACGAAGTGCCCGGTGGGGGTGAGTTCTCCGTCCTCCAGTTCCAGTTCCTGGCTGACGATCTCGCGGAGTTTCCCGATCATCGCGCCGGATTCTTCGACGGTCGTCCTCTCGGTCATCGTGGTTCCCTTCGGATCGGAGGGCCCGCTGTTCGGGCCGGTCTTCCACCAGCTTGGCCACCGCCCGGCGGGCCGCGCAATAAGACTGCGCCTTTGTACCTCCCGTATTCATCGAAAGTGACATGCGGTCAACTTTGATCGAAAATTGATCGGTGTTTTATTCGGCGGTGCAAGGCTGTTGTCAAAGGTCAATGAATTTGCGAGAGGTGGTGCAATGGCTTCCGTCGCGGAAATGGACATCGACATTCCGGCCGACCTCGGCTTCAGGGCGACCCTCGACCGCACGCTGGTGCACCGGAGCGCGGTCTCGGAGGTCTTCGTCACCGACCTGCGCCCGGTGTCGGAGACCGACGTCGTGGCCGCGGCCCAGCTCCCCCTGAACCACGGCTACTTCAGCGACCACGGGCGGAGCCCGGCCGTCTTCGACGTGCTCCTCCTGCTGGAGGCGGGCCGGCAGGCGGCCATCGCCGGGACCCACGCCCACATGGGCGCGAGGGCCGGCACGCAGATGATCGTGGACCGGTTCGCCATCGACACGGACCCCGCCGCGCTGCTGTGCGGCGACCGCCCCGGCGAGCTGGTGATCGACAACCGGTTCACCGTCGTCCGCCGCAGGAGGGACCGGGTCCGGGCCGGGCGCGTGGAGCAGGTGTTCCGCGTGGACGGGGTCCGGGCCGGCACCCACACCATGGACGTGCTGTTCCTGACGCCCGGCGAGTACGAGGCCGTCCGCCACGCCCAGCTGGGCGGGCCCGCGCCGCTGACGAGCGGGCAGACCGCCGCGCCGACCGGCGTCGAGCCGCGGACCGTCGGCCGCACCAACCCCCTGAACGTGGTCCTGGGCGCCCCCGTGGCCCGCGACGGCGCACTCACCGCCGAGGTCCGGCCCCGCTGGGACAACCCGTCCCTCTTCGACCACCCCTACGACCACCTGCCGGCGGCCGTCCTCACCGAGGCCGCCCGCCAGCTGGCCCTGGCCGTGCCCGTCCCCGGCGGCTCCGGAACCCCGGGGGCCCGGCGCGTCACGGGCGTCCGCGCCGGCTTCACCGGCTTCGCGGAGCTGACCTCCCCCGTGCTCGCCTCCACCCCGGCGGACGGGGCCGCGACCGGGGAGCGCCGCGTCCGCTTCGAGCAGGACGGCGCCCGGATCGCCGACACCACCCTGACCGTCACCGACACGTCCCGCCTCGGGACGGAGGAGACCCCACGATGAGCACTTCCCGCGTCACCGCGGTGTGGACCGACTTCGGCGGCGTCCTCACCCCGCCCATCGCCGAGACCATGCAGAAGTTCTGCGCGCGCACGGGCATCGACGCGCACGCCCTGCTCACGGTCATCGGCGAGGTCACCGAGGGCTTCGGCACCGACGACTACATGGAGCCGATCGACACCCCGCTCGTCACCGAGGCCGAGTGGCTGGACCGCATCGGCGTCCTCCTGCGGGAGCGGTACGGCATCGACCGCCGCATCACGACCCTGGCCGACGACTGGTTCGAGGACCGCGAGACCAACCACGCCTGGGTCGCCGAACTGGAGGCCCTGCGCTCCCGGGGCGTGTTCGTCGGGATGCTCTCCAACATGGTCCCCACCTGGGACGCCCACTGGCGCCGCATGGTGGACGCCGACGCCCTCTTCGACGACGTGGTGATGTCCTTCGAGGTCGGCGCGCGCAAGCCCCAGGCCGCGGTGTTCGACCTGGCCGCGCGGCGCGCGGGCGTCCCCCCGGAGCAGTGCCTGCTCGTGGACGACAACGAGCGCAACTGCGAGGGCGCCCTCGCGGCGGGCTGGCGGGCCATCCGCTTCGGGGACACCGCCGAGGCCGCCGCCGAGCTGGCGCGCCTGGTCGGCACGCCCGAGGACGCCGTCCGATGAGCCGCCGCGTCCTCGTCACCGGGGGCAACCGCGGCATCGGTCTGGCGGTCGCGCGCATGTTCGCCGCCCAGGGGGACGAGGTCGTCGTCACCCACCGGGACGGGTCGCCGCCCGACGGGCTCGACGGCGTGCGCTGCGACGTCCGCGACCCCGGCTCCGTCGAGGAGGCGGTCGAACGGGTCCGCCGGGACCACGGGCCCGTGGAGGTCCTCGTCTCCAACGCCGGGATCACCCGGGACGGCCTCCTCCTCGGCATGAGCGACGCCGAGTTCACGGAGGTCGTCGACACCAACCTGGTGGGCGCGCTGCGCGTCACCCGCGCGGTCCTCACCGACATGGTGCGCGCCCGGTGGGGCCGCCTCGTCTACGTCTCCTCCCTCACCGGCCTCGTCGGAGCCCCCGGCCAGGCCAACTACGCCGCGTCCAAGGCCGGGCTCATCGGCCTCGCCCACTCCGTCGCCCGCGAGGTCGGCAAGCGCGGGATCACCGCGAACGTCGTCTCCCCGGGGCTGGTGGACACCGACATGACCTCCGATCTCGCGGGCCCGCGCCGCGAGGCCCTGATCGGCCGCACGGCGGTGGGCCGCGCCGGGACCCCCGAGGAGGTCGCCGCCGCCGTGCGCTTCCTCGCCTCCGACGGGGCGGGCTACGTCACCGCGGCGAACATCCCCGTCAACGGCGGCGCCGAGGTCGGCTGACCCGGCACGCCCGCCGCGGACCGCCCCCGTACCCGGGACGGCCGCGGACCCCGACCACGGAACGGAACGACAGCCCGGCGGCCGCAGCGCCGCCGGACCGACACAGCGAAGGAAGACACCCATGTCCCAGACCGAGACCACCCTCGACATCGCCCACAAGATGGGCGACATCTTCAACGGGCTCGACGCCGAGGTCGCCCACAAGTACGTGGCCCCGGAGTTCGTCGACCACGAGGCCCCGCCCGGCACCCCCGGCGGCCCCGACGGCTACCTCGGCACCGCGAAGTGGATGAACAGCGTCTTCGCCGACGCCAGGTGGGACCGGATCGACAGCTTCGCCGACGGTGACAAGGCCGTCATCCACCTGCGCTTCACCGGCCGCCACGTCCGCGAGTTCCTGGGCATCGAGGCCACCGGCGCCGACGTCGCCTTCGAGCACATGCACATCTACCGGGTCCGGGACGGCAAGGTCGTCGAGCACTGGGGCTGCCGCCAGGACCTGTTCCTCATGCTCCAGATCGGCGCCGTCCAGCTCGACCTGCGCCCCTTCACCCCCGACGAGGAGCCCGTCTCCTCCTGACCGCACGCGGGGGCCCGGGCCGGTCCGGGCCCCCGCGCCCGCGCCCCGCACCGGGGCCGCGCCGACCACGAAGGAGGGCACGCCGTGCCCAGGATCGCCTACGTCTTCCCCGGCCAGGGATCACAGGAGCCCGGCATGGGCGCCCCCTGGGCGCACACCCCCTCCTGGGGTCTCGTGGAGCGCGCGTCGCGGGTCAGCGGCCGGGACGTCGCCGGCCTGCTGCTCCGGGCGGACGCCGACACGCTCCGCCGCACCGACAACGCCCAGCTCGCCACGTTCGTCCTGGCCTGCGTCGCGCACGGCGAGGTGCGCGACGCCCTGCCGGGGACCAGGCCGGTCGCCGTCGCCGGGCACAGCCTCGGCGAGTACACGGCACTGGTCGCCTCGGGCGCGCTCGCCTACGACGACGGGGTACGCCTGGTCGCCGCGCGGGGCGAGGCCATGCGCCGGGCCACCGAGCTCACCCCCGGCACCATGGGCGTGGTCCTCGGCCTGGACGTCCGCGCCGTACAGCGGATCGCCGCCGGCCTCCGCCGCGACGGCGCCCGCGTGTGGGTCGCCAACCTCAACTCGCCCCGCCAGAGCGTCCTCTCGGGAGCCCCGGAGGGCGTGGCGCTCTGCGCGGAGGCCGCCCTCGCCGAGGGGGCCGCCCGGGTCGTGGACATCCCCGTGGGCGGCGCCTTCCACAGTCCGCTGATGGAGCCCGCCCGCGCCCGACTGCGCGCGGCCCTCGCCCGGGCCGGGCTGCGCACGGCCGCCGTGCCCGTGGTCGCCAACGTGGACGCCCGCCCCCACACCCGCCCGGACCTGTGGCCCGGGCTCATGCTCGACCAGCTCACCCGCCCGGTGCGCTGGCTCGACGCGGTGCGGACCCTCACCGGGGACCTCGGCGCCGACCTCCTGGTCGAGATCGGGCCGGGGCGCGTCCTCACCGGGTTCACCCGGCGCATCAGCCCCCGCACCGGCCGCCTGTCCGTCTCCGCGCCCGACCACGTGCCCGCCCTGGCGGCGGCCGTCGGCGCGGCGCGGGAGGACGGCGCGCCGGTCCCCGCCGCCCACGGGGCGGCCTGACCCGCTCCGGGCCCCGCGCCGCGGAGGCCCCGGAGGCACCACGAAGGAGTACCAGTGTTCGCAGGAGCCGACAGGACCACGTCCCGCCACGGGCGGTGGGCGGCGGCCCCCGTGGCCGTCCCCTCCGGGGGCGGCGGCGCGCAGGCCGCCCCGGCCGGCGGCGCGGGCAGCGGGCCCGCGGCCACGGGGC
>NZ_JBHSUF010000013.1:0-234849 GCF_042660575.1 Nocardiopsis tropica
CCCTCAGGGTCCCCACCCCCCACGACCTCACCTACCTGCCCATGCGCTACGTCCCCTACAACGGCAGGGCCGTCGTCCCCCACTGGCTGCGCACCCCACCCGAGCGCCCCCGCATCGCCCTCACCCTCGGCACCAGCGCGGCCGAGTGGTACGGGGAGCACCAGCTCTCGCCCAAGGACGCGCTGGAGGGGCTGGCCGACCTGGACGCGGAGGTCGTCGCCACCCTGCCCGCCCACGAGCAGGACGCCCTCGGCCCCGTCCCCGCCAACACACGCCTGACCGAGTACGTGCCCCTGCACGCACTCGCCCCCACCTGCGCCGCGATGATCACCCACGGCGGACCCGGCACCGTCCTGACCGCCCTCACCGGCGGCACCCCCCAGCTCATGGCCCCCAACGTCAACATGTTCGACACCGTGCTGCTGTCGGGCCGGGTACGGGACCGGGGCGCCGCCCTCGTCCTGGAGCCCGACCGGGTCACCCCCGACGCCGTGGCCGCCGGGGTACGAGCGCTCCTGGACGACCCCCGCCACACCCGGGCCGCCGAGGCCCTGCGCCAGGAGATGGCCGCCATGCCCTCCCCCGCCGACCTCGCCCACACCCTCACCGACCGGCGCTGAACGGCGCCGACCCCGCACCGAACCCCGGGCCACGGGGCACCCCGCGGGTCGCGCGAGGCCGGACGGGGCCGGGGCTCCTCCGGCGTGCGGCGGGGCGCCCCCGAACCGCCGGCGGCGCCCCGCTCAGGTCGGCCCCAGGGCCCCCTCCCGCACCAGGTCGGCCAGGACGCGCGCCGTCTCGGCGGGGGAGGGCATGGCGGCCATCTCCTCGCGCAGCAGCCCCGCCGCCGCGGCGTGCCGGGGGTCCTCGACCAGGCGGCGCGCGGTGTCCCGCAGGCTCACGGCCCCGGCGTCCTCCGGCAGCACCACCAGCCCCGCCCCCTGGCGCTCCACCAGCCGCGACAGCAGGGGCGCGTCCAGCCGGGGCCCGGGCACGAGCAGTTGGGGCACCCCGTGGGACAGCCCCGAGCACAGGGTGCCGGGTCCGGAGTGCGTGATCATGGCCGCGCAGGTCGGCGCCAGGACGTGCAGGGGCGCGTAGCCCACCAGCCGCACGTTGTCGGGGAGCGGGCCGAGCCCGGCCTCCTCCTCCGGCGGCAGGGTCGCGACGATCTCCGCGTCCAGCTCCCCCAACCCCCGCAGGACCTCGCCCAGCGAGAACGTGTGCCCCCCGAACCACTCGGTCGTGCTGCTTCCCACGCTCAGCGCGATGCGGGGGCGTTCGGGCGGGGTGCGCAGCCAGTCGGGGACCACGGCCCTGCCGTTGTAGGGGACGTAGCGCAGGGGGAGGCGCCGGGCGCCGGTGGGCGCGGACAGGGTCAGGGAGTCGGGGAGGTAGTCCAGGGTGGCCTGTCCCCGGACGAGGTCCTCTGAGAACTCCACCCCGTAGCGGGCGGCGCGGTTCTCCAGCCAGGCGCGGACGGGGTCGTCGCGGTCGGCCTCGGGCTGCTCGCCCATGCGCTCCAGGTACTGCACCCGCATGGCGGCGAACAGGTCCAGGCTCCACAGGAACCGCACGTGGGGCGCACCGCACGCCTGCGCCGCGATCGCCCCCGCGAACGTGGTCGCCTCCCACACCACCAGGTCGGGCTTCCATGCGCGGCAGAACGACACCAGGTCGTCCAGCATCGGGTCGTTGACCATCCGCCACCACCAGGCCGCCGTGTCCCGCGCGCCCCACCGCAGCTCGTCCCACGACAGGTCGTCGTCCCAGGCCTCGCCGACGTCGAACAGCCCCGGGGCCTCTCCCTCACCCCACTGGGTCACCACCTCGAAGTGCTTCTTCAGGAGGTGGTCGCGTCCGACCGCGACCGCGGACAGCCCCGCCCGGGCCAGGAACCCCGTCAGTTCCGGCTGGCTGGCGACGCGGACCTCGTGTCCGGCGGCGCGCAGTGCCCACGCGAGGGACACCATGCCGATGAAGTGCGTCTTCTCCGCGTAGGAGGCGAGCAGTACACGCAAGGGGGCATCTCCGGACAGGAGTCGGAACCGCCGGAAGGCCGGTTCCGGGAGGGGCGGGCGGTGGGGTGCGGCGCGGCGGCGGGAGCAGGGGCTCCGGGCACGGCGGGACGCGGGTGTCGCGGGGTACGGTGCCCTTCGTCCGCGGGCGCCGGGGCGGCCTCTCCGCCGCCGGGCGCCGCCGGATCGCGAGCATAGCGGCGCGGGGTCCGCCCGGACGTGGAAGTCTTCTCCACGAGGCCCTTTCCGGATCCTTCCGGAGCGATAACGGCGGCATCCGGCGGCCGGCGCACCCGCACGAGTTCCGTTCGACCCCGAGTCCAGCTTTCTCTGCGAGACACCATGAAACAGGGGAGAGAATGCAGTACACACGCCTTGGCCGTACCGCGCTGGAGGTCAGCCGCCTCTGCCTGGGAACGCTGAATTTCGGCGTGAACACTCCGCGGGACGAGAGTTTCGCGATGATGGACAGCGCGCTCGAACACGGCGTCAACTTCTTCGACACCGCCAACCACTACGGGTGGCAGGTGCACAAGGGAATGACCGAGGAACTCATCGGCGAATGGTTCGACAAGGGCGAGGGGCGCCGCGACCGTTCCATTGTGGCGACCAAGGTCTTCAACCCCATGAGCGACTGGCCCAACGACCGCGGCCTCTCGGCCCGCCACATCATCGCCTCGTGCGAGGAGTCGCTGCGCAGGCTGCGCACGGACTGGATCGACCTCTTCCAGATGCACCACGTGGACCGCAACGCGCCGTGGGAGGAGGTCTGGCAGGCGATGGAGATCCTCGTCCACCAGGGCAAGGTGCGCTACGTGGGCTCCTCCAACTTCGCGGGCTGGCACCTGGCCTCCGCCCAGGAGGCCGCGAACCGGCGCAACTTCCTCGGCCTGGTCTCGGAGCAGTGCGCGTACAACCTGGTCACGCGCCACGTGGAGCTGGAGGTCCTGCCCGCGGCGGCGTCCTACGGCATCGGAATCCTGACCTGGTCGCCGCTGCACGGCGGCCTGCTGGGCGGCGCCATCCGCAAGCTCCGCGAGGGCACCGCCGTCAAGACGGCCAAGAGCCGGGCGATGGAGGTGCTGCGCGAGCGCGGGGACACGATCGCCGCCTACGAGGACCTCTGCGACTCCGTGGGCCGCGACCCGGCCGAGCTGTCGATCGCGTGGGTGCTCTCGCGCCCGGGGGTCAACTCGACCATCGTCGGACCGCGCACCCTGGGCCAGCTCGACGGTGCGATCCGGGCCCTGGAGACGGGGATCGACGCGGAGACCGCCGAACGGATCGACGCCCTGTTCCCCCCGGTGGGCAAGGGCGGTCCCGCGCCCGAGGCCTGGTCGTGGTGAGACCGGGGGCCCGGCGGGCCCCCGGTCCCCCTCACGCGGTCGTCCGCCGGCCGGTCCTCCGGACGCGGGCTCCGGGGCCCGCCCGCGTCCGGCGCCTCCCGCGTCTCAGGAGCCGGGCGGGGTGTCGGCGATCCGCACCACGGCACAGGAGAGCGTGACCCCCGAGCCCAGTCCGCCCAGGACCACGTGGTCCCCGGGGCGGACCCCGCCCTCGTCCAGCAGGTGGCGCAGCCCGATGAAGGGGTCGGCGGCCCCGATGTGGCCGATGGTCCGGCCGTGGCTCCACGTCGACTTCTCCATGGGGAGCTTGAGGACGTCCATCCAGCGGTGCTCCACCGCTCCCGGGCCCAGGTTGCTGAAGGTGGCGCGGGCGATGTCGCCGAAGCCCACCCCGGCCTCCGCGAGGGTGCGGCCGACCAGCAGCATCATCTTCTGCTGGAGGGTGAACCAGGCGAGGTCCACCTCCGGGTCCTCCTCCCCCTTCTCGGTGAGGGCGCGCCCCCGGGCGCGAAGGTCCAGTGCGGTGCCGGTCGTGGCCGCCGGGGGGAACTCGGGCTCCCCCGCCCGGTGCAGCTCCTCCAGCTCGGGGACGACCATCGAGCCCACCGAGAGCACCCGGGCCAGGCCGGGGGCCCGCCCCAGGAGGACCGCGCAGGCGCCGTCTCCCATCACGAAGGCTCCCGAGCGCCACCTGTCGACGTTCGGGGTGCTGAAGTTGTCGGCCGCGACGAGGAGGGCGGTGGCGCTCTCCGGGGCGCCGCGCAGGTGCGGCTCGGTCAGCTCCATCGCGGTGAACAGGGCATTGCACCCCTGGCGCAGCTCCCCCGCGATGACGTCGCCCCGGACGAGGTGGTGCTGGAGGTGGTACTGCGGGAACCAGACGTCGGGGCCCTGGTGCCAGATGTCCGTGTAGAGGAGGACGCGCGTGTCGTCGGGGTCGGCCCCCGCCTGGTCGTACGCCTCGCGGGCGCTGCGGAGCGCCATCTCCGGGGCGGGGAGCTCGCCCGCGACGGCGGCGCCGGCCATGTCGTGGACGGCCGCCTCCTCCGCCGTGGTGAGTCCCTCGGCCACGGCGGTCTCCACGCTCACCCGGGTCTCGGGGAGGTACACACCGAGGCCCCGGATCCATAGTTCTGGCGTCTGCAAGGCGAACCCTTCCCTGTGGGGTGCGACCTGGCGGTACGCCCCGTCTGTCATGCGAACCCCCCGTCCGTGACGCGGACGGGGCGGGTGGGGCCGGGCGGGCGGCGGACGGTCGGTCCGCCGCGCGGCCGGTCTCAGGCGTCCCGGTGCACCCACTCGCCGGACCTGGCCCGGGCCTCCTCCGCGAGGGCGTCGCGCACGGCCCGCACCTCGGCGGCGAGGGGGCGGTCCCGGTCCAGCGGCGGGGACAGCTCCGCGATCCGGGCCCACAGCCCCGTCTCCCCGGTCCTGCCGGTGAGCGCGGCGAGCTGGGCCAGGCCCACGCCGAGCGAGCCGACGACCAGCCACGCCAGGTCCAGGGCCTGGGCGAGGGAGTTCGCGCCGTTGAGCGCCATGGGCACGTGGTCCTGGTTCCCGTTGTTGCAGGGCAGGGCGGTGAGGGTGGCGGGGGTCACGAGTTGGCGGATCCGCGAGACGAACGAGGTGGCGCTGACCTGGACCCCGGCCAGGCCGCTCCCCGCCCCGGGCCGGGGGGTGAGCATCGGCGGGAGTCCGCCGTTGGTGTCCGAGCCGCAGAGCAGGGACAGCTGCCGGTCGGCCATGTAGGCCACCTGCTGGAGGGCCAGGCCGAGCTGGTCCGAGCACAGGCCCACGGGCATCGCGTGGAAGTTGCCGCCGTGCAGGACCTCTCCCTCGCTGCTGACGGGGTTGTCGGTGGTCCCCACCGCCTCGCGCAGCAGGATGCGCTCCGCGGCGGCGAGCTGGTCGAGCACCGCGCCGAGGATCTGCGGCGCGCACCTGAGGCTGTAGGGCTCCTGGAGGGGCCTGGCCTCGTCGCGCTCGGCTCCGGCGGGGATGCCGGACCTGATCCACGCGGCGGCGGCGGCCTGGCCGTTCTGTCCGCGGGCCTCCGCGATCCCCGCCGCGTACGCCTGGGGGTTGGCCCCCAGCAGGTCCACCATCCGGGCGGTCATCAGCGCCGACGCGCGGACCACGTCCTCGACCTGGCGGTGGTTGTCGACGGTGACGGCGAGGCTGACCCCGCTGCCGTTGACGAAGGACAGGGCCTCGCGTGCGTTCCACCGGACCGGGGACGCGCCCAGGCGGCCCAGGGCCTCGGCGGCGGGTCTGCGCGACCAGGCGCCGGAGTCCTCGCGCACCCAGGCCTCGCCCTGGCCCGCGAACGCCAGAGCCGCGCTGGCCAGGGGCTGGAGGTCCCCGCTCGCGCTCACCGTGCCCTCACGCGGGATGACGGGGGTGAAACCGCGGTTCCACAGCCCGACGAGCTCCTGCCAGAAGTCGACCGACACCGCGGAGTAGCCGCGGCGCATGCTCGTGAGCCGGAGGGCGACCACGAGTCGGCTGACCTCGGGCGACAGCGGCTCCCCCTGCGCGCTGCCGAGGTGGGCGATGAGCCCGTCCCCCTGCTCGCCCGCGGACTCCGAGGCGGGGAAGGCAACGAGCGGGCCGAAGCCGCGCGTGACCCCGTAGACGTCGGCGCCGTCGGCCAGGTGCTTGGCCATGGTCGTGGCGCTGGCCTGCATCCGCGAGAGGTCGTCGTCGGTCCAGCCGATGCTCGCGTCCCACGCGGCCCGGCGGACGACCTCGGCCAGGCTGGTCGGCGTTGGCGTCATCTGTCCACTCCTTCGGGGCGGGCGCGCGCGGACTGCACGCGCCGAAGTTTGCCTGTCTCGGAGCGGTCGATCCGCTCCACCGTCCGCACGCTGCGGGGACGGTACTCGATCCGGTCGAGTGCCCTCCGGAGCTCCTCCGCGTCGGGGGTCCCGGCCGACGCCGGGACGATCAGGAGGTCGAAGTGCTCCCCGGTCAGCGGGTCGAGCACCGGGACGCACGCCAGGTCCTCGCAGTCGAGGACGTCGACCAGCCTCTCCTCCATGAGGTCGAGGTCCAGGCGCCGCCCGTTGACGTTGACGAGCCGGGTCCGGCGTCCCGCGAACCCGAAGGTCCGGTCGCCGAGCCGGACCACGTGGTCGTCCATCCGGCACTCCGCGACCGGGGACCCCGTCCCGGGCCGCGCGATGCGGGGGCTGCGGACCACCAGGGGGGCCTCCGTCCCGGGGCGGTCCGGGCCGTGCCCGAACTCGACGTCGGAGAACAGGTGCCACGGCGGGTTGTGGGGGTTCCACTCGCGGTGGGCGACGCCGCCGGTCTCCGTGGATCCGAAGATCTCGGTCAGGCTCGCGCGGTCGCCCGCCGCGGAGAGCAGGTCGTTCGCGCTGCGCGGGACCACCGCCGTGCTGTGGACGAACGCGAGGCGTTCGGCCGCCTCGATCCAGTTCGTGCGGCCGAGGAGGATCCGGAAGGTCCAGGGGATCGCCATCACCGCCCAGCGGCGGTGGTCGGGGGGCGGCAGCTGGGCGAACTGGGGCACGTACCAGGCGGGCACGCCGAGGAGTGCGGGCACGAGCACGCTGGCGAGCATCCCGTAGAGGTGCCGCGGCGGCGCGAAGGACACGACCGCCTCGGGGCGGGCGTCCTCCAGCAGCGCGGCGAGCAGGCCCGCCTCCGACACGAGCTGCTCGCGGGTGCGGTGCCAGACGGTCGGACGGCCGGTACTTCCCGAGGTGGTGAACGCCGTCTCGGGGGGCAGCAGGCGGCCGAGGAGCTGTTCCGCCGGTTCGTCCAGCGCGTCCCAGCGCACCGTCCACGGCCGTTCCGAGAGTTCGGGCGCCGCGGGGAGCCGTGTGATGAGGTCGCCGGGGGAGAGCTCGTCAACCGACACGTGAGTCCTGATCCGATCGGGGGTCGGGTCCCGGGCGGGGGTCCGGGACGGGGGATACGGGTCCGCGCCGGCGTCGTCTGCTGTCCCGCCGGCGGGACGGGCGGGCCGGGCGCGGGGACGCCTCAGCCGCCGTCCTCCGCTTGGGAGAGGCGCTTCTTCAGCGGTTCCCACCACGCGCGGTTCTCCGTGTACCAGGCGACGGTGCGGGCCAACCCCTCCTCGAAGGAGACGGCGGGCCGGTAGCCCAGCCGCTCGGCGGCCTTGGTCCCGTCCACGGAGTAGCGGCGGTCGTGGCCCTTGCGGTCGGCGACGAAGCGGACCATCGAGGCGTCGTGCCCGAGCAGCTCCAGGAGCGCGTCGGTGACCTCCAGGTTCCGCTTCTCGACCGATCCGCCGATGTTGTAGACCTCGCCGGGCTCACCGTGCTCGGCCGCCAGGGCGAGGGCGTCGCAGTGGTCGTCCACGTGGACCCACTCGCGGACGTTGCCGCCGTCCCCGTAGACGGGCACCGGCGTCCCGTCCAGCAGGTTGGTCACGAAGAGCGGGATCATCTTCTCCGGGAACTGGAACGGCCCGTAGTTGTTGGCGCACCGGGTGACGCAGACCCGCATGCCGTAGGTCCGGTGGAAGGACCGCGCCAGGAGGTCGGAGGCGCTCTTGGAGGCCGAGTACGGGGAGTTGGGCTCCAGGGGGTCGGTCTCGACCCACGACCCCGAGCCGAGCGTCCCGTAGACCTCGTCCGTGGAGACCAGGACGAAGTTCTCCACGTTCTCGGCCAGGGCCGAGTCCAGCAGGTGGAAGGTGCCCATGACGTTGGTGCGGACGAAGCAGCCGGCGTCCGAGATCGAACGGTCCACGTGGGTCTCGGCGGCGCAGTGCACCACGAGGGACACCCCGCCCATGAGTTCGCGCACGAGCTGTTCGTCGCACACGTCACCCCGGACGAAGGTCAGGCGCGGGTCGTCGGCCACGGAGGCCAGGCTCTCCGTCGTGCCGGCGTAGGTCAGCTTGTCCAGGACCACGATCTCGGCGTCCGCGTACCGCGGATAGGAGCCGGCGAGGACACGTCTGACGAAATTGGAACCGATGAATCCGGCGCCACCGGTGACCAGGATCTTCATACACCCGCACCCTGCCACACCCCCGCCGCCCTGCGGGCGGCCTCCATGACGTACGCGCCATAGCGGGAATTGGGCATCTCTTCCCCGAGCCGATAGCACTCGTCCGCTCCGATGAAGCCCATGTGCAAGGCGATCTCCTCAAGACAGGCGACCCGGACACCGGTCCCCCGGGCCGTGGTGGAAACGTATCGGCTTCCCTCCAACAGGGATTCCTCGGTGCCGAGGTCGAGCCAGGTTATTTCGCTCCCCATGGTCACGAGTTCGGCCCGGCCCCTTTCCAGGTAGACGCGGTTGACATCGGTGATCTCCAGTTCGCCCCGCGCGGAGGGGACGATGCTCTCGGCGATGTCCACCACCTCCTGGTCGTAGAAGTAGAGGCCAGTGACCGCGCAGTCCGAGCGCGGGGCGGCCGGCTTCTCCTCCAGGCTCTCGAACCTGCCCATGTCCCCGAATCCCGCGACCGCGTACTGCCGGGGGTCGCTCACCCTGGATCCGAAGAGCGTGCACCCGGACGTCGAGGTCGCGGCCCGGTCGAGCAGTCCGCCGAAGCCCTCGCCGTGAAAGATGTTGTCCCCCAGGACGAGGGCGCTACGGCTCCCCCGGATGTGGTCCCGGCCGATGAGCAGCGCCTCGGCGATCCCCTTGGGCTCGGGCTGGGTCGCGTACCGGATCTCGATCCCCAGCGAACTCCCGGTGCCGAGCACCTGGCGGATGAGGGGAAGGCTCTCGGGATTGGTGATCAGGAGGATCTCGCGGATTCCAGCCGTCATCAGCACGGAGATCGGGTAGTAGAACATCGGCTTGTCGTAAACCGGGAAAAGGTGTTTGGAAATACTTCGGGCAGCGGGAAACAGGCGGCTGCCAGTGCCACCCGCCAACACAATACCTTTCATGGTGACTCCCAGAGAGGTCCGAACATCGATATTGCCGGGCAAGTACGGCGCGAACATACCGCTGCGCTACGCCCACCGGCCTGGATCCAGCACCGGTGCTAGGCTCCCAGAACCTCTTCCGAAGGGATCGACACAACCGTACCGCCACGCCGGCTCGGAAGAGGAGAACAGGTTCGGAGTGCAACACCCGCAATGAACATGCAGCGGGCCGGGCTTGTCAAGGAGCGGTGTCGGCTTTCACCGATCGGACCATCGAAATCCCGGAAGTGGGGAACACCTTGCGAATCGTCGTCGCGGCATACGCGGACAAGGCTTATTTCTTTGGCATGGTGCCGACGGCGTGGGCGCTGCGTGCCGCCGGACACGAGGTGCGGATCGCCACCCAGCCCTCCATGACCGAGGCGGCCGCCGAGACGGGCCTGACCGTGGTTCCGGTCGGGGGCGACCACACCCTCGCCGAGGTCGTGGCCCACGGGCGCGAGGAGCCGGGCGAGTCCATCTTCGACCTCTCCGAGGAGCGCCCGGAGCGGCTGGGCGAGGAGAGCCTGCGCGACGCCTACGAGGACCATGTCACCTGGTGGTGGAGACTCGTCAACGAGCCGATGGCGGAGGACCTCGTGGCGTTCTGCCGCGAGTGGAAGCCGGACCTGGTCCTGTGGGAGCCGAGCACCTACTCCGGGGCGATCGCCGCCGAGGCGTGCGGCGCGGCCCACGGGCGGTTCCTGTGGAGCGTCGACCTCTTCGCGCGCCTGCGCGGCCTCTACCGGGCGGCCGACCCCGACCCGGCCGTACCCGACGCGCTCACCGCCTGGCTCACCGAGGCCGCGGCCGCGTTCGGCGTGGACTTCTCCGAGGACCTCGTCCTGGGCCAGTTCTCCGTGCACCAGCTCCCCGAGGCGCTGCGGCTGCGGGAGCTGGAGACCGGGACGCACCTGAGCGTGCGCCCGGTGCCCTACGGCGGGAGCGCGGTCCTGCCGGCGTGGGCCCGCGAGGAGCCCGAGGGCCGGCGCGTGCTCGTCGACTGGGGTTCCTGGAGCAAGTCCCCGGAGGGCGCCGCCTCGTTCGTCGACGTGGTCGACGCGCTGATGGAGCTGGGGGCCGAGCCGGTCGTGCTCTCCCCGCGCTCCTGGGAGGACGCGCTGCCGGCGCTCCCGCCGGAGGTCCGGGTCGCCGACACGGCGGCCGCCCACCTGCTGATGGGGTCGTGCTCGCTGCTGGTGCACGGCGGGGGCTTCGACTCGTACTGCAACGCCCTGGTGGAGGGGCTCCCGCAGTTCGTCGTGCTCAACGCCGACCAGTTCGACGGGGGCCTGATCACGCGCGCGCTCCAGGACCGGGGCGCCCTGCGCTCGGTGTCCCTCGCCTCGGCCCTGTCCGAGGGGGTCGACCAGCACCTGGCCGCCGTCCTCGACGGTCCCGGGGTGAGGGAGGCGGCCGAGCGGATGCGTGACGAGACCCTGTCCGCCCCCGCCCCGGACCAGCTGGTCCCGGCCCTGGAGCGGATCGCCGCACTCCGGGGCGCCGGCGGGGCCTGAGGGGTCGGACCGGTCAGCGCCGGTCGGCGAGGCCGGTGAGGGTGTGGGCGAGGTCGGCGGGTGTGGGCATGGCGGCGATGTCGTGTCGCAGGGTGTGGGCGGCGCGGGTGAAGGACGGGTCGCGCAGGAGGGCGCCGACGCCGTCGGCGACGGCCTCGGGGGTGACGCGGTCGGGGGGCAGGAGCAGGGCGGCGCCCCGGTCCCGCACCAGGCCGGACAGCACCGGGATGTCGAACATCCGGGGGTGCGGCGCCAGGAGTTGCGGGATCCCGCTGCTCAGCGCGGTCAGGACGGTGCCGGGGCCGCCGTGGGTGACCATGGCGGCGCAGGTGGGGGCGAGTGCGTGCAGGGGCACGTACTCGACCAGACGCGTGTTGGCGGGGACGGCGCCGAGCTTGGCCTGCTCGTGGGCGGGCAGGGTCGCCACGACCTCCACGTCCAGGTCCGCCAGCCCCTCCAGGAGGGTGCCCACGTCGACCGTGTAGCCGCCCAGCCTCAGGCTCGCGCTCGTGCCGAGGCTGAGCCCGACGCGGGGGCGTTCCGGCGGGGTGCGCAGCCAGTCGGGGACCACGGCCCTGCCGTTGTAGGGCACATAGCGCACGGGCAGGTAGTCCAGGTGGGAGGGCGTGTCCACCCTCAGGGAGGCGGGGACCTGCTCGATGGTGGCCTGGCCGTGGACCAGCTCCTCGGAGAACTCCACCCCGTACCGGGCGGCGCGCGCCCCCAGCCAGGCGGCCAGGGGGTCCTCCCGGTCTGTCTCGGGCTGTTCGGCCATCCGCCCCAGGAACCGCGCCCGGACCCGGGCGAACAGGTCCACGCTCCACAGGTGCCGCACGTGCGCGGCGCCGCACAGCTCGGCGGCGAGGGGGGCCGCGTACGTCGACGGCTCCCACACGACGAGGTCGGGTCCCCACTCCCGGCAGAACGCCACCAGGTCGTCCAGCATGGGGTCGTTCACCATCCGCCACCACCAGGTGACCACCTTGCCGTAGCCCTCGCGCAGGTGGTCCCAGGTGAGGACCTCGTCCCGGTCCTCCGCCATGTCGAAGTCCAGATGCCGGTCGGCCAGCCCGTTCCGGCTGACCCTGGCGAAGTGGTGGTCCCTGCCGACGGGGACGAAGGGCAGTCCCGCCTCTGCGGCCACGGACCGCAGGTGCGGCTGGCTCGCCACCCTCACCTCGTGCCCGGCCGCCCTCAGTGCCCACGCCAGGGGCACCGTCCCCAGGAAGTGGGTCCTCTCCGCCTGCGTCGCGATCAGCACCCTCATCGCGGCCGCCGCCCCGCGCCCCCGTGCCGGACGGCGCTCACGCCGACCCGGTCCCCGCCGCCGCGCGTACGTAGACGGCGCCGGCCGCGTCCCACTCCTCCCGGTAGACGGCGAAGATCCGCACGGAGCGCAGCCTCTCCCCGTCGCGCAGGTACTCGGTCAGGGTGCCCTCCCGGGGCGTCGGCGTCCCCGTCGCGCGCAGGCCCGGGAGCCCGCTGTCGACCACCCAGAAGTAGACCTTGCGGATGTTCCACATCGAGAAGGCGTAGTTGACGGCCAGGGCGTGGGCGTCCGTCACGCCCTCCTCCCCGAGCAGTGCCGTGTCCAGGGCGAGGGCGCACTTCACGTAGCGCCCGTTCGGGTTGAGGGAGTGCAGGGAGGCGTACCCGCAGACCCGGCCGGACGCCGGGGCCTCCACGAAGAACTGGGCGGCCACGCCGTCGAACTGCCGGGGCCAGAGCGAGGTGAAGACGTCGCGGCTCGGCATCCCGGCCAGACCGAGCCCGGAGAGCTCGTCGTGGACCGCCTCCCCGAACCTCTCGCCGGTGGACGCGAGTCTGGCCGACCGCGTCTCCAGATGGGGGAAAACGATCTCGTGCACAACTTCTCCCGACACTTCTGGGCAGAGCAGAGAAAAGCGCTGTGAAGATTGGCATCTCCACAGCGCGTCAAAACAATCAGCTACAACCGAAGTAGCTGATGCCGCTGTTCAGCAGAACGGCCTCGTCGAGGACGGTGTCCATCTCCTGAAGAGACAGGACGTCGGTGTGAACCATGTCTGGGCTCCTTTCCTGTGCGCAGTCGGATACTGGCGGTTCAGAACCTAGGGCAATTCCTCCGGTGCGACAAGAAGCCCGCGACCCGGCTCCCGGCGGCCGTCCCCTCCCCCGGCCGGCCGCCGACGCGGGGAGCCTCCCGCACCCCGTTCCGCCGACGGCACACGTGCTGTCCCGCCGGCGGGACGCCGGGGCCGGCGCCCCGAGCCGCCCTCCGGGCCCCGACCTGGCTCGGCCCCGGATCCCGGCCGGACACGGGCGGGCGGGGATCCCCGGTCCCGGCCCGGCCGTCGGGCACGGCCCCTAGAGTGTCGCGCCATGCTCACACCGCACCTCGAGACCCCGCGCGTCAGATTCAGCCCCATCGCGCCGGAGAACGTCACGAAACTCTACGACCTCCTGACGGAACTGGGCCTGGAAAGCCTTCCCTCACGCGACGCCTTCTCCGAGTCCTACCACTCGGTGGCCAAGCGATTCGTCGACGTATTCGAGATCCAGCTCCGGCGCACGGGCGAGGTCCTCGGTTTCGGGTCGATCCGCGAGCACGACCCGGCCGGTCATGTGAAACTGGGGATCTTCATGCGCGCCGACCGCCTTCCCGTGGGCGTGGGCGCCGAATCCATGATGCTGCTCGTCAACCACGCCTTCGCGAATTGGGATTACCTCAGGAAAGTGTACGTTCTGACCACGGACGCGAGCCTGGGGCAATTCGGGTCGGCACTCCTGGCCACCCCCCGGGAGGCGTCACTCCCCCGACACGTCTACTTCCAGGGCCGACTGTGGGACCTGCACTTCTACTCGGTGTCCCGGGGCGCCTGGACCGCCAACGGCGCTCCCATCCTCGACAGGATCGCGCGCGGGCCCAGGTCCAGGGCCGCCGCCGGGGGCTCCCGGCCCGAGTGAGCCGCGCCCGCGCGGCCGAGCCCGTACCGCCACGCCTCCCGGAGGGAAGCCCATGCTCGACCTGTTCGAGATGTACACGCTCGCGGACCCGCTGTTCTTCGAGGAGCCGAGCCGCCTGGCGGACGGCTCCCGCCACGCCCTCGTGGTCCCGGCGGAGTTCTCCGTGAGCGCGCTGGAGCCCCCGACGGGCTGGAAGCGCACACGGAGCGGTCTCTGGCAGGTCGTCGCCCCCGAGGACCCCTCGCTGCCCGAGCAGGGGTGGAAGATCCACGTCTCGGCGACGGTGGACGGCGCGGACGCGACCTGCCGTGACGTGTGGGACTACTGCACCGGGCACGGGATCGCCTTCAAGTACCTCCTCGACAAGAACATCCTCGTCGCGGCCAACGCCAAGTACGCGGCCCGCGCGTCCAGCGGCAAGCTCCTGACCGTCTACCCGCGCGACGAGGAGGAGCTGGAGCGGACCCTGCACGGGCTCTCTGCCCTGGTCGGCGGGCGTCCCGGACCGTACGTCCTCAGCGACCTGCGGTGGGACCGGGGCCCCCTCTACGTCAGGTACGGCGCGTTCCGGGAGAGGTGGTGCCTCGACGCGCACGGCTCCCGGATCCCCGCGCTGCGCGCGCCGGACGGCTCCCTCGTCCCGGACCGCCGCGTCCCCTCGTTCTCGCCCCCGTCCTGGGCGGCGCTCCCCGACGTCCTCAGGCCCCACCTGGCCGCCCGGTCCTCCGAGGAGCGCCAGCCCTACGTCGTGGAGAAGGCCCTGCACTTCTCCAACGGGGGCGGCATCTACCTGGGCCGCCGGGAGGAGGACGGCCTCCGGGTCGTCCTGAAGGAGGCCCGTCCGCACGCGGGCCTGGACCGGGACCTGCGGGACGCGGTGGCGCGCCAGGAGCGCGAGGAGGAGAACCTGCGCCGCCTGGACGGCGTCCCGGGCGTCCCCCGGCTCCTCGGGAGCTTCACGCTGGGCGGCCACCGGTTCCTGGTGCAGGAGTACAAGGAGGGCCGCACCCTGGGCTCGTGGGGCGCCGTCCACCACCCCGGTGTGACCGACGCCCGGCCCGGCGCCGACAGCCTCGCGGCCTTCACGGAGCGGGCCCTTCGCATTCTGGGACGGCTGGAGGCGGTCCTCGCCGCCGTCCACGAACGCGGCCTCGTCTTCGGCGACCTGCACGCCAACAACGTCATCGTCGACTCCGAGGACAACGTCGCCCTCATCGACTACGAACTCGCCTTCGACGCGGACGACGACGGTCGACGGGCTCCGCTCGGCGCCCCCGGCTTCTCCGCGTCGGCCAGGACCGGCCCGGCCGTCGACGCCTACGCCCTCGCCGCGACGCGCCTGTCCGTCTTCCTCCCCTTCTCCCGGATCACCGCGCTCGCCCCGGAGAAGGCGGTCGCCCTGCTCGGCGTGCTCCGCGAGCTCTTCCCCGTGCCCGCGGCGTGGGCGGACGAGATCGAGCGCGAGCTGGTCCCGGACTCCCGTGCCCCGGCGCCGACCCCGGTGACCCCGCGGGCCGTCGCCGCGGGCATCCGGGCGTCCGCCACGCCGGAGCGCACCGACCGGCTGTTCCCCGGAGACCTCCAGCAGTTCGTGTCCGGCGGCTACGGCATGGCCCACGGCGCGGCCGGGGTCCTGTGGGCGCTGGACCGGGCCGGGCAGGGGCGCTCGCAGGAGCACGAGGCGTGGCTGTTGGCGGCGTCGCGCCGCCTGCGCTCCCCCCGGCAGGGCTTCTACGACGGGGTCGCGGGCCTGGCGTACGCGCTGGACCACCTGGGCCACCGCGAGGAGGCCGCCGACCTGCTGGACCGCAACGCCGGGGAGCCGGTCGGGGGCGTCTCCCTCTTCTCCGGGACGGCCGGGGTCTGCGCGAACCTCGTGCACTTCGCCGCGGGGGACGCAGGAAGCGAGTACGCGGTCCGCGCCGCCGAGCTGGGCGGCCGGCTCGCCGAGGCGGTCGCGTCGGCCTCCGGGGACGGCCCGGCCACCGGGCGGGCGGGGCTCATGCGCGGCTGGAGCGGCGTGGCCCTGGCCCTGCTCGCGCTGTACCGCACCACGGGCGACACCGCCTGGACCGACGCCGCGGTGCGGGCGCTGCACCTGGACCTGGACCAGTGCGTCACCTCCCCCGACGGCGCCCTGCTGGTCCGCGACCGCGGCGCGCGCGCCCTCCCCAACATCGACGCCGGGGGGCTCGGCGTCGCCCTCGTCGTCCAGGAACTCCTGGCGCACAGGGCCGACGAGCGCTGCGCGGAGAGCCTTCCCGCGCTGAGCCGGTCGTGCCACACCCTGCTGTACGCGCAGGCGGACCTGCTCCACGGCAAGGCCGGGCAGGTCGCGGCGCTCGCCCGGCTCGGCGGGGCGGAGGAGGACCTGCGCTCCCGGGTCCGCGAGCTGGAGTGGTACGCCCTGCCCTTCCGCGGCCACACCGCGTTCCACGGCGGACGGGTGCCGCGCCTGTCCATGGACCTCGCCACCGGCGGCGCCGGCGTCCTGCTGGCCCTGGCCGCGGCGTCCGGCGGGGGGAGCCCCTTCCTGCCGTTCTTCTCCGAGCCGCCCGCGACCGCGGGGAACGGGACCGGCTGAGGACCCGCGCCGGGACCGCGCGGTCCCGGCGCCGACGCGGGCGCACCGCGCCCCGGCACGTGCACACAAGGCGGGCCGTCGGGGACTCGGGGCGGTGGACGCCCCGGCCCCGGCGGCCACGGACGGAAAGGCCCATCCGATGTACGACAGCAGCTACGCGTCCGTGTACGACACCGTCATGATCCACCGCGGCAAGGACTACGACGCGGAGGCCGCGCTGATCGCCGGCCTGGTCCGCGAGCGCAGTCCCGCCGCGGACTCCCTGCTGGACACCGCGTGCGGCACGGGGCTGCACCTGCGCGCCTTCTCCGGGCACTTCGGCCGGGTCGCGGGGCTGGACGGGTCCGACGAGATGCTGGAGCTGGCCCGCGCCCGGGTGCCCGGCCTGCGGACGTGGCGCTCGGACCTGCGCGAGGTGGCGCTGGACACCCGGTTCGACGTCATCACGTGCATGTTCGCCGTTCCGCACCTGGAATCCGAGGAGGAGCTCGTCTCCGTCGTCCAGGGGCTCGTGCACCACCTGAACCCGGGCGGTGTCCTGGTGGTCGAGCCCTGGGTCGGGCCGGAGGGGTTCACACCGGGGCACGTCTCCCGCGACCTGGTCGAGGACGGCGGACGGACGGTCGTGCGCCTGTCCCACTCCACCCGCGTCACGGGCAGGCACGACCGGATGCGCATGGTCGTGCACTACGCGGTGGCCGACCCCGAGGAGGGCTTGAGCCACGCCACGGACGGGTGGGAGATGTCGCTGTTCACGCCGGAGCAGTACGCCGCGGCCTTCGAGAAGGCGGGCTGCACGGCCGAGCACCTGCGGATCGAGCCGTTCGCCCACGGCCTGTGGGTGGCCGTGCGCGCCGACGGCTGACCGGCGTCAGGCCTCCTCCGGCTCCTGCCGTGTCCGGCGCCACGGCAGGGCGGGGAACGCGCGGCCGCCCTCGACGGCCTTTCCGCGTGCGGTGGGGTGCGGGAGCAGCGCCGTGACGGCCGTCGCCACGACGGCCGTGGTCCCGCCCTCGTAGTCCGTTCCCCACAGGCTCCAGTGCACCGCGAAGGGGTCGTACCTGGGCAGGACCGACTCGGTCCTGCCGAAGGGGACGAACCGCAGACTGCCGTCCTCGCCGCTCGCGACGGAGGTCCACCGGACCTCGGCGATCTCCTCCAGGGCGAGCCGCTGGGGACCGGCCGCCCGCTTGGCGGACTCCGCCTTCCAGTTGGGCCGCAGGTAGACGTGGGCGCCGTCGAAGACGACCGAGGCGTCGCCCGCGTCGGCGCGGACCGGGGCCGCGGGGGCCTCGACCAGGTAGCGGTCGGGGTCGGTCGCGTCGCCCGGCGCCAGGGCGGCGATCTCCTCGGTGACGGTCTCGGCGAGGTACTCGGCGACGAGGGCCTTCTCCTTGCCCACGCGCAGCTGGTAGGGGTCGCCGCTGCGGCTCAGGTGCCCGCCCGTCGCCTCGGTGAAGGGGTCGGCGCCCGGACGCGGGTGGGCCCGGAGGGTCCCGCCCCTGCGCCGGGGCTCGAAGACGACGCCCGCCAGCGCGGGCAGCGGCAGCGACACCACGCCGAGGCCGCGGCGCAGGGGGTGGGCTCTGCGCCCGGGAGTGATCCACAGGGCCGCCCCGTCGAAGGACCACGACCCGTGACGCGCGCTTACCTCAGCCATACGGACATAGTAGGGGCGGGCACGGGACCCGGGCCGAGGCAGCGGCGGCGGGCGCACGGTCCGGGCTCAGCGCCCGGGGCCGCCGACCAGCGGTTCGGCCCCTCCGCGGCCCTCCTGGGCGGGGCTGTCGATCCCCCGCCCGGTGTGCGCCAGGAAGACGTCGTCCAGCGAGGGCGATCTGACCTGGACCGATGTGATCTCCGCGTCGACCTCGGAGAACACGCGGGGGACGAACCGCCGCCCCCCGGCCACCGTGAACCAGACCGTGTCGCCCTCGACCACCGGGGCGAGGCCGAGCCGTGTGCTCAGCTCCTCCCGGAGGGCCTCCGGGTCGCGGGCGACGATCTCCACGCGGTCCCGGCCGATCTGCGCCTTGAGCTCGGCGGGGCTGCCGACCGTCACGATCTCCCCGCCGTCGATGACGGCGATCCGCCCGCAGTTCTCGGCCTCCTCCAGGTAGTGCGTGGTCATCAGCACGGTGATGCCCTCGGACTCGTTGAGTTCCCGGACGCGGTCCCAGATCGCCTCCCGGGACCTCGGGTCCAGCCCGGCCGTCGGCTCGTCGAGGAACAGCAGGCGGGGGCGGTGGAGCAGGCCCCGTGCGATCTCCAGCCGCCGGCGCATGCCGCCCGAGTAGGTCCCGGCCAGCCTCTCCCGCTCCTCCCACAGGCCCACGTCCCGGAGCGCCCGGGTCACCCGCCCGTCGACCTCCTCGGACGGGACGCCGTAGATCTCGGCGTGGAACTTGAGGTTGTACCAACCCGTCAGGTACCGGTCGAGGGTCTGCTCCTGGAACACCAGGCCGATGCTGCGGCGCACGTCGGGACGCTCGCGCACGATGTCGAACCCGGCGATGGAACCCGTCCCCGACGTCGGGGTGATCAGGGTGGAGAGCATGCCGATCAGCGTGGACTTGCCCGCCCCGTTGGGGCCGAGGAGGCCGAACAGCTCCCCCGGGGCCACCTCCAGGTCGACCCCCTTGACCGCCTCGACCTCACCGAAGCTCTTGGCCAGGCCGCGCGCGCGTACCATCGCCTCCGGGCCGGAACCGTCCGTCGCCATAGTCGTTCACCGCTCCTCCGCTGGTGGAGCGCCCGGTCCGGGTCGGACCCGGGCGCGTTCTCCCTCCGACGCCTCCGGGCCCGGGCCGGGCCGCGCGGTCAGGCGGGGAGCCCCTCGCCCGCGCGGACCCGCACGAACTCCGCCCCGGTCCGCTCCCACGCCTCCCGGTAGACGGCAAAGACGTGGGCCGTGCGCAGTTCCGCGCCGTCGAGGACGTACTCGGGCAGGGAACCCTCCAGCCGGACCTCGGCCCCGGTCCGCCGCAGGGCCGCGAGGTCCTCGTCCGGGGTCCACAGGTAGAGCTTGCGCAGGTTCCACATCGAGAACGCGTAGTTGACGGTGAGCGCGTAGGCGTCGGTGGCCCCGTCCGGCCCCAGTTCCCGCTCGTCCGCGACGAGGGAGCCGCAGCCGTGGCGGGCCTGGGAGTTGAAGCCGTGCACGGAAGCGTAGCCCGCGACCCGCCCGGTCCCCGGGGCGTGCAGGAGGAACTGGGCTCCCACCTGGTCGTACCTGCCGGGCCAGAGGGCGGCGAAGACGTCGCGGCCGGGAAGGCCGTCCAACCCGTGGCCGACGAGTTCGTCGCGCACCGCCCCGCCCCGTCTGGTGCCGGTGGCGGCAAGCCTCACGCCGACCGTGTCGAGGTGGGGGAAGATCATCGCGTGCGGCCTCTCTCCCGGCCCGGTTCGTCGCGGACCGGCCGGGCGTGCGGGGGAACGCTGCGAAGAGGGCCCTCACAGCGTTCCCGGAGGAACGGCTACTGGGGCTGGGTGATCACGTCGCCGCTGCAGCCGACGAGGCTGAGGCCGCTGTTCAGCATCGCGCTCTCGTCGACGGCCACCTCGAAGGCCTGGAGATCGAGGACGTCGGAAAGTGCCATTTTTCCTCCTGAGAAAGAAAAATACGGGGGATACCTACGGGAGGGAAGATAGGAGAAACCACAGCCGACCACAAGAGACGAATCCGCCCGGCGCCCGGTGCGAAGTCCGGCCGTGCAGGAGCCGTCTCCGCACCGGGATCACGAGATGGGACGACCGGTTGAATCCCCGTCAAATACCGGTCAGCCGGTCAACTCGGCTGGACAATGACGTCGCCGCTGCAGCCGATGTAGCTGAGTCCGCTGTTGAGGAGGGCTTCGGCCTCCAGGCCGATGTCCATGCCCTGAAGCGAGAAGACGTCGGACAATGCCATGGCGTCCACCTTTCTTCGATGGTCCGATAGTGCCGACCCAGAACCTAGGCCGACAATGTCTTCGGCGACAAGGAGGGCATTCCCCCGCGCACGTCCCGCCGGCGGGACAGGAATACACGTCGGAACCCGGTACCGTTTAGAACCCCGTCCGCGCCCCTTTGGCGCGGACGGGAGGCGCCCCGGGGGCGCGGCCCGCACCGACCCCCGTGCGCATCGGATCCTTCCGTGCCAGGATGTCGCCCCCACGGGCTCCCAGCCCCGCGGCAGGCGGAAAGGACGCAACGGTCGGCGATGACATCCCCCCACCTCGAAACCCCTCGTGTCCGCTTTCGTCCCATCGACGAGGAGAACGTCCTCGATCTGTACCAGCTCCTCCTGAAGCTCGGCATAGAGACCCTGCCGTCCCGGGACAACTTCGAGTCTTCGTTCAGGGCCGTGGACGATTCGGAGGTCGCCGTACTTCAGATCGAGACGAAACAGGACGGCGAGGTCCGGGGATTCGCCTCGATCCGGGAACACAGTCCGGCGGGGCACGCGAAGGTCGGCATCTTCATGGATCCCCACGGAATTCCGGTGGGCGTCGGAGCGGAATCCATGATGCTCCTGGTCAACTATGCCTTCACCCGCTGGGAGGATCTCAGAAAAGTATACGCCCTGACGACGGACGCGAGCCTGATGCATTTCGGATCAGCCCTTTTCGCGACACCCAGGGAGGCCACCCTCCCCGGTCACGTGTATTTTCGGGGCCGGCTGTGGGACCTCCACTACTATTCCGTCTCCCGGGAGTCCTGGGCGGGCACGGGGGCCAAACTCCTCACGAGGATGGCGGGCGGCCGTCCACGGCGGGAGGGCGCCGGCTCCGTGGAGAGGGGGTCCGCGCCGGTGTGGACGGAATGACGGACGTGAGGCCGGCGGCCGAACCCGGCGCCGACGGGAACGCCCCGGGTCCGCCAGGGTGGGGTCCGCGGGGCATCCGGCCGGAAGGCTCCCCGGGCGCCGCCCGCTCCCGCGGACGGACGGGGGGAGGGTGCCCCCCGACTCCCGAGCAACCCCCTGACGAGAAGGACACCGGATGACGGCCACGCGGCGCCAGCCCGCCCCCACCTCCCCCTTCGGGCTCGGTCACGACCTGCGCACGATCAGGGTGGTGCTCAAGCGCGACCTCTTCCGCTTCGTCCACGACGTCAGCCGGGGCGTGGCGATGCTCCTGCAATCGGTGATGTGGCTGTTCGTGATCGGTGTGGGCTTCGGCTCGCTCATCCCCCGCGGCGAGGACGACCTGCCGCTGACCGCCGTCATGTTCCCGGGCGTGATCGTCATGACGGTCATCGGCACGGCGGTGTCCTCGGCCGCGACCATCGTCACCGACCGCGAGGTCGGCTTCCTGCGCGGCATGCTCGTCGCGCCGGCCAAGCGCTCCGCGCTCATCCTGGGCAAGGTCCTGTCCGGCGCGGTCCTCGCCACCCTCCAGGCCTGCCTGATCCTCTCGGTCGCGGGGCTGGCGGGGGTCCCCTACGCGCCGGGGCTGATGCTCACCCTGTTCGGGCTCACCTTCATGGTCGGGCTGACGGCCTCCGCGATGGGCGTCTTCATCGCCGTCTCGGTCAAGGGCAGCGAGGCGTTCATGGGCATGGCCCAGCTCGTCATCTCGCCCCTGGTCCTGTTGTCGGGCGCCATGTTCCCCATCGGGAACCTCCCCTCCTGGCTGGCCGCGATCACCCTGGTCAACCCGATCACCTACGTCGTCGACCCCATGCGCCAGGCGGTCTTCGCCCACCTCGACACCTCCCCCGCGACCGAGGCGCTGTTCAACCCCGGGATCACGTGGTTCGGCTGGCAGATCCCCTGGGCGGCCGAGGTCGGACTCGTCGCCGGGGCCGGCGTGCTCCTGGTGTGGCTGACCGTGGTCCGCTTCAACCGGTCGGAGTAGGCGGCGCCGCGGGCGGGGGCGCCCGGCGGAGCGGCCAGGGGCCCTCGACCACGCGGCGGGCCGGCGCCAGGCGTCCGGCGGGTGTGAGACGGGCGTCGGCGCGGGTGATGGGGGGCGACGAGGGCCCTCGTCGCCCGGGACGGGCAGGGTCGTCGTCACCGCCCCCCGCGGTCAGGACGCCTAGAGGGCCGCGGCCTCCTCGGCCAGGCGGGTGACGCGGCCCCAGTCGCCCGCCGACACCAGGTCGGCGGGGGTCAGCCAGCTGCCTCCCACACAGCCCACGTTGGACAGGGCCAGGTAGGAGGGGGCCGACGCCGCGGTGATCCCCCCGGTCGGGCAGAAGCGCACCTGGGGCAGGGGGCCCGTCAGCGACTTCAGGAACGCCGCGCCGCCCGCGGCCTCGGCGGGGAAGAACTTCAGCGCCGAGAGACCGCGCTCCAGGAGCGCCATCGCCTCGGACACGGTGCCCACCCCCGGGAGGAAGGGCAGGCCGGTGTCGGCCATGGCCGAGGCGAGGTCGGCCGTGCACCCGGGGCTGACCAGGAACCGCGCGCCCGCCTCGGCCGCCGCCCGCGCCTGTCCGGGAGAGACCACGGTGCCCGCGCCCACGACGGCTTCGGGCACCTCGGCCGCGATGCGCCCGATGGCCTCCAGCGCGGCCGGGGTCCGCAGTGTCACCTCGATACCGGGCAGGCCGCCGGCGACCAGGGCGCGGGCCAGCGGCACGGCGGTCTCCGCGTCCGAGACCACCACCACCGGCATCACCGGGGCGAGGTCGAGGATGTCCGCGCCCGAACGGGGGCTCGTCGTCATGTGCGTCTCCGTCTGTGTGGTGGTGCGTGGTCCGGTGCGGGCGCACCGGCGGCCGCCCGCTCCGGCGCGGGCGGCCCGGGGCGGGGCGGGCGCGCCGCGGACCGGTGGGCCGGTCCTTCCGCGCGCCCGCCGTCCGCAGCGTGGGTCGGGGGTCAGAAGACCCCGGCGCCGGCCTCCGCCGGTCCGACCACGCCGCGCAGTGCGGCGAACAGCTCCCGGCCGGTGCCGGTCGAGGAGTCGGCGCTGGGCTGTGCGGGCTCGCGTCCGGAGAGGTCGGCCAGCACCTCCAGTGTGCCCGCGGTGGCGTCCAGCCTGATCGGGTCGCCGTCGCGCACGTACGCGAGGGCGCCGCACGCGACCGCCTCGGGGGAGACGTGGATGGCCGCGGGCACCTTGCCGGAGGCCCCGGACATGCGCCCGTCGGTCACCAGGGCGACCTTCTGGCCCCGGTCCTGGAGCACCGCCAGCGGCGGGGTGAGCTTGTGCAGCTCGGGCATGCCGTTGGCCCGCGGCCCCTGGAAGCGCACCACGGCGACGAAGTCGCCGGTGAGCTCGCCCGCGGCGAAGGCGTCCTGGAGTTCGGCCTGGTCGGCGAAGACCCGGGCGGGGGCCTCGACGACGCGGCGCTCCGGTGCGACCGCGGAGGTCTTGATGACGGCGCGGCCCAGGTTGCCCGAGAGCATGCGCAGGCCGCCGTCCGGCGCGAAGGGGTCCTCCACCCCGCGCAGCACGGTGGTGTCGCCGCTCTCCTTGGGCCCGTCACCCCAGGTCAGGGTGGCCCCTTCGAGACGGGGGGTCTGCCGGTAGCGGCCCAGCCCCCCGCCCATGACGGTCTGCACGTCCTCGTGGAGCAGGCCGGCGTCCAGGAGGGTGCCGATCAGGTAGGCCATGCCGCCCGCCTCGTGGAACTGGTTGACGTCGGCGGCGCCGTTGGGGTACATGCGGGTGAGCAGCGGCACCACCTCGGACAGGTCCGCGAAGTCGTCCCAGGTCAGCTCGATCCCGGCGGCACGGGCGATGGCCACCAGGTGCAGGGTGTGGTTGCTGGATCCGCCGGTGGCCAGCAGGGCGACCACCGCGTTCACCAGGGCCCGCTCGTCGACCTGCACGCCGACCGGGTTGTGGGAGTCCCCGAGGGCGGTCTGCCCGAGCACGCGGCGCCCGACCTCGGCGGTGAGGGCCTCGCGCATGGGGGTGCCCGGCTGCTCGAAGCTCGCCCCGGCCAGGTGCAGGCCCATGACCTCCATGAGCATCTGGTTGGAGTTCGCGGTGCCGTAGAAGGTGCAGGTGCCGGGCGAGTGGTAGGCGGCGGACTCGGCCTGGAGGAGTTCGCGGCGGTCCGCCTTGCCCTCGGCGAACTTCTGCCGCACCCGCGCCTTGTCCTTGTTGGGCAGGCCGGAGGGCATGGGGCCCGCGGGCACGAACGCCACCGGGAGGTGGCCGAAGGAGAGCGCCCCGATCAGCAGGCCCGGCACGATCTTGTCGCACACCCCGAGCATGAGGGCGCCGTCGAACATGTCGTGGGACAGCGCGACGGCGGTGGCCATCGCGATGACGTCCCTGCTGAACAGGGACAGCTCCATGCCGGCACGGCCCTGGGTGATGCCGTCGCACATGGCGGGCACCCCGCCCGCGAACTGGGCGACGCCGCCCGCCTCGGCCACGGCCGCCTTGATGAGGGCCGGGTAGGACTCCAGCGGCTGGTGCGCGGAGAGCATGTCGTTGTAGGAGGAGACGATGGCCAGGTTGGGCTTGACGTCGCCGGCCAGGGCGAGCTTGTCGGAGACACCGCAGGCGGCGAACCCGTGGGCGAGGTTGGCGCAGCCCAGTGCGGTGCGGGCGGGCCCCCGGCCCGTCGCCTCGTCGATCCTGGCCAGGTACGCGGACCGGGTCCCGGCGCTGCGCTCGGCCAGGCGGCGGGTGACGTCGGCGACGACGGGGTGGACTCCGGGTCCGTACCCGGTCGTCCCATGGGTGTGCGCGGTCATCGGGGTTGCTCCTCTTCGTGCCACGTGCGGCCGGTGCGGCCGATGAGCCGGTGCGCGCCCTCGGGGCCCGCGCTTCCGGCCGGATAGGTCTCGGGGGTGGTGTCCGTGCTGTTCCAGGCCTGGATGATGGGATCCACCCAGCGCCACGCGGCCTCGACCTCGTCGCGGCGCATGAAGAGGGTGGAGTCCCCCGTCAGCACGTCCATCAGCAGCCGCTCGTAGGCCTCGGGCGAGCGGGTGGAGAAGGTGTCGGCGAAGCTGAGCTCCAGCGGCACGGGCCGGAGCCTCAGCGCGCCCGCGCCGGGCGTCTTGGCCAGCATGGTGAGGTGTATGCCCTCGTCCGGCTGGAGGCGGATGACGAGGCTGCCCGCGCCGGGGACCGTGTCGGTGCCGGGGAAGATCGTGTGCGGCACCTCCCGGAAGCGGATCACGATCTCCGAGCGGGCGTGGCCCACGCGCTTGCCGGTGCGCAGGTAGAAGGGCACGCCGGCCCAGCGCCAGTTCGCGATCTCGGCGCGCAGCGCCACGAAGGTCTCGGTGTCGCTGACCGCCGGCCCGCCCGCCTCGTCGAGGTAGCCGTGGACCTCGACCCCCTGGACGGTTCCGCGCCCGTACTGCCCCCGGGCGGTGTCCTCGGCGACCCGGTCGCCGGTGACGGGCCGCAGCGACTGGAGGACCTTGAGCTTCTCGTCGCGAACGGCCTCGCGGTCGTAGCTGGCCGGGGGCTCCATGGCGGTGAGGCAGAGCAGTTGCAGGAGGTGGTTCTGCACCATGTCTCGCATGGCGCCGGAGGTGTCGTAGTAGCCGCGCCTCCCGCCGACCCCGACGGTCTCGGTGGCGGTGATCTGCACGTGGTCGATCCAGCGGGAGTTCCACAGGGGTTCGAGGAAGACGTTGGCGAACCGCAGCACGAGCAGGTTCTGCACGGTCTCCTTGCCCAGGTAGTGGTCGATCCGGTAGATCCGCTGCTCGTCGAAGACGGCGCCCACGGCGTCGTTGACGGCGCGGGAGGAGGCGAGGTCGCGTCCCAGGGGCTTCTCCATGACCACGCGGGACCCGGGGGTGGCCAGACCGGCGCCGTCCAGCCCGCGGCAGATGTCGCCGGAGATCATGGGCGGGACGGCGAGGTAGAAGACCCGGTCGCGGCCCGGGTCGAGGGCCGCGGCGAGGGCGGCCCATCCGGAGGGGTCTCCGCCGACGTCCACGGTGACGTGGGAGAGGCGGTCGAGGAAGCGGCGGAGCACGTCCGGCTCGACCACCTGGACGGCGGGGTGGCCGCGGACCGCCGAGGAGGTCTTGTCCCGCAGGTCGGCGTCGGTGAGGCCGTCGCGCGAGACGGCGATGACGCGCGTTCCCCCGTCCAGGTGGCCGTCGCGGTCCAACAGGTAGAGGGAGGGGAGGAGTTTACGCATGGACAGGTCGCCGGTGCCCCCGAAGACCACCAGGTCGGTGGGGCGGGGCGCGGACTGCTGCGACATCTTCGGGCTGCTCCTGCGGGGAGGGAGAACGGAGAGGGGTGCTGCGACGGGGGGCGGTGCGGGAGGAGGAACGGCCCTCGGGGTCCGGGGACGTTCGCCACTTTCGACCTTACGCCCGACTATGGTAAAAAACCAAGCACACTTGAGAACACTTCTTTACATAACCTCCCAGTCTTCGAGGCTTAACCCCATGGTTGAATGAGATATGGCCAGAACCCCCGGACGCCTTTCCTCTGCTGCCACCAGCGGCCACATCCTGGAGCTGATCCGCTCCGGCGCCGCGACCAGCCGGTCCGAGATCGCCCGGGTCACGGGCCTGTCCCGCCCCTCCGTGGCCCTGCGCGTCACCGAGCTGATCGGGAGCGGCCTCGTCACGGAGGGGACCGGAGCCGTCTCCAGCGGCGGCCGGCCCCCCACCCTCCTGGAGTTCAACGCCGGCAGCGGTCTCATCCTCACCAGTGCCCTCGGCATGGCCCGCAGCCAGGCGGCCGTGTGCGACCTCAACGGGGACGTCCTCGTCCGGACGCCCGGCTCCCCCGACATGGAGAAGGGGCCCGACGCGACCCTCCCCTGGCTGCTCGACGTGTGGTCCGAGCAGCTCGCCTCCCTCGGCCGCGGGCCCGCCGACGTGCGGGGCGTCGGCATCGGCCTGCCCGGCACGGTCGAGTTCCACGCGGGGCGCGCCGACGACCGGCCCTTCCTGGGCAAGTGGGCGGGGGTGGCGCTGGCCCCGCTGGTCGCCGAGCGCTTCCCGGTCCCGGTGACGGTCGACAACGACGTCAACGTGATGGCCCTGGGCGAGCACATCGCCGGCGGGCACGGCCACCCCGACGACATGGTCTTCGTGAAGGCCTCCACCGGGATCGGCGCCGGGCTGCTGTCGGGAGGGCGCCTGCTGCGCGGCTCCCTGGGCGCCGCCGGGGAGATCGGCCACATCCCCGTGCGCGACGGCGGGGGCCTGCCCTGCCGCTGCGGCAACACCGACTGCCTGGAGGCGGTCGCCGGCGGTCGGCGGCTCCTGGAGCTCGCGGCGGAGCGGGGGCGGCGGGCCGACACCCTCAAGGACCTGGTGGCCCTGGCCGTCGGCGGCGACCCCGTGGCCGTGACCCTCGTCAGGGAGGCCGGACGGCGGCTCGGCGAGGCGCTCGCCGGCGCCGTGAACCTGCTCAACCCCGAGGTGATCGTGCTGGGCGGGGACCTGTCGGAGGCCTACGACCACCTGGTCGCGGGCGTGCGCGAAGTGGTGTTCCAGCAGTGCACGGCCCTGGCCACCCGGCAGTTGCGGGTCGTGGCCAGCTCCCTGTGGGACGACGCCGGCGTGCGCGGCTGCGCGGCGATGGTCACCGAGGAGATCCTGTCTCCGGAGTCGGTGAACAAGCTCCTGGCCGGGTGACGCCGACCCCCGGCGCCTCGTCCACAGGCTGTGGACAGAGGGTGTCGCCCCTCACCCGACGGGGCATCCCGAAGGAGGGACCCCGGGGTCCCGCACCGCCCGCCCCCATCCCGCCCGGCCCCACCCATCCCTGCGATCCCCGGTATGACCTGCGACGACGCTCTCGGCGACGGGCGTCCGCCCCGCGTTCGCACTTGACAATCACCCCCGATGTGGCGAATAGTCGCCCAGCACCGGTCCCCGCCCCCGCACATCCCCAGTCACCGCCCCGTGACCGCACCCCGTGCGGACCCCCGCCCGGAAAGGTCCTTCCCGTGCTTCTCGAGAACCCGCTCGCGTTGATCCTGCTGGGAGCCGGAATCAGCCTGGCCACCAGTGTCGTCGTGACCGGCCTCCAGGCCCGCCACATCAGGCGCAACGACATCCGCACCTCCTCCCGCTCCTCCGCCCGGAGCCTGACCAGCGCGTTCATCGCTGAGCGCGACTCCGACGGCCGCCAGGAGGGCTTCGTCGCCGAGGCCGAGCTGACGGTCATGTCGATGACCGACCGCAAGACCCGCGAACGGCTGCGCGACGTCATCCGCCTGCTCCGCGAGCGCAACCTCCCCGAGATCGAGGAGCTCAGCGGGGTCAAGGCCGAACGCGCCAGACAGCTGCTGTGCGACCACGCCCTGGAGGTGCTGGGCGCGCACCTGCGCTCCGAGCGGCTCCCGGAGGTCCCCGACCCCGTGCGCAGGATGCTGACCGTCGAGGAGGAGGCGCTGAGCATCCACTCCGGCGAGACGCCGCGCCCCGTCGAGCCCATCGCCAAGAGCGCCGTGACCGCGCGGCCCCGGCACACGGACGCCAAGCCGGCGGCACGGAAGACCGCCAAGGCGACCCCCGCCAAGCCCGCGGCCAAGTCCGCCGCGAAGCCCGCCGCCAAGGGCGGCCGATCCGCCGACGCCGCGGACGGTCCTGAGAAGGAAAGCACCTTCTGGGACGACTGACCGGAAGAAGCCGGATCGTTGCGTGTGATCCCACCGTGAGGCTCTGATCCTCCGTGCACACGGCGGGTCAGAAGTGATTCTTGCGGGCACAGATGAGAAAGTCGGGCGCAAGGCGCCAGCAGGCCATCACCCGACGAAGGAATTGTGCTGCGCAATTGTGGTCAGTAGCCCCGCTCGCGGACAACCCGAGCGCGCAAACGAAGAGAACTTCACCTAGGATCTCTGCCACACGCGGGTTTCCGTGTCGTCGGCCGCGTCCCTCCCACGGTCCGGCCGATGCCCCGTGGGCCGCACCCGGACGCCCGGGCTGCCCCGGGCCGCTCGACCACCCGCCCCAGTGTCCCGCGCGACCTCCGCCCTCCCCCAGACACGGACTCGTGGCCTTTCGGTCCCCTGTCCGACCGTTGGCACGTCCCGCTGTCCGAACTCACCGAGATTGCAACGATGCCCGCTGACGAGAACTCCTCCGCCGGTCCCGGCGCGGACAAGACCCCAGACGAGACACCCGAGAAGACACCCGGCTCGGACCCCGGCCCCGGAGCGGAGCCCTCCGCGGCCGGGCGGCCCGGAGCGGACGGGACCGAGGAGGCCGGCGACGACGGGGTGAACGCGCCGGCGTCCGCCGACCCGGCCCCGGGCGACCCGGGGGGCGACGAGCGCTCCGGCGACGAGGGCGTCCCCGGGGCTGCCGCCGCCGAGGCGGGCGCGGAGGCGTCGGAGGGGCCCGGCGGAGCCGGTGCCCCCGCCGCCCCGGACGGCGACGGCGCCCCCGACGGTGACAGTGACCCCGACGGCGGAGGCGCCGGAGGGGACGGCGCGGAGACCGCGCCCTCCCCTCCCCCCGGCCCGCGCGGGCGCCGCCGGGGCCGCCGGATCGCCGTGTGGACCGCGGCCGTCCTCGCCGTCCTCCTGGTGGCCGGGGTCGCCTCGGCCTACGGCTACTACCACTTCCTGCGCTCGGGCATGGTCCGGCACGACCTGGACACGGCGCTCAAGGAGGAGGAGCGGCCCGACAAGATCAGCGACGCCGTCAACATCCTCTTCATGGGTTCCGACGGCTACGAGGAGGGCTCCACCGCGTACAGCCAGGAGTTCGAGGGCGAGCGCTCGGACTCGATCATGCTGGCCCACATCTCCCCCGAGAACCGGGTCTCCGTGATCAGCTTCCCCCGGGACTCACTGGTCGAACTCCCCCAGTGCGACGCCTACGGCAACACCGAGGGCACGTACGGCTACTTCGGGATGGTCAACGCGGCCATGTACCACGGCGGCCCGCCGTGCGTGGTCCGCACCATCGAGTCGCTGACCGACATCCGCATCGACCACTTCGTGCACCTGAGCTTCATGAGCTTCCGGGACGTCGTCGACGCCATCGGCGGCGTCGACATCTGCATCCCCGAGCCGATGAGCGACCGCCGGTCCCGGCTCGACCTCGACGCGGGGCAGCAGACGCTCAACGGCGACCAGGCCCTGTCCTTCGTCCGCGCCCGCTACGAGATCGGCGACGGCGGCGACATCGGCCGCATCGACCGGCAGCAGATGTTCCTCGCCGCCCTGGCCGACCAGGTGACCAGCAGCGACGTCATGACCAGCCCGACCAAGCTCAACGGCATCCTCCAGGCGGTGGCACAGCACAGCGCCACGGACCAGGAGCTCACACTCGACCGGATGCTCTCGATCGCCGTCACCATGGCCGACGCGGACCTGTCCGACATCGAGTTCCACACCGTGCCCTGGTACCAGGCGCCCTTCGACGCCAACCGGGTCATGTGGCACGAGCAGGAGTCCGCGGAGCTGTTCGCCGCGGTGCGGGAGGACCGGCCCCTGCCCGCCCTGCTCGCGGCCGACGACGCGCCCGCGCCGCAGGAACCGCCGGGCGCCTCCCCCACCCCCGTGGACGCGGCCTCGGCGAGCGACGCCCCGGACGCCGCCGAGTCGGCCCGGCCCGGCGGGGGGCGTGACGCCACGTCCAACCCGTGCGCCGACGGCCTGGGCTTCGGCACCGGCGAGGAAGAGGAGTAGGAACCCGTCCGGGACCGCCTCCGCGTGGGGACGGACCGGACGGACGCAAGGAAGCGGCCCCCGGGCCGGTGGGACGCACGGTCCGCACCGGCCCGGGGGCCGCTCCGCTTTCGGGTCGGGGACCGCTCCGCCGCGGGGCGGTTCCGCGCCCCGGGCACGGTCCCCTCCGTCCCCGGACGGCCCGGGGAGCTCCCGCTGGGTCCCGCTCCCGGACGGGGCGTGGCCCCGGACGACGAGCGTCCGGGGCCACGGTCGGCACCTCGTGCGGCGGGGACACGCCCTGTCCCGCCGGTACGCGCCGAGGAACCCCCACAGTCCCCTCGGCGCCTCGGTCGGCGGGACGGTCCCGCGCGCCGCCCGAGGCCCCGTGCGCCCGCCACGACCGGCGGGCGCACGTTCCGGAAGAGGTCAGACGGCGCCGGAGGGCAGCAGGCCGGTCACCTGGCCGGCGTCGAAGGTCGGCTGCCCCAGCTCGGGCAGGCCCCGCACCCCGACCAGGTCGTTGCCCAGCGCGTCCTCGCGGACCAGGCCGGTCACGGCGTCGGTCGTCTCGGGGGCGGCGAGGGGCAGCACCTCGCCGGGGGCGGGCAGTTCGGGCAGGCCCAGGTCCCCCGCGGACAGCGCGGTCTGCGGCAGGGTGGAGGCCGCCAGGTCGGCGGTGCCCGCCAGGTCGACGGGCAGGGCCTCGGCCGCGCCGCCGGTCGCCTCCGTCCCGGCCATGGGCAGCACCACGTCGTCGGACAGGACCAGGTCGGTGATCAGGTCGGCCTTGCCGCCGGTCAGGTCGGTGTTCTCACCGCTGAAGGGGCCGGTCGGGGAGTCCGCGGCGGCCATGGGGAGGGTCGCCCCCCGGCCCGGGAGGGGGGTGTCGAGGCCGTGCAGACCGCTCCCGACCTCGTGGACGCCCTGCTCCGCGGTCGCACCGACCTCGGAGACGGCCGCGCCGACCGTCTCCGCCGGCCCCCGGACGGGCAGCGTCGAGGCCCCGTGGCTCTGCGGCAGGGTGCCGCCGCCCAGGCCCAGCCCCTCCAGGACGCCGAGGCCTCCGACCAGGTCGGCCACCGGGTCCGAGCCCTGGCTCAGCGGCAGGGACCCGGTCGCGGCGCCCAGGTCGAGCGGGCCGACGTTCGCGGAGTTCTTCTCGTCCCCCTCCAGGGGCGCCGAGACGTTGTCACCGACGACGTGTCCGACCACGTCCCGGGGGGCGGCCTGCTGCTGGACGTCGGGCTGGGCGGAGATCTTCCCGGGCTGGACCTTGACCAGGTCGCCCAGGGGGGTCGAGACGCCCTCGGTCAGCTGTGCGGGCACCCGGCTGCCCAGGTCGCCGAGCTGGAGCCCGTCCGTGACGCCGCCGAGGGTGTCCGCCCCGGCGACTCCGGCCCCGAGGGCGACGAAGCCGGCGGTGCCGGCGGCCACCAGCAGGGTCTTGGCGGTGGTGCGGGCGGTGGTGAACATGTGTGAGTCCTTCCGAGGTGGTGCGCGGTTGTCAGGGGGGACGGCGGGGCGGGTGTCGTGTCCCGCCGTCCGTGGCTCCGCTCCCCCGCGGGGGAGGGGCGCCGTGCGGTTCGAGCTCTCCGGCCGGGGAGCCCGGCGCGCCTGGAGGGCGCGCGGCGCTCTGCCGGTCGTCAGTCGTGGGTCTGGCTGGCCGACGGCTGACGTGAACCCCGCTGTCGGGAAGCGTGGCTCACGTCAACCCCCAGAGAGTTCCGGGTTCGTCGCTCACCGTGATGGCGTGGGAGCGGCCCGGGGCTGGGAAGGGCGTGCCGAGAGGAAGGTCGCCGGACGTGCCGGACGTGGGGCCGCGCCGCTAGTCGGGCGAGAAGGTCGGCTCGTCGGCGGACTCGGCGGGCGCCGAGCGCAGGACGTGCCGGGCGGCCTGGAACAGGCCGGGGGACGGGGCCGGGGCCCCGTGCGCGGTCAGGTAGCCCGCGACGAGTGCGCCGCCGGCTGTGCCCGCCCCACCGGGGACGGAGGGCGCGGCGGCAGTGGCGGAGGCCGACGGGGCGTCGTGCCCGACGGGTGCGGCGGGCGTCCCGTCGGCACGGTCGGCGTCCTGTCCCGTCCCGGGGAGCGGGTGGGCGGACGGGGGCGGCGGGTGGGCCTCGTACACCGGGGGCACGGCGTCGTCCTCGACGGCTTCGGCCGTCCCGCCGGGGGCTCCGCCGTCGGACCCGGCTCCGGGCCGCTGCCCGTCCGCCGGGGGCGTCGGCACGGCCTCCTCCTGGAGGCGCCGCTCCACGGGCTCCGTGACCCCGTCGACGGTGTCGCGGACCTGCCGGGCGACGTCGGCTCCCCCGTCCTGCGCCCCGGGGGCGACCGCCGCGGAGGCGTCGGACACCACCTGCGCGGTGCCCTCCCCGAGCGCGGCGACGGTTCCGGCCAGCGGCGCGCGGAGCGCGGTCGGCGCGATCGGGACGTACTCCCCGGTATGCGCCTCGGCGGTGGTTCCGGCCTGGTAGACCAGGGTGGTGGCCAGGGAGTGCTCGTCCGCCCGCGCCGCGTCGGACGCCGCCGTCCAGGTGGCGACCATGAGGCCGCAGAGGAGTGCGGCGAGCAGCAGCGCGCGCCGGACCGGCGCGGGAAGCACGGCGGTACGGGCGCCGGAGGCGCTCGTGGAGCCGTGGATTCCAGTCACCGGGGTTCCTTCCACCGTGGGACTCGGGGGCCGACGCGCGAGGGCGGGCCGGTGCCGGGAGCGGTGCCGGGGGCGGCACGGTCCGGGCCGTCGTACGCGAGGTCGGCAAGACCTTCGTGCGTCGACTGACCGCGACGTTAGCATGAATTACACGACCGGAGCCCCGAATCCACAGGAATTCCCACCCTCCCGAACAGGCTTCTGAGCAGCCAGATGTGGCAAACCGGGGAAAAACCAACGACAATTCACACATAACGCCCGAGGAAAAGCGCGCATTGCCAACAGAGACCGTCCGACCGGCTCTGCGGAGGTTGACGAACACATGACCGAGAGCCCCCAGAGCCACCCCCTGTCCGCCCGGGGCCTGGACGACCTGCTGACCGAGGTGCACTCCCTGGACTCCCGCCTGTCCGCCCAGGGGCGGGTGCGCTCGCTGCTCCAGGCGGTCCTCTCCATCGGCGGCGACCTGGACCTGGCCACCGTCCTGCGCAGGCTCACCGAGGCCGCGGCGCAGCTCGCCGGGGCCCGGTACGCCGGCCTCGGCGTGGTCGACGAGGAGGGCGGGTTCAGCGAGTTCATCCCGGTCGGCATCAGCAAGGAGCAGGCCGAGCGGATCAACCGGTTCCCGCACGGCCGCGGGGTCCTGGCCGCCCCTCTGCACCGGCGCGCCGCGCTGCGCCTCGCGGACCTGCGGGACCATCCCGAGTTCGGCGGATTCCCCGAGGGGCACCCGCAGATGGCGAGCTTCCTCGGCGTGCCCATCCAGGTGCGGGACGAGGTGTTCGGCAACCTGTACCTCACCGAGAAGGCCAACGGCGGGGAGTTCGACGAGGAGGACGAGGCGATGGTCTCCGCCCTGGCCACGGCTGCCGGGGTCGCCATCGAGAACGCGCGCCTCTACGAGGAGGCGCGGCTGCGCGAGCGGTGGCTGGAGGCCTCCACGGAGATCACCACGCGCCTGCTCTCGGGGGCCGACACCGAGGAGGTCCTCGCCCACCTGGCCGCCCAGGCCCGGGAGATCGGCGGGGCGGACACGGCCGTGGTGATGCTGCCCGACCCGCGCGCCCGCGGCCACCTGTTCGCGGAGATCGCGGACGGCCCCATCGCGCAGGAGATCCTGGGGACGCCCGTCGAGATCCACGACTCCGCGTGCGGGGCGGTCTACGAGACGGGGGAGGCGAGGGCCGTCCCGGACCTGCGCCAGGCGAACTGCCCGATGCTCACCCACCGCGGCTACGGCCCGGGCCTGCTGGTGCCGCTGGGGACCCCCGGCCACACGCGCGGGGTGCTGCTGCTGGGCAAGCTGTCCGACCGGGCCCCGTTCACCGCGACCATACGCCGCATGCTGCACTCGTTCTCGGTCCAGGCCGGGGTCGCCCTCGAACTCGCCGAGGCGCGGAGGGACACCGAGCGCCTGGTGGTGCTGGAGGAGCGCGACCGGATCGCCAAGGACCTGCACGACGTGGTGATCCAGCGCCTGTTCGCGTCGGCGATGACGCTGATGAGCACGATGCGGCTGATCGCCTCCCCCGAGGTGGAGGAGCGGGTGCGGCGCACCGTCGACGAGCTCGACGGCACCATCCGGGAGATCCGTTCGACGATCTTCGCGCTGCAGAACCCGCCGAGCCGCCGCGACACCTCGTTGCGCGGGCGCATCCTGAGACTGGCGGAGAACACCGCCCACAGCCTGGGGTGCCACCCGGGGGTGAGCCTGGACGGGCCGATCGACGCGTCCGTGCCGGACGACGTGGGGGAGCACCTGCTGGCGGTGCTCGGCGAGGGGCTGACCAACGTGGCGAGGCACGCGGGGGCCACGGAGGTCCACGTCTCGGTGGCGGTCGAGGAGGACCCGGCCGCCGGCGGGTCCGCCGCGCTCACCCTGACGGTGACCGACAACGGCGTCGGCCTGCCCCCGGAGGGGCGGCGGAGCGGGCTGCGCAACCTGGACCAGAGGGCCCGGGCACTGGGCGGCGGGTTCACGGCCGAGCGCGGTGAGACCGGTGGGACCGTGCTGGTGTGGAAGGTGCCGGTCCCCGGCGGCGCGCTGCCCCCGGAAGAGTTCTGACCCGTCCCGGGGCCCGGGGGCGCCGCCCCGGTCCGGGGCGGAACGGGCCGCCGCGGGGCCGCCCTAGTAGCGCCGGCCCCTCAGCTCGGCGACGAGGACGGCGGCCTGGGTGCGGCGCTTCAGGTCCAGCTTGGAGAGCAGGGCGGACACGTAGTTCTTGACGGTCTTCTCGGCGAGGTACAGGCGCTCGCCGATCTGCCGGTTGGTCATGCCCTCGCCGATGAGGTCGAGGATCTGCCGCTCCTGCGGGGTGAGCTCGGCCAGGGGGTCCGGCTCCGCCTGGGCCCCGCGCAGCCGTTCGAGCATCGCGCCGGTGCTGCCGGAGTCCAGCAGCGAGCCGCCCGAGGCGACGGTGCGCACGGCCCCGACCAGGTCCGCGCCGTGGATCTGCTTGAGGACGTATCCCGCCGCCCCGGCCATGACCGCGTCGTACAGGGCGTCCTCGTCCGCGAACGAGGTCAGCATCAGACAGGCGATCTCCGGGTGGTCCGACCGGATCTCGCGGCAGACCTGCACGCCCGATCCGCCGGGGAGCCGCACGTCGAGGACCGCGACGTCGGGGACGACGACCGGGATGCGGGCCAGCGCCTGCTCGGCGGTTCCGGCCTCGCCGACGACGGACATGTCCTCCTCGGTCTCCAGGAGGGCGGCGACGCCGCGGCGGACCACCTCGTGGTCGTCCACCAGGAACACCCTGATCCGCTTCCGAGCACCCTCGGTTCCACCGCCCGTCATCGACCCATCCCCATCCCTGCGCCACCGTTCGTCGGACACCGCTCCGAGGAAGACGGTAATACCTGAGGGGACCCTCGCGCGGGCCCTTAGGCACTGAACTCCCCGGGCAAAGGTCCCGGAAAGGGATATTTCATCCTGCTCGTGGAGCAAAGCACCTGTTCAAGGCCGGTGCGCCTGCGGCCGCGGAGATTCGGCGACATGTTGGCCGCCGCGTCCCCGCGGCCCGCTCCCGGGACCGTTCCGGGCGCGCGCTCACGGCCTCCGGCCGGCCCAGGGCCGGGCGAGCTCGAACGCGCGGCAGGCGGCCAGCACGCGGGCGTCGGCGTGGCGGGGTCCGACCACCTGGAGCCCCACCGGCAGCCCTGCCCCCGTGAACCCGCACGGCACGCTCGCTGCGGGCTGCTGCGTCATGTTGAACGGGTAGCTGAACCCCGCCCAGGACGTCCACCGCTCCCCCGCCAGGTGCGGCGGCGACTCCAGGCCGGCCTCGAACGCCGCGATCGGCGTGGCCGGCGTGATCAGGAGGTCGTAGGAGGTGTGGAAGCGCCCCATCCGCGCGCCCATCTCCATGCGCAGCGCCATCGCGGTGAGGTAGTCCTGCGCCGAGTAGGTCAGGCCCTCCTCGATGATGCCGCGCAGCCCCGGGTCGAGGAGGTCGCGCTGCCGTTCGGTGAGCTTCTCCGTGGCCTTCGCGGCCCCCGAGTACCAGAGCACGTGGAACTCGTCCCGGGACCCGGGGAGGCCGGGGTCGGCCTCCTCCACCCGGGCGCCCAGCGACTCGAACACCGCGGCGGCGCCGGCGACCGCCCGCGCCACCTCGGGGTCCACGTCCAGTCCGCCCAGGGTGGGGCTGTACGCGATCCTCATGCCCCGCACCAGCTCCCCGGGGTCGGTGCTGCGGCGCACGTCGCCCAGGCCGGGCTCCGGGGTCGGCATCGCCATCCAGTCGCGCGCGTCGAAGCCGGACACGACCTCCAGCATCAGCGCCGTGTCGCCCACCGTGCGGGCCATCGGGCCCGTGTGGGCGAGCGACCCGAACGGGCTGGCCGGGTAGTGGGGGACCAGCCCCCAGGTGGGCTTGATGCCGCAGATCCCGCTGAAGCTCGCCGGGATGCGGATCGAACCGCCCCCGTCCGTTCCGGTGGCCAGCGGCCCCATCCCCGCCGCGACGGCGGCGGCGGAACCGCCGCTGGAGCCGCCCGGGGTGGTGGACAGGTCCCACGGGTTGCGGGTGACCCCGGTGAGGGGGCTGTCGGTGACGCCCTTCCAGGCGAGTTCGGGGGTGGTCGTCTTGCCGACGAACACGGCCCCGTTCTCACGCAGGCGCGCGACCACCGGGGAGTCCTCCTCCCACGGCCCGTCCTGGGGACTGGTGACCGACCCCTTGAGCGTGGGCCAGCCCCGGGTGAGGTGGATGTCCTTGACCGACGTGGGCACGCCGTCCAGCGCCCCGTCCGGCCGTCCGCGGCGCCACCGCTCCGCGGACGCGGCGGCGGCCTCGCGCGCCTCCTCCGGCCTGACGAGGCAGAACGCGTTGAGGGCCGGGTTGTCCCGCTCGATGCGCTCCAGGACGGCGTCGACGGCCTCCACCGGGGAGAGCTCTCCAGCGGCGTAGGCCGCGAGGAGCTGTTCGGCGGACAGGTCGGCCGGGGACGGGGAGCCGCCGCGCGCGGCGGCCGGCCCGGGGGCGCGCGAGGCCCCTCCCCCCGGGGCCCCGGATTCCGCTCCAGCGTCGTCGGTCTCGGCCCGGTCGGAACGGATCGTCACTTCAGCCTCCCAAGTCACACCACATGCGGGTCAGCCGGGCACGTAGCCACGGCTCTTGTCGACGACGTTGAGCAGCTCTCGTCCGTCGAGGTAGCGGTCGAGGTTGTCGAGGAACAGGTCCATGAGGTCGTCGCGCCAGCCGACGACGTCACCGGACATGTGCGGCGAGACGACCGAGCCGGGCAGTCCCCAGAGCGGGGAGACCGCCTTGAGCGGTTCGCGCCGGAACACGTCCAGCGCGGCTCCGGCGATGACCCCGGCGTCGAGGGCCGCGGCGAGGTCGGACTCCACCACGATGGGGCCGCGCGCCACGTTGAGCAGTCGGGCCGAGGGCTTCATCAGCTCCAGGAAGCGCCGGTCGACCAGGTCCCGGGTGGCATCGGTGAGCGGCGCCGCGATCACCACGTAGTCGGCGCGGGGCAGCTCGCCCAGCAGGGTGGGGCCGCCGTCCGCGCCGCTCTCGGCCAGGCTGGACTCGACGACGGCGCCGAAGTCGGGATCGCCCTCGCGGGCGCGGCTGCCGGAGGCGCGCACCTCCATGCCGACCGTCGAGAGCTTGCGGGCGATACGGCGGCCGATCGGGCCGGTGCCGACCACGAGGGCGCGGCTGCCCGACACGCGCTCGGTCTCGCGGTGCTCCCAGCGGTGCTCGCGCTGGAGGTCCCAGGTCCGGTGGAAGTCCTTGGCGAAGGCGATCACCTGGCCGAGCACGTACTCGGCGATGTGCTCGTCGAAGATCCCGCGCGAGTTCGTGACCACGACGCCGCTGTCGACCAGGCCGGGGAACATCAGGTTGTCCACGCCGGTGGTCGCGGCGTGGACCCACTCCAGGGAGTCGGCCCCGGCCCAGGCGGAGGCGAGTGCCTCCGTGAACAGGTCCCACACGAGCAGCGCCCGCGTTCCGGGCAGCTTGGCCGGGAGCTCCTCGGCGGTGGCGTAGTCGACCCCCTCCAGGCGCGGGTCGCCGTCCACCCGTGCGTGTCCGGGCGGCAGGACGCCCCCGTGCAGGACGAGGAGCCTCGGTCGGTGGGGCGTGGAAGGGACGGAACTGTTCACGGGCGTGCGCTCTCCGGTCGGCGGCGATGGTTCAGAGAGGTCTTCTGCGGTGGGGAGGATCGCCCTGCACGGGAAACGCTAGGGAGCCGACATAGGATTGTCAACAATCCACAAAGCGGTCGTTCCCACCGGATACCGGCCTCTCTCACATCACATCCGACCAGGCGTGCCCCATCCGCACCAGTCGGGTCTATTGCCGCGCCGGTCTTGTTGATCGTAAGATTGTCGACAATCAACAGTCCTGTTGTCCGGAGTGTTCCAGCCGGTCCCCGGCCGAAGGTCCGGGCAGACGCCGAAGGGACTCACCCATTGCCCAGGTACATGACCGTCACCCTGCCCGCCCGCGGGGTCTCCTGCGTGGCCGAGCTCCTCGACGAGGACGCGCCGCGCACCTGTGAGGCCGTGTGGAACGCCCTCCCCCAGGGAGACGCCGTCCAGCACGCCAAGTACGCGCGCAACGAGGTCTACACGATGGTGCCGAGGTTCGCCGAGGTCGAGCCCGGCCAGGAGAACCCCACCGTCACCCCGATCCCCGGCGACATCGTCTACTTCTCCTTCGACGGCGGCATGCTCGACCGCGCGTTCAAGGAGGACAAGGGGATCGGCGACCTGCCCGGCGTCATCGACCTCGCCCTGTTCTACGGCCGCAACAACCTCCTGCTCAACGGCGACGTCGGCTGGGTGCCCGGCAACGTGTTCGCCACCGTCGTCGAGAACCTGCCCGCCATGGCCGAGGCCTGCAACGACGTCTGGCGCTCCGGAAGCGTCGGCGAACGGCTCCTGTACGAACGACTGGAGCGCTGAGCGCCCCGCGGGGCCGCACGGCCCCCCGTCCCGGCGCGACCCGCGCCTCCGAGAAGACACGACAACACATCCCGGGAGGTGAGTGACCGATGCGTACCGAGGGGAACCACACGAGCGGCACCGGCGCGGAGCACGGCGTCGTCGAACTGGCCGCGACCACGCGGACGCCATGGCAGTCGGGGGTCGGCGTCATCGCGCCCTACGACTTCGCGCTCGACCGCGAACTGTGGCGCTGGACGCCGGACGACGTCTCACTGCACGTCACACGGCTGCCGTACGTCCACGTGCCCGTGACGGTCGACCAGGCCGCGGCCCTGTCCCGCGAGGAGAACGTCGACCCGGCCGTCAGGGCCCTGCTCGCCCCCGAACCGCTGGCCATCGGCTACGCCTGCGCCTCCGGGAGCTTCGTGCACGGGGCCGAGGGGCAGCGGCGCCTCCACCGGACCATGGTGGACGCCGGGGCGCCCGCCGCCGTCACCACCTCCGGGGCCCTCATCCAGGCCCTCGACGCGCTCGGGGCCGACCGGATCGCCGTCGTCACGCCCTACGTGGACAGCGTGACCGACCGGCTCCTGGCCTACCTCGCCGAGCACTCGGTCGGGGTGACCTCCAGCGTCGGCCTCGGCCTGCTCAGCCACATCTGGAGGGTCACCTACGAGGAGGTGTCCCAGGCGGTGCACGCGGTGGACCGCCCCGACGCCCAGGCGGTCTTCATCAGCTGCACCAACGTGCTCACCTACGACATCATCGCGCCGCTCGAACGCGAGCTCGGCAAACCGGTGATCGCCGCCAACCAGGTGACCATGTGGGCGGTGATGAAGGCCGCGAACCGGCAGGCCGTGGCCCGGGGACAGAGCCTGATCGACGTGGCCGCGCCGAGCGCGGCATGACACGCCCGGGCCGACCGCACAGGAAGGAGAGCCCATGACACGCGTCGGATTCCTCTATCCCGGATTCAGCGCCGAGGACGACTACAAGGCCTTCGAGGAGCTGCTCGGAGGGGACGTCGAGCTGCCGCTGGTGCACACCCTCATGCGAGAGGACGCGCACCGCGTGGACGCCCTGCTCGACGTCGGCGGCGAGGACGTGCTCGCCGAGGGCGCCCGCGAACTGGCCGCGATGGAGGTGGACTCCGCGGTGTGGGCGTGCACGAGCGGGAGCTTCGTCTTCGGCTGGGAGGGCGCCGGGAAGCAGGTCGAGGGGGTGCGCCGGGCCGCCGGGGTGCCGTCCTCGAGCACGTCCTTCGCGTTCGTGCACGCCCTGAGCCAGCTGCGGATCTCCAGGGTGGCGATCGCCGCCACCTACCCCGACGACGTCGCCCAGCGGTTCGTGGAGTTCCTCACGGAGGCCGGGGTGACGGTGCTCTCCCTGGCCAGCCACGGCATCGCGACCGCCGCGGAGGTCGGCCGGCTGGGCCCGGACGACGCCGTGGACTTCGTCATCTCCAACGACCACACGCGGGCCGACGCCGTCCTGGTGCCGGACACCGCCCTGCACAGCGCCCACCTCATCGAGCCCATGGAGGCGCTGCTCGGCAAGACCGTGCTCACCGCCAACCAGGTGAGCGTGTGGGAGGGGCTCCGGCTCGCCGGGGCGGACACCGTGCGGCCGAGCGGGCCCGGAACCCTGTTCCGGGTGGGCGCCGGTGCGGTCAGGAGCGCCCTGCCGGCCCGTTAGCCTCGACCTCGTCGCCCGACAACATCCCCTGTGTCCCGTTTCTCGAGAGGAGGGCGGACCATGCCCGCCCCTGGCCGACTCAGCCCCGTCCCACGTCGCTCCACCGCCGAACTGATCGCCGACCAGCTCCGGTCCGCGATCATGTACGGCTCCCTCGCCCCGGGGGACCAGCTCGGCGAGGCGGAGCTGGCCGGGCAGCTGGGCGTGAGCCGCGGCCCCCTGCGCGAGGCGATGCAGCGCCTCGTCCAGGAGGGGCTGCTGCGCAGCGAACGGCACAGGGGCCTGTTCGTGCGGGAGCTCACCCAGGCCGACGTCCGCGACGTCTACGTGGCCAGGCTGGCGGTCGAGAGGACCGCGTGCGAGCTGATCATGCGGGGCAACCGGGGTGAGGCGGTCGCCCGCCTCACCCCGGCCGTGGAACGGCTCGCCCTGGCCGCCGCGGGGGGCGACCGGAACGCGATGAGCGACGCGGACCAGGCGTTCCACCAGACCCTCGTGAGCTGTGCGGGCAACAGCCGCCTGGAGCGCATGTCGCAGACCCTGCTGGTGGAGACCCGCATGTGCCTGACGGTGATGCAGCACGTCTACCCCGAGCCGGGCGAACTCCTGGAGGAGCACCACCGCATCCTCGACGCCATCGCCGACGGCGCCGAGGACCGGCTGCTCGCGCTGATCGAGTCGCACATGGTGGACACGGTCCAGCGCATCCACGACGGTTTCCCGTCGCCGCCGGAGGCCGCGCCGGGGGCCGGGGGCTAGGCCGGGGTCTGCGGGCCCCGGTCCCGGGACGCGGACCCCCGCGCCCGGTCCGGTCGACGGACCGCCGCGGGGGGAGCCCCGCGCCCCCGCGTGGGACGCGGGACCCCGCCCGGTCAGATCCCGCCGATGCCCACGTACTTGGTGTCCAGGAACTCGTCGATGCCCACGCGGCCGCCCTCGCGGCCCAGGCCGGAGTGCTTCACCCCGCCGAAGGGCGCCGCCGGGTTGGAGACCACTCCCTGGTTGAGGCCGACCATGCCGGTCTCCAACGCCTCGCTGACCCGCAGCGCCCGGTTGAGGTCCCGGGTGTAGAGGTAGCTGACCAGGCCGAACTCGGTGTCGTTGGCCGCCCGGACCGCCTCCTCCTCGGTCTCGAAGGTGAGCACCGGGGCCACCGGTCCGAAGATCTCCGTCGTGGACAGCTCGCTGGCGAAGGGGACGTTCGCGAGCACGGTCGGCCGGTAGAAGTGCCCGGGGCCGTCGCCGGGGCCGCCGCCGACCAGCACGCTCGCACCGCGTCCGACCGCGTCGTCCACCAGGCGCTGCACCTTGTCGCGGGCCTTGTCGTCGATGAGCGGGCCCACCTCGACGCCCTCGTCCAGCCCCCGCCCCATGCGCAGCGCGCCCATGCGGGCGCTGAGGCGCTCCGAGAACTCCTCGGCGATCCCCGACTGCGCGTAGATGCGGTTGGCGGCCGTGCACGCCTCGCCGATGTTGCGCATCTTGGCGAGCATCGCCCCGTCGACGGCCGCGTCCAGGTCGGCGTCGTCGAAGACGAGGAAGGGCGCGTTGCCGCCCAGCTCCATGGACGTGCGCAGGACCTGTCCGGCGCTCTGCTCCAGGAGCTTCCTGCCCACGGCGGTCGAACCCGTGAAGGAGAGCTTGCGAATGCGTCCGTCGCCCAGCAGGGGCTCGGTGACCGCTCCGGGGTCCGTGGTGGGCAGGACGCTGAGAACCCCCTCCGGCAGCCCGGCCTCGGTCAGGACGCCCGCGAGGGCGAGGGCCGACAGGGGGGTCTGGTGGGCGGGCTTGAGGACCATCGTGCACCCGGCCGCGATAGCGGGCCCGATCTTGCGCGTGCCCATCGCCATGGGGAAGTTCCACGGGGTGATGAGCATGCAGGGCCCGACGGGCTGCCGCATGACGAGGAAGCGCGACTTGCCGTCCGGCGACGTGGAGAACCCTCCCTCGATGCGGACGGCCTCCTCCGCGAACCAGCGGAAGAACTCCGCCGCGTAGGCGATCTCCCCCTTGGCCTCGGCCAGCGGCTTGCCCATCTCCAGGGTCATCAGGACGGCGAGGTCCTCCTGGCGCTCCATGAGGAGCCCGTACGCCCGGTACAGGATCTCGCTGCGCTCCCTGGGAGCCGTCCGCGCCCAGGAGGGCTGGGCCCGGTGCGCCGCGTCGAGCGCGGCGAGGGCGTCCTCCTTCCCGGCGTCCGCGACCGCGCAGAGCACCTCGCGGGTCGAGGGGTCCTCCACCTCGAAGGTGGCCCCGGAGTCCGCGTCGCGCCACTCCCCTCCGACGAAGAGCCTCTTGTCCACCTGCGCGACGACCCGTGCTTCCTGGTCCGACATGTTCACTACTCCCCGGTCGACGGGCCCACCCGTTTCGGTCGGCCTGTGGTCAGAACTGCCCGACGTGCGCCCACTGGACACCGCCACTGCACGGATGTTTCCATAGCAGTGTCGATTGTCAACAATCCTACGGAACCCGAACCACGGAATCGAGGCCACGCATGGCGGAGCTCTCCCCGGTCCTCAAGCAGGCGACACCCGTAGTCGCGGCGCGAGGAGAGGGTGTCTACATCTACGACGAGGACGACCGCCGCTATCTCGACTTCACCGCGGGCATCGGTGTGACCAGCACCGGGCACTGCCACCCCCGGGTCGTCGCCGCCGCGCAGGAGCAGGTGGCGACCCTCATCCACGGCCAGTACACCACCGTGATGCACCGCCCCCTGCTGCGACTCACCGAGCGCCTCGGCGAGGTCCTGCCCGAGGGCGTCGACCGCCTGTTCTACGTGAACTCCGGCAGCGAGGCCGTGGAGGCCGCGCTCCGGCTGGCCCGCCAGGCGACCGGCCGGCAGAACGCCGTCGTCTTCCAGGGCTCGTTCCACGGCCGCACCATGGGGGCCGCCTCCCTGACCACGTCCGGGGTCAAGATCCGCGCCGGCATCGGCCCGCTGGTGCCCGGCGTGGTCGTGTCCCCCTTCCCGTACGCCTACCGGCTGGGCCAGTCCGAGTCCGACGCGGTCGCCCACGCCCTGCGCGAGCTGGACTACCTGTTCACGACGGTGACCTCCCCGCAGGACACGGCGGCGGTGTTCATCGAGCCCGTGCTCGGCGAAGGCGGCTACGTGCCCGTACCGGACGCGTTCCTGCAGGGGCTGCGTGAGCGCGCCGACAAGCACGGGTTCCTGCTGGTCGCCGACGAGGTGCAGACCGGGTTCGGCCGGACCGGGACGTTCTGGGGCCACGAGCCCTCGGGCATCCGCCCCGACATCGTCATCACCGCCAAGGGGCTGGCCAGCGGGTTCCCGCTGTCGGCCATCGCGGCGCCCGCCCAGATCATGGAGAAGGCGTGGCCCGGCTCCCAGGGCGGCACCTACGGGGGCAACGCGGTGTCCTGCGCGGCCGCCCTCGCCACCCTGGACGTGATCCAGGAGGAGGGCCTGGTGGAGAACTCCGCCCGCATGGGCGAGAGGCTGCGCCAGGGCCTGGAGAAGGTGGCCGGGGCCAACGAGGTGATCGGCGACGTGCGCGGCCGGGGCCTGATGCTCGCCAACGAGTTCACCGCCCCGGACGGCTCGCCCGACGCCGCGACGGCGCTGCGCGCCCAGCAGGCGGCCTCGCGCAACGGGCTCCTGCTGCTCACCTGCGGCCCGGCGGGCAACGTCGTGCGGATGATCCCGCCGCTGATCGTCGACGGCGACCAGGTCGACACGGCCGTCTCCCTGTGGGCGGCCTCCGTCGAGGAGGCCGTCTCCTCCTGACCGGCCGCCCCGGGGCCGGGCGGTACGCCGCCCGGCCCCGGGCGTCGACGCGGCCCGGGCCCCTCACACCGGGGCGGCCACCGCACCCGCCAGCAGGTGGAGGCCCGCGCCCAGCGGGACGAGCGCGGCGAGCACCGCCAGCGATCGCAGCCGGTCCGCCCGGCCGCCCGGTAGGAGGAGGGGAGCCGCCAACCCGAGCAGCACGTGCGCCCAGACCGTGCCGGGCGCGGACGGGAGGTCCGCCCGGTGGAGGAGCTCGAAGGCGCCCGCGGCCCCCGGTGCGGCGCCGAGCAGGGCCCCCGCGCCCGCCCGCCACCAGCCCGAGCTGCCGCACCACCAGGCCCCGGCGACGCCGAGGAGCGGTCCGTGGACCAGCCCGACCGCTCCCCACACCAGGGGCGCGTGGAGGACCTGGCCGCCGCACAGCAGGATCGCGGCGCCGACGTGGCAGCCGACCACCGCGCCCGCCTGGGTGAGGCCGCCCGCGAGGGCGCACGTCCACCAGCGGTGCCCGCAGCCGACCGCGCCCACCGCGAAGGCGGCCGCCGCCCACACGGCGCACACCGTCCCGGGGTTCGCGATCCACCCCGGCGCACCGGGCAGCAGGAGCCGGGCGGACATGGTGGCCACACCGAGGATCAGCCCGCCCGTCAGGGAGAGGACGAGAAGCGCCCACACGGGCACGGGCCGGGCGACCGGCACGTGGATTTTCGACCCGGCGAAGGCTTCCATGTACATATGCGTACTATCGGGGCGTGGCACGCTCCCGGTTCCGGGCCGAGGCCCTGAACGCGCGGGCGCCGAGGAGGTCCGGGACGGACCGACCCACCCGGCGTCGGAGGCCGACCGCTCCCCGGAGCCCCCGAGGCGTGACCGACGGACGCCCCCGGGCCTCGGCGGCGTCCCGGGCGCCCCCTCCCGCCGAAAAGGAAAGAGCCACGCAAGGGACGGCCGCCACGGCGGGCGAGACCCGGCCTCTCCCGAAACGCTCTCCCACCAGGGAATACCCCCCGGCCACGCGCCCGTCGGAAAACGTTCACCCGGAAAAAACGAAGGCCGCGCGGCCGCCCTATGACATGGGCCACACGGCAACGTCATTACCAGTGACGACACGGAAACCCTCCGAAAGGGTCGCCGCACCGGGTTGACGCGGCGGATTCACGATCGACAGATTGGGCCCGTCTCCACGGCTCCGACCACCCGCCCCGGGCCGCCCCCGGCCCGGCCCCTCCGCACCCATCAGAGGAGTCCCCCGTGCCCGTCCCCCTCCGCTTCGGCGGCATCGCCCTGGCCTGCGCCGTCACCCTCCCCCTCGCGGCCTGCGCGACGGGCTCCCCCACTCTGGTGGAGACCGTCTCCGACCAGACGTCCACGGCGTCCGCCCCGTGCGGCCTGTTCTTCGACGACTTCGACTACGGCGACCACACCGACCCGGCCCTGCGCGCACAGGGCTGGAACGTGCGCAGCTGGGACGGCGGCCCCGGCGTGCCCGGCGCCTCCTGGGACGCCGACAACGTCTCCTTCGCCCAGGAGGACGGCAACTCCGTCCTGCGCCTGACCTCGACCACGGACGGCACCCCCGCGGGCACGAGCCAGGCCGAGCTGACCTTCGGCGAGGAGAAGTTCCACGAGGGCACCTACGCCGCCATGGTCAAGTTCGCCGACGCCCCGGTCTCCGGCCAGGACGGCGACACCGTGCTCCAGACCTTCTACACGATCACCCCGCTGGCCTACGACAACGACCCGGACTACAGCGAGCTCGACTTCGAGTACCTGCCCAACTCGGGATGGGGCGCCCCCGCGGAGGCCATGTACCTGACCTCGTACCACACCTACCAGCGCGATCCCTGGGTGGCGGACAACGTCAGCGACGTGGTGAACCGGTCCTTCGAGGGCTGGCGCGACCTGGTGATCCAGGTGGAGGACGGCGTGGTCCGCTACTACGTGGACACGCACCTGGTGGCCGAGCACAGCGGCAAGTACTACCCGTCGTCGCCGATGTCGATCAACTTCAACCAGTGGTTCATCGACATGACCGGCCACGTCGGCGGCCCGAGCACCTATGTGCAGGACGTCGACTGGGTGTACCACCAGCAGGGCGAGTCCGTGGCCCCCGAGGAGGTCAACCGGCGCGTGGGCGAACAGCGCAACGCCGGCGTCTCCCGCGTCGACGGGGTCGTCCTCGGCGGAGGGTGCTGACCACCGGCGCCCGACCCTTCCGTTCCGGCGGCCCCGGCGCGCCTCGCGCCGGGGCCGCCGGCCCCTCGCGGGGCGACCGGGGACACGGACCGGCATGACGGGTCACACACGCACACAACGGTTCGAGGCCCTCCGGCACCGTGATAGAGTCGGAGACGTCGCCAGGGAGGCCAGGCCAACCGGGCGACACACAACTGAACAACCTGCACTCGTAGCTCAATGGATAGAGCATCTGACTACGGATCAGAAGGTTGGGGGTTCGAGTCCTCCCGAGTGCACCACCTTGAGACAGTGGAGAAGAGCGCCCGACCTGCTAACCACAGGCCGGGCGCTCTCTTTTGTGCGCCCACGTCGAAGAGCCCCGTCGGGGACGCGTTGCACATGCAGTGCACATGACCGGGACCGTCTTCCGCCCGACCTCGGGGCCCTCGCCGTGCGGGGCCGCGCCGGCGGGCACGCCCTAGTCGTCGACCTGGCCGTCGGTGAACCGTCCGACCGGTTCCAGGTTCAGGCCGCGCAGGGCCCTGGAGATGTCGGACAGGGCCTTGGCGTTCGCCAGGGAGGCGAAGAACCGGGCACTCTCCAGGTCTCCCCTCTCCTCGGCCGCGACCGCCTTGTCCACGAAGTGGTCGATCCTGGTGTCCGTGAACCCCATCGCTACCCCCGGTGTCCTCGTCGAACGCACAGTCATGCCAGCTTAGGGCGCGGACGGTGCACGTCTCCGGCAACGCGCCCGGCGACATCGCGCCCGGCCGCCGGGCGGTCCCCCGGCCCGGACGCGACGAGGGCCCGGGGGCGGTGACCGCCCCCGGGCCCTGGTGGAACAGGCGCCTCAGCCCCGTCGGGAGGACACCTCACCGGCGTCCTTCTCCGGGGTGGGGCCCGCGTCTGCGGCGGCGTCGCCGTCCTCGGCCCCCCGCTCGTGCGGGTGGCGCTTCTCCAGGGCGGCGCCCTCCACGTCGATGTCGGGCAGGATCCGGTCGAGCCACCTGGGCAGCCACCACGCGCCGTTCCCCGCCAGGTGCATGAGCGCGGGGATCAGCGCCATGCGCACGACGAAGGCGTCGATGAGCACGCCGAAGGCGAGCGCGAACCCGATCGAGCTGATCATGACGCTGTGGGAGAAGACGAACCCGCCGAACACCGAGATCATGATGATCGCCGCGGCGGTGACCACGGCGCGGCCGGCGTGGAACCCGCGCACCACGGCCACCCGGGCGGGGTCGCCGTGCACGTAGGCCTCGCGCATGCCCGTACCGATGAAGAGCATGTAGTCCATCGCCAGGCCGAACAGGATGCCGGCCAGGAGCGTGGGCAGGAAGTTCAGCACCGGCCCGGTGTTCTCGATCCCGAAGAGGCCTCCCAGCCATCCCCACTGGTAGACGGCCACCACCCCGCCCAGCGAGGCGAAGAAGGACAGCACGAACCCGAGCGTGGCCACGACCGGCACGAAGACCGACCGGAACACCAGCAGCAGGATCACCAGGGACAGGCCCACGACCACGGTGAGGTAGGTCGGCAGCGACTCACTCAGGGTCTCCGAGATGTCGATGTTTCCGCTGGCCATGCCCGCGACGCCCAGCGGCCCGGCGCCGTCGATCGGCTCCATGTCGCGGAGGGTGTGCACGAGTTCCTCGGTGGTCTCGCTGGACGGGCCGTCCTCGGGCACGACCTGGAAGATGGCCAGGGAGTGGTCGTCGGAGATCCCGATGGGCGCCACCGCCGAGACGTCGTCGTGGGAGTAGAGCTCCGCCGCGACCTGTGCCTGCTCGTCCAGGGCGTTCTGCTCGGCGGCCTCGTCGGTCGGTCCGCCGGTGAGTTCGGCGACGACCAGGAGCGTGCCGTTCTGCCCCGCTCCGAAGTTCTCCTCCACGGCGGTGTAGGCCCGGTACTGGGTGGAGTCGGTGGGCTCCGCGGAGCCGTCCGGCATGCCCAGTCGCAGGCCCAGAGCGGGCAGGGCGATGATGACCAGGGCGATCACGGCGACGGCGGCCTGGAGCACGGCCCGGCCGGTCGACATCGGCCGGATGCTCTCGGACCCGCCCGTGTTGCCGCCCCCTGCGGACGCGGCGGCGTTCTCCGCGAGGCGTCCGCGCTCGCGGCGCGACAGGATGCGCATGCCGATCAGCGACAGCAGCGCCGGGACGAGCGTGATCGCGATGAACACGGCGACGGCGATGGAGATCGCGCCCACACTGCCCATGAGGCCGAGGAAACCGATCCCGGTCAGGTTCAGGCCCAGCAGCGCGACGAGCACGGTCGTTCCCGCGAAGACCACCGCGTTGCCCGCGGTCCCGTTGGCCAGGCCGATGGACTCGCCGACCTCGGCGCCCTGCTTGAGCTGGCGGCGGTGGCGGTTGACGATGAACAGCGCGTAGTCGATGCCGACGGCCAGACCGAGCATCAGGCCGAGGATCGGCGTCACCGACGCCATCTCCAGCACCCCGGACAGCGACATCGCGATCAGGGTGGCCACACCGACGCCGATCAGCGCCGTCAGGATCGGCAGGCCGGCGCCCACCAGGGTTCCCAGCATGACCACCAGCACCACGGCGGCCACGATCACGCCGATCACCTCGGCGGTGCTGACCAGGCTGGGCATCGCCATGGCCATGTCGTTGCCGAAGTCGACGGTGGTGCCGGGCACCGGGTCGCTCTCGAAGACCGCCATGACGGCGTCGCGGGTCTCCTGGGAGATCTCCGTCTGGCTGTCGGTGAAGGCGATGTTGACCAGGGCGGTGCTGCCGTCCTCGGAGACCGTGCGGATCCCGGAGGCCATCTCCAGCATGGCCTCGCCCCGTTCGAGCTCCTCCAGGCCCGTCTCGATCTCCTCGAGGTTCTGGTCGATCACGGCCTGTTCGGCGTCGAGCCCGGCCTCGGCCTGGTCGAGCATCCCGGCGGCCTCGGCCTGGGCGCGGCCCGCGTCGAGCTCCGCCTGGCCGGCTTCGAGGTCCTGGAGCCCGGACTCGAGCTCCTCGCGGCCGTCCTCCAGCTCCTGCTGCTGGTCGGCCCGCTGGTCCTCTGTGGCGAACGGGTCCACCGTCGTCTCGACGCCGGAGACCTCGGCGGCCTCCTCCGCGCGGTCGGCGATCGCGTCCTGCTGTTCCTCCGTGAAGGCCGAGCCGTCCTCGGTCTGGTAGACGACGGTGCCCGCGCCGCCGCCCATACCGGAGAACTCCTGCGACAGGAGCTGCTCCACCTCGTCGGTGGGCGTCCCCGGGATGGAGAAGCTGTCCTCCAGCTCCCCGGAGAAGAGGAAGAAGGCGGTACCGGCCGCCACGAGCAGCGCCAGCCAGATCGCTATGGCGGTCTTGGCGCGGTGTGCGCACGCGCGCCCGAGTCTGTAGAGAAATTCAGCCATGGTTGTTGTCTGCCAAACGGAGATGGGTGGTGGGAGCGCGTCGTGCGCTCAGGAGGAGGCGGGGCCGACCGAGCCGTACCCGTCCCGGTTGACGGCGATCATGCGGTCCAGCAGTTCGGACCAGACCCGGCGGGAGGACGCGGTGACGACTCCCCCGGTGGTCTGCTCCCAGCGCTGGACCGTGACCGCGCCGCCGCTGATGAGCGCGCCGCACATGAGGTCGACCACGAGCGGGTCGACACGCGGGTGACGGCGCGTCATGATCGCCGCCAGGCGGGCGCTCACGTCGTTCATCGCCCGCTCGAACAGCGCCGCACGGCTCGGGGCCGGTTCGTGCCCCTCCTGTTTGAGGAACTGCTTGAGCCGGGTGATCGGGGTGAGCAGGTCGGTGCTGCGTATCGCCGCGGCGAACTCGTCGAACATGCTCCCCGGGCGGTCGGCGTCCGCCGCGGTGAGGTTGGCCTCGATGCTGTCGACGATCGCCTCCAGCATCTGGCCGAACACCTCGAGGACGATGTCGTCCAGGGACCTGAAGTGGTTGAACACGGTCCGGCGGGAGACGTCGGCCCGTTCCGCGAGCTGGTCGACGGTGAAGCCGGTCCCCCCGCTCTCGGTCATCAGCGCGGCGGCGGCCTCGACGATGGCGCGACGGTGGCGCGACTTGAGAGCCGCACGCCGGTCACGTGAGGGTTGTCGGTGCTGGTCGTTCACGGTTTCACGCTAGACACCAGAGTGCACTAAGTGCAACGAAGCACTGGGTGCACCTAGTCACACTCGGGGCGCGGCCGACCCCGCCCCGGAGGCCGCCGTGTGCGGCGGACCCGCACCGGCCCGCCCCGCCGGCTCCCCCGCGGCGTCGTACGGGGAGCGCCGCGGCGTCCCGCCACCCTTCGGGCCGACCTTTCGCGGTCGAGCCGCGCCGCGGGACGGAGAACCCCTCCCGGTGTCCGTCCCGCGCGTCCCGGGCCCGTTCCCGCAGCGCCCCGGAAAGAGCTAGTCGTCGCCGGACGAGCCGCAGCCGTGCTCACCGAAACCGGGGATGCTGCCCTGGCTCCGCTCCCAGGCGAGCTGGTCGCCCTGGCGTTCGACGGCCTTGCGCTCCTCGGGCGTCAGGTCGTCGGGAATGGGGTCGCGGTCCTTGCGAGCCATGGTGGCCTTCCTGTTCCTTCTCCGTGTCGTGGTCCGGCACCGGACACGGCCGGTACTCCGCGGCGGCGCCTCATCCACCTGACGGAGCCGGGACGGAGGTCTGACGCGGAGAACGCCATGTCATTGAGTGACCTATGTCTCACTCTCCGCATTGACCACTGTACGGGAAAGGGGCCGTCCCTGACGGCCCGCCAGCCGGCAGCGGGAACCGGGGGACGCCCGGCCTCCTCAGGGCGGACCCCGCCGGGGACCGGGGAGGCCGGGCCGCTGCGGCCCGCGGCCCGACCGCGCACGAAACCCCGGCCGCACCGGCGAGCCTGTGGCATCCTGCGGCCATGATCGGACGACTGCGCACCATCGCCATCGACTGCCCGGACCCGGCCGCGCTCGCCGGGTTCTACTCCGAGCTCCTGGGGCTGCCCGTCACCTACGAGGGCGCGGACGGCTCCTGGGTGGAGATCGGCGACGGTGAAGGACCGCACCTCGCCTTCCAGCTCGCCCCGGACCACCGGCCGCCGGCGTGGCCGGACCCGGAGCGGCCCCAGCAGATGCACTTCGACATCCGGGTGGACGACATCGACGCGGCGGAGGACCGGGTGGTCGCCCTCGGAGCCACACCGCTGGCGCGTACGCACGACGCCCCCGGCGTCCCGTTCCGCGTCTACGCGGACCCGGCCGGGCACCCGTTCTGCCTGGAGTTCACCGAGTAGCCGCCCCCGGCAGGCCGTTCGGGCCCGGACCCGGCCCGACGCCGGGTCCGGGCCCGGCGTCAGGCCGGGTCCACCCGGTAGAGCGTGGTCGACCCGGACACCTCGTTGGCCACGGCCAGGAGGGGCACCCCCGGGACGGGCGAGTCGTCGCCCGCGATGAACGCCAGGCCCTCGGCGCCGAGGTCTCCGGCCTCCCGGGTCCCTGGCTCGGCGGAGAAGTCCCGGTTGTTGAGGTACTGCACGTGGAAGGCGGCGTTCGGGTCGGTGACGTCGTACACCATGACCCCGCCTACGCGTTCCAGGCCGATGAACGCGTACGTGCGGCCGGACACCTCGCCCAGCACGACGCCCTCCGGCTCGGGGCCCTTGTCGTCGCTGCGGCTCTCGAAGCTGTTCTCCGTGTGGTTGGAGTTGAAGAAGTCCGGCTCGGCCTCCGCGGTGATCCGCTCGAAGTCGGCACCGGAGTCGAAGAGCTGCTCCCCGTCCGCCGTCCAGATCGAGAAGGACCGGCCGCCGAACGCGTACACGTCCTCGTAGCAGGAGCCGTCCTCGCGCAGGCCGTCGGCCGCGGTGACCGTCAGCCGCCCGAGGGCGGCGTCGTCGGCCAGCCCCTCCGGCGAAGTGACGCCCAGGTCGTTGCCGTCGACGAAGTCGCGCAGGCGCGGGGAGTCCTCGCACAGCGGGGTCTCCTCGACCAGGTCGGCCAGCCTGGCCTCCTCCGAGTAGCCGTCCCGGTCCCGGGAGTCCCCCTCGTTGGCGGTGACCAGCAGGGTCCGGCCCTGCCACCGGTAGCTGTCGAAGCCGTCGGGCTGGTACATGCCGTACACCGGCCAGTTCTCGATGCGGACCGCCCCGTCGCGGTCGGACGCGTCCAGTCCGTTGCCGGGCTCCAGGTGGTCCTTGACCCCGAAGGGCACGATGTCGGTGAACTCCGCGGTGCGCAGGTCCAGGACGGCGAACGCGTTGGCCTCCTGGAGGACCACGTGCGCGCTGTAGGCGGTGTCCGCGACGATGTACTCGGGTTCGAGGTTGCGCGCCACCCGGCCGGGGGTTCCCGGCTCGCCGGTGGACAGGTCCGGCCCGAACACCCGCACGTCGGGGTGGAGCTCCCTGTCCCCGTCCCAGGCGCGGAAGTCGGCCGTGCGCACGTCGTCCTGGGTGAGGGCGGCCGGCCTGCGGTTCACTCTGATCACGCTGACGGAGCCCTCCGGGTCGACGGTGTGGGCGTCGTCGGGCTCGCCCTCGTTGGCGACCAGGAGGTGTCGGCCGTCGGGGGTGAAGGTCGCCATGTCCGGCAGGGCGCCGACCCGGACCGCGTTCAGCGCCCCGCCCCCGGTGTCGAAGAAGACCACCCAGCCGTCGTCGGTGCGGTCCGCGGCCTCGACGGCCACGGCCACGACGCCATCGTGGACCGCCACGGAGTTGGCGACCGCCCCCTCCCCGACCACCGACCCGTCCGCGGCCGCCACCCCGGCGACTCTCAGGTCGAGGAGCTTGGCGGGTGCGGACGGGTCCGAGATGTCGAGGACCTCGACCGTGGCGGCCGCGGCGTTGACCACGAACAACCGCTGGGAGCGCGGGTCGTGGGCGACGATCTCCGCGGCCGCCGCGTCGAAGGAGCCCGTGCGGTAGGTACCGACCGCGGACAGTGCGACGCCCCCGGAATCCGTTCCGGCGGAGTGCCGTTCATCGGCGTGTACGGGGGCGGCCGTCCCGGTGAGGGCGACGGTGAGAGCCGCTGTGGCCGCCATGGTCTTGCTCATGGGTCGTTCCTGGGGGTGAGGGGGAAGGGGGCGCGGACACTCCCGCGCCGCAGCCAACCAGCTCGGAACGAGGGACAGCCGAACGGGTGGTGGCGCGAGGGTGAAGGGACCGCGCGCTCGGGGGACCAGTATCCCTGTGCGGGGTGCCGCTGTGGCCCTGTTCGGAGAACTCCTCCGAGGTCCTCGCCGGGGCCGGTCCGCGGTTCCGCCGCCGGTCCCGAGCGGCGGTGCCGGACACGGGGACGACGGTGCGGCGGCCGAGACGTCGGGCCGCTTCGAGCTCGGCGAGGGACTTGCCGGAACCCGGCGGGAGGGCGGACCAGGCGTGCCGGAGCCCCTCCGCACGGTGGGCGCCGACGGCGTCCGGGGCGGTGCGCCTACAGGGGTGGAACTCGCCGGACCGGCGGGCCGCCGCGAGCGGCGTGGATGTTTCGGACACGCGCGCACAGCAGACGGGGCGGCCGTCTCCGGAGGGGGACGGGCCCCCGGGGGATCAGTACCCGGCGGAGCGGAGCCGCTGCCAGGCGGTGACCCAGCGCCGGCGCTCACCGTCGTCGGTACCCGCGCAGGCGGTGACGAAGGCCATGAGGAACACGTATCTGGGCAGCTCGGTGCCTTCGAGGGCCTGCTGGAAGGTGGAGCTCTTGACCGCTCCCCCGCACAGGTACTCGAGTTCGAGGTAGGACCAGTCGCCCGCCCAGACGAGGTAGCGGCGCATGGTCAGCAGGAACTCGGCGGGGTTCTCGGCGTCCAGGGGGTTGGGGCGCTGTTCGTAGCCGACCAGCGCCTGCACGGGGAGGCGGCGCTCGACGGTTGCGCTGGGGGTGGACAGGACGCTGTCCAGCCATGTGGTGCGGCCGAGGGCGATGTTGGGACCGGTGGGCTCAAGGATGTTTGTGGGACTCACATCGTCTCCTTTTCACCGGTCGAAATCGACGTCATGTAGTTCTTCCGTGCGTGGTACGCCCGAGTGGCGCAAACGCGAACAAGGGGGCTGAGAGAACACCGAAGGCCGGTCTCGGGATGTTGTGGAGGGAACTCCGACGGTTCGGTTACCAGGAAATCTACCGGATGAACACGACACGCGAAAGCGCCTGGTGCCCGGGTTCCGGAGAGGCGTGGGTCTCCCTGGCCTGTGACGTGGACGCCCCGTCGCGCCCCACTGTGGAATTTTTGTGCGCAACACAGCAAATGTCATCTGACGCCCCGAGGGAAACGTCCGCAATGATGGGAAATGGTGGGAGCGGCGCGACCTGGGAAAGCATGGAAATGATCTTGCTTCCCCGAAAAGCAGGTTAACCGAATCACCAGTTTTAGCGGGACCGAAACTAGCCCTCCGGAGCCCACGCCAGGACGGTGGCGTCGTCGCTCGCCTTGCCCCGCGGGAACTCCGACCGCTCCGGATCGGCTCTTTCCAGTACGCGGACCCGGTCCACCAGGGAACGGGGTCCCTTGTCCGATACCAGGGCGAGAATCTGTCCCCAATTCAGGTCGCCGAAGGTCTCGGCCACCCGGCCCGCCCCGTCGGTCATCGCCGCGAAGGGGCGTGCGGGCAGGGTTCCGGTGATCGCCTCCTCGGCGGCACGCGTGTCCGCCCCCGCCGTCCAGAAGCCGCCGGGCACGTTGCGCAGGTCCCGGATCGCGCCCCGGCGGTCCGGCTCGGCCCTCAGGTCGTCGAGCCGGGTGTCGGCGACCACGACCGCTCCGCCCGCTCCGTCCTCCACCAGCAGGACGGAGTCGGACAGCACCAGGTACTCCAGCCGCCCGCCGCCCACCCGCACCGCCACCACCGTCGCCGACGGCGTCTGCCGGTTGTCGAGGTCGCAGGTGTCCGCGTGCAGCGCCGAGGCCGTGGCGATGGCCTCGGCCAGGGAGTCGCGGAGGGGCGCCCCCGCGTCCGCTCCGGCCAGCAGGAGCGCGCCGAGCCGCCGCGTGTACCAGGCGACGCCGTGGGAGCAGCCGTCGTCCAGGCCGTCCGGGGCGGTGGCCCCGTCCAACAGCACGGCGCTGGTCGCGGTGGCGGCGGCGAAGTCCTCGTTCGGCCGGCCGGGGTCTCCCGGCTCCGTGGCGATCAGGAAGGGCACCGGGGCAGTTCCTCTCCGCCGGGCGGCGCCTGCGCACGGCTGCCCGTCATCTTCCCGCCCGGGCGGCGTCCACGCCGGACCGCCGCCCGGAACGCGCACAGGGCGCGTCGGCCGGAGCACCCCGGCCGGACGCCGCGGGGGCCACGGCGCCCGGCCGGCGCCCGGCGCCGGAAGGGGTCAGCGGACGAGGACGGAGGTGTGCACGTCGATGTTCCCGCTCTCCCAGAGCCAGTCCATCGCGGCCAGGCTCACCCGTGCACAGCCCTTGGAAGCGGGCTGCGCGGGAACGCTCGGGTATCCGTGGACGGCGATGCCGCCGTTGAAGTACTTGGGTCGGTAGAGGGCGCCGTAGGGGCCGGGGTCCCAGGCGTCCACGTCGCGGAAGACGGTGTAGGTGCCGGTGGGGGTGGTGGCGATCCGCTCGCTGCCGTCCGAGCCCTCGTAGGGCTGGCCGGAGCCGGTGGAGGTGTTGACGACGCGCTCGACCTCGCCGTCGGAGACCACCAGGAGCAGCTGCCTCTCCAGGTCGATCTCCAGCAGGTCGCCGGAGGTGGTCGTGGCGGAGGGGAGCACGCCCTCGTCGAGCGCTGCGCGGGTGGCGGGGCCGACCACGCCGTCGCGGTCGAGGCCGGCGGCCTTCTGGAGGGCCACGACCGCCTGGTCCGTGTGGAAGCCGAACTGGCCGTCCACGCCGTCGATCCAGTAGCCCAGCTCGGTGAGCCGCTCCTGGAGGGCGGTCACCTCCGGTCCCGTGCTGCCCTGGCGCAGCTCCGGTCCGGAGGCGGCGGGGCCGGGGGCGGCGGAGGCGGACGCCGGGGGCGCGAGCACGGCGGCGCCCAGGAGGAGGGCGCACGCCGCGGCCAGGACCGCGACCATCGAGCGGACGGACCGTGTCCGGGCGGGCGGGGGGAGCGTGAGGAGTGAGGGGGGAGTTGCCATACGTCACCTGTACCCACGAAAACGCCGGCTCTCCCCGATTCCACGTACCTGTGGACGGCTCCCGCGCGTCGTGGCACGTCACGCGCGTGCTCCGTTTTTCCGGCCCCCGTCCCGGCCCCGGGGACGCCGGCCGCGGCCCCGCCTCCCGGGCCGCGGCACGGTCCCCCGCACCCCCCGCCGCGCCCCGTGCGGGCTCAGCCCCGGCGCGTCCGGGCGTGCAGGGAGGAGGCCACCTGGACCAGCGCGCGGCACCGGGCGAACTCCACGGCGGTGAACGGCACCCCGTTCCGGCGGACGGTGAGCACGCCCCCGTCCGGTGCGGGCAGGGTCATGGAGGCGCCCGAGAGGTCCTCCCTCCCCAACCCGGCGGGAGGGCTGTCGGCGTGCTCCACCTCGTGGGCCGCCGTGAGCGCGAGCAGGGAGCGCTCCAGGGTGGCCGCCCCGGCGATCAGCGCGCTGACCAGGGCGAGGGTGCGGCTGGTGGTGTCGCTGAGTTCGTGGACGTCGGCGGGCCGTACGAGCGCGTCCCGGCCGCCCGCCTCGCGCACGGCGGTGTGCAGCGCCTCCTCCCCCACGTGCGCGGGGGCGCTGACGAAGAACTCGTCCACGGCGTCGGTCCCGGCGGGGTGCACCTGCATCAGCCGGATGTCGACCCCCAGGGCCGCGAACCGGGCGGTGAGCGCCGCCAGGCCGCCGGGCACGTCGGCGACGGTCACCCTCACCCCCCACAACCGGTCGTCGGCCGGGTCGTGCGCGGCGTACGGCGCGGTCCCCGCCGCGTCCCCCGCCCCGCTCCCGGCCGCGTCCGCGCGCGGTCCGCGACGCCGGGGCGCGTGCGCGGCTCGGTGCCGGTGCCAGCGGTGCAGCGCGGAGACCGCGAGGAGGAGCACCCCCACGCCGATCAGCGTGCGGACACCTCCGTCGCTGTGTCCGAGGGAGAGCACCACGACGTGCGACGCCCCCGCCGCGAGGAGCAGTGCGCCCAGGTCGAGTGCCTCGCGGCCGAGGAAGCCGTGGCGGTGGTCGTTGTTCCCGTGGTCACCATCGGAGACGTCCATGGACCCGAAGGTGCCCGGCGGACGTTGCGCCCGTTCGTCACTCCGTGACGACGAGGTAACGACTCGGAGTGACGTCCGTCACGGAGCGGAGTCGCCGCCCGCGGTCCGACCGGCCGCTGCCGTCCCCGCCCGCGGCGGCCCCCGCACCGGAGGGGCCGCCGCGGGTCCGGTCCGCGCGGGTGCGCCGGGCCGGCGCACCCGCGCGGCATCGCTCCGGGAACACCTGGAGGGTGTGAGCGAAACCGCACTCCACCTGCGATGACCCGGACGTTCGTCACCGTTCCACGGGGTGGAGTGCAAGCGAGGTGCGACCACTCGCACGCGACGATCCACGAGGTGCGCTACGTGACCGACATCGAGCCGACCGGAACCGCTGCCGGAGCCCGCAACGCCTCCCCCGGGGCGCGCCGGGGGGCGCAATCCCGACCGCGCGTCCTCCGCCGCGGCCCCCTGTTCGCCGTCAGGGCCGCCGCCGGTGCCGTGACGGTCCTGGCCGCCGCCGAGATCGCCGGCGGCCTGGCGGGCTTCCCCGTCCAGGGCCTGACGTCGATCGGGGCCGGAGTCGGCCTCGGAGTCCCGGGGACCGGCCCCGGAGGGGTCGACGCGGTCTGGCGGTCCCCCGGGATGATGCTCGCGCTGGCGCTGATCAGCGCCGTCGGGCTCTCCCTGATCATGCTCGCGCTCGTGCCCGGCCCGGACGACGGGGCCGGGCCGGACGCGGCCCCGGCCGACGGCGCGCCCGGGTCCCGGGAAGGCCCGGGGGCCGCCGCGCCCGCGGGGCGGCCCGGGCCCCGCCGTGCGAGGACGCCGTACGAGGTGGGCGTGGCCTGCGGGCTCAGCCCGCGTGCGGCCCTGCGCGGCGCCGGCCTCCGTGCACGAGACGGCGCATGAGCGCGTCCAGGGGTCCGGGACGCGCCGACCCGGCGAGCCACGCGGCCAGGCCGAGGCCGACCAGCCAGACCAGGGCCGCGACGACCAGCGCGCCGAAACCTCCCACCCTCGGCCCCATCCCCGCGAGGTCGGGGTGGAGCACGGCCGCGACCAGCACCGAGTTGAGGATGTAGAAGGTCAGGGAGCGCTCTCCCACCGCCGCGACGGTGCGGGTCAGCGCCCCCCGGCCGCGGTCCAGGCGGATCGCCCACAGCGTGAACAGGGCCGCGTACCCGGCCCCTCCGAAGACACCGGTCAGCACCTGGAGCGCCATCATCAGGCCCTGCGCGACCGCTCCCGGCTCCAGTGCGCCCACCGCCGTGAGTGCGGAGGGCAGGGCTCCAGCGACGGACACGGCCACACCGGCCGCCGCGACACGCGCCAGCAGCCCCCTGTGCGCCTCCGGGTCGTCCAGCAGCCCCGCGCGGCCCGCCCGGTAGCCGAGCACCACCAGCAGGAACAGCGGGTAGGCGATCGCGACGAACACCGGTCCGAACGGGAGCCCGATCAGGCGGGCCGCCCAGTCCCCGGCGGTGAGGTACCCCGCGACGGCGTACACCTCGCCGCCCTCGGCGCCGGCGGTGCCCAGGCTCATCCCGACCATCGCCAGGGGGACGGTCACCGCGTAGAGCGCGGCGAACGCCACGGCCGCGCGCGTCACGGCCCGGGTGGAACGCAGCAGCAGCCACCCGGTGACCAGGGCGGCGACGCCGTAGGAGGCGAGGATCTCGCCGGGGAACACCAGCAGCGCGTGCACGAAGCCGAACAGCAGGAGGAAGAGCCCGCGCCTGCGGAGCAGGCGGCGGACCTCGGCCTCGGGCGCGCCTCGCGCGGACTGGCGGGCGACCGTCCACGCCAGTCCGTAGCCGAACAGGATCGCGAACATCGGGAACGCCCGGTTGTCCAGCAGCAGCGTGGTCGCGAAGGCCGCGCCCCTGTCGAGCGGAGCCGCCCCGGAGGCGTCCGTGCCGAAGCCCGCCCCCGCGTACACCCCGGCGTAGGCCATGGCGATGAGCAGCAGCATGAACCCCCGCGCCAGGTCGGGGGCGAGTCGGCGCTCCCCTCGCGCCGACGGCACCGCTGTGGCGTCCATCTCGTGCGTCCTCTCCTCGGCGTACCCTCCGGCCAAGGGTGGCGCGCGGGGACGCGGCCGGGCATCCCCCGATCGGCCGGACCGGGCCGCCGGACGGCCAGGAGGCGCGGTGCGGAGCCCGCCGGAAGGCCGGGGAGGGGCGGGTGCGGAGCCCGCCGGAAGGCCGGGGAGGGGCGGGTGCGGAGCCCGCCGGAAGGCCGGGGGAGGGGCGGCCCGGGGAACGCGGCGGGTCGGTGCGGAGGCACACCGGCGGTCTGCCGGGCGGGGCTACCCCGCGGGGTCGTCGAGGTCGACGACGTCGATGTCCACGCGGGCCGCGCGCAGCCCCAGCCGGTCCTCCACCAGGGATCGCATGGCGCGCCGCGCCTCCTCGGCGGCCTCGACGATCGGCAGGCCGAGGGCCACCCGCGCCGTGGCCAGGACGACGAGCCCCTCCGGCGTCTGCTCGACCCGGCAGCGGCCCACGACCACGCCGGGGACGGACTCGACGGAGGCGCGCAGCATGGCGGCCACGGCGGTCTCCCGGACCTCGGTGCCCCCGGGCCCGGGGCCCGAGAGGACGACGGTGCCGCCGGTGCGCCTCTCCGCGCGCACGGCGCGCATCACGTCCGCCAGCAGGCCGGGGGGCGCACTGACCTCCTGGTCACCGGTCCGCCGGACCGCCGAGACGAGGGGGCGCAGCTCCTCCGCCTGCTCCCGGCAGTACTCGCAGGCGGACTCGTGCGGTGTGGGCTCCCCGGACGTCAGGTGTCGCAGGAGGGCGTCCACCGAATTCCCGCAGGGGAGCCGGTCGTGGTCGTCGGACGGGTCTACCGCCATGGCTCAAGCGCCTCCACGAGATGGGTACGCGCGCGGTGAATGCGTCCACGCACGGCGGTCGGGGTCGTGTCGACGATCGCCGCTATCTCTTCATAACCCAATCCTTCCATCTCGCGCAGGACCCAGCAGGTCCTCTGCGGGGGCGGGAGCCCCGAGAGCGCGTTGAACAGCGCCTCCCGGAGGTCGCCCGCGATCGCCTCCCCCACCGGCCCGGGACCGGGGGCGGCGAACCCCTCGTCGTCCTCGACGGGCGCCTCCGGCCTCCTGGCCCTCAGGACGTTCAGCGCGCGCCGGCCCACGATCCGGTGGAGCCAGGCGGGAAAGCTCTGGGGGTCGGTGAGCTCGGGGAGCTTGCGCCAGGCCGTGACCAGGGCCTCCTGGGCGGCGTCGCGGGCGTCGCCGGGGTCGCCCACCACGCGGAGGGCGATCCGGTAGACGGTGTCCTGGTGCCTGCGGACGAGGATCTCGAAGGCCCGGTCGTCCCCGTCCTGGGCGCGCTCCACGAGCACGCTCTCCGGCAGTGCGGTTTCCCTGTGCATCGGTGGTAAGGCCACCCCTCCCAGTACACGCGCACAGCGAAACTACCCTAGGTTTTCGATCGAACACGCACAGCACCGCCCCGATGCTCCTATCCTGATAGTGATGCAGGTCACACAAGAGAGGGCGTGAGCCCGGGCCCGTTCCCCGTGTCCTCCCCTGTGACGAAGCGACAACGCAAGACGCATCCCACCGACGAAGGAGAACGGCCCATGACCGCGAAGAGCGCTCAGAACGACGGGAACCGCGGTGACGAGGCGGTGGCCGGCGGCGGTCTCGCCCCCGCCCCGCTGCGGGACGCCTCGGCCCCCGCCCGCACCGACCGCGACCGGGAGGCGGGCTCCGGCAACGGACGCACGTCGATCGCCGACCACGTGGTCGCCAAGATCTCCGGCATGGCCGCCCGCGAGGTCCGGGGCGTGCACCAGATGGGCGGCGGGGCCGCCCGCGCCTTCGACGCCGTCCGTGAGCGCATCCCCGGTTCGACCTCCACGAACACCGCCGCGCGCGGCGTGGCCGTCGAGGTGGGCGAGCGCCAGGCGGCCGTCGACATCAACCTGGTCGTCGAGTACGGGGTCTCCATCCCCGACCTCGCGGGCGCGGTACGGCGCAACGTCATCACCGCCGTGGAGCGCATGACGGGCCTGGAGGTCACCGAGGTCAACGTGGCCGTCGACGACATCCACCTCCCCGACGAGGGCGAGGAGCAGCCCGCCGCAGAGCCGAGGGTCCGATGAGAACCGGCCGGTCCCCGGACCGGGGGCCGGCCGCAGGGACGAGAGGAGGAGCGGGACCCATGTGGCCGATCGTCGGACTCGCCTTCGGAGCGGTCCTCGGTCTCGCCGCCGCCTTCGGCGGCTTCGGGGCCTTCCTCCTCGTCCTCGTACTCGGGACGGCCGGCTTCCTGGCCGGACGGGCGTACGCGGGCGAGGTGGACCTCGCCGAACTGTTCACCCGGCGCGAACGAGGTGACCGCCGGTGATCCCCGCCGGGGCGCCGGGCCGGCGGGCGCAGGCGGCGCGCTCCCCCCTCCGCGGGGGAGCGCCCGCGGGGCCCTCCACGGCCCCGCCGGAGGAGCGGGGTGCCACGACCGTCGCCGACCGGGTGGTGGAGCGCGTGGCGCTCACGGCCGCGGCCGAGCACCCCCGTGTCCGCCCCCTCGCCGAACGGCTCGGGGGGCTGGCGGGGCGCGGACCGGCACGGGCCGGGGTACGGCGCGGGGGTTCCCGCGTCGCGCTGCGCCTGGAGATCGCCGTCGCCTACCCGTCACCCCTCGCGCGGACGGCGGAGGAGGTCCGGGCGCACGTCACCGCGACGGTGGAGGCGCTCACCGGCCTCACCGTCCACAGCGCCGACATCGAGATCGTCGAACTCGTGCCCGCCCCGCGGGTGCGCTGATCCCTGACACGAAGGACGCGGACATGACTTCCCTCCAGGAGGCGTCACAGAAGCAGAGGACACCCGCGGGCCCCTCCCCCGCCGGGGTCCGGACCGCGCGGCGTACCGCCGTGCGGGTCTTCCGGCCGCAGCGGTCGCTGCCCGCCGCCGTCGCGGCGGTCTCGGTGGCCGTCGTCGGCGGGCTGGCGGTCGCGGTGACCACCGCGGGTGCGGACGGGGCGCCGTCGCCGCTCACGGGGATCGACGGAAGCCTCTCCCGCGTGTCGTCCACGCCCTGGGAGGCGCCCGAGGCCATGGTGCTCTCGGCCGTGGCCGCCGCCGTCGGCCTGACGCTGGTGCTGACCGCGCTCCTGCCGGGGACCGGCGGCCACCTGGCCCTGCGGACCGACGACCGGGACACGGTGGCGGGCCTGACCCGCAGGGGCCTGCGCGACATCCTCGCCGTCGAGGCCCGCGGGGTCGACGGCGTCGGCTCGGTCCGGGTCCGGGGCGGGAGCCGCACCGTGCGGATCGAGGTCCGGACGCACATACGCGAGGCGGGCTGGCTCGGCGAGCGGGTGGAGGCGGTGGTGCGCCGGAGGGTGGAGGACCTCCGACCGCTCCGTGCCCCGCGGGTCGTCGTCCGGCTCAGGGAGGAGGCGTGACCATGGAGGAGAACGGCGCCCTGCGGGAGGTCCCGCCGGGAGGGGTCGCGGAGCAGGACGGACCCTCCCCCGGGCCGACCGCGTCCACGATCCGGGGGTTCCCGCACAAGGGGGCCCGGAGGACCGCGCGCGGCAACAGGCTCGGTCTGGTGCTCACGGGGCTGCCCCTGGTGCTGTGCGGGGCAGCGGGCCTCGCCGCCGGAGGGGGCCTCCTCGGCGGCGCCACCGCCGCCGCGCCGGTCGGGGGCGGACCGCTGGAAACGGCCCTGGCCTGGCCGTGGACACCGTACGTCGTCGCCGCCGTCGCCCTGGTCGTGACGGTGTCGGCGGTGCGGTGGCTGCTCGTACAGGGGCGCTCGAACCGTGCCGGACGGCTGCGGGTGGGTGAGGACACGGCGTCGGGGCGGACCGGCGTCCCCGCGTCCGCCGCCGGGGACGCCGTGGTCGCCGAGGCCTGCGCGGACCCCCGGGTGCGGCGCGGCCGGGCGCACTTCACCGAGTCCTCCCGCGAGCCCCGCCTGTGGCTGGACCTGGTGCTGACCGAGGACGCGGACCCCGCCGACGTGTGGCGCACCTGCCGGGACGGGCCCGTCGCCTCCCTGAGGGAGTCCCTCGAACTCGAACGCCTGCCGACGGTGGTCCGCATGTCGGTGTCGGGCCGTTCCGGAGGGCGCGGACTCGCCTGACCCGGAGCCCCCTCCCGGGGGAGAGGGGGCGGGTCGGGCTGAGCGGCGGGGGCGGCGCGGCCGCCGGTGACCGGGGAGGCACCGGCGCCCCGCCCCCGTCCGTGACACCCCGTGTCAGGGGGCCGGGGTCTCGGAGCGGTGCGAGTGGCCGTGCTGCCGCCCGAGCCCGAAGTAGTGGCGGAAGTTGTAGATCAGCGGGTTCCAGCGGGACGGGTCGACGTGGTCGGTGCCCGGCACCACCACGCGGGTGTCCGCGTGCACGCGCAGCACGTCGGCCTGGACCACCACGAGGTCCCCCGAGGCGTCGGCGTCGGCCCGTACCACCCGGGCCTCCAGCTGGAGCGGGCACTCCGCCACGCGGGGCGGGGCGACCAGCTCGGACTCCTGCGGGGTCAGGCCGGCGGCGGCGAACTTGTCCGCCTCGAAGCGGCAGCCGGGCGGCTTGCCCGGGGGCACGGGGTCGCGCCCGGTCAGCGGGGCCAGGCGCTCGACGCGCGACCAGTCCTCGGCCGCCGGGAAGCAGGCCGCGAACCCGGGGCGCTCCGCCAGGTTGCGCGCGGTCTGTCCCGTGGCGCCGAGCCCCAGCACCAGCAGGTGTCCCAGGGCCCAGACCGAGGAGATCGGCGCGAGGTTGGGCGTGCCGTCGTCGTTGGCGGTGGAGATCAGGACCACCGGCGTGCCGAAGTAGAGGATGCGCGGCCGGATGGTCCGGTGTTCGAGGGGCGGCGGCGCGGCGGCCCGCGCCGGTCCCGTGTGCTGTTCGGTGTTCACATCGGGAGAATCTAGGCGCCCGACGTTTCGCCGGCCGCCGCAACGTCGCCGGCCCGGACCGGCCTCCACCGGGGACGACCCACCGATCCCCGTCGCCCCGGCCGGAGGGGCGTCCTCCCCCGGCGCCCGCTCGGCCGGTTCCGGTCCGCGGATCCCCCTCTGCGCCGGCCCGGGCTGTGCTAGCGTCGGTCCCTCGCGGCGACCCGGACCTGAGCCCCACGGCGTCAGGGACGTGCCGGACACCGCGTCTCCGCCGGGGCTCCGCCCCGGTGTCGGGACCGGTCACCACCTGCACGTCTCGACCTCCGGGAGCCCGCGCCCATGCGCGTCTACCTCGCGGTGTACGCCCTCGGCCTGCACCGCTACTCCACCTACCGCGTCGCCACGATCGCCGGGATCCTCACCAACGCCGTCTTCGGCGCGATCAACGCGGCCGTCATGCTCGCCCTCTTCTCGGTGCGGCCCGAGATCAACGGCTACGACGCGGGCGACGCCGTCACCCAGGTGTTCGTCGGCCAGGCCCTCATCGGCATGGTCGCCATCATGGGGCCGCCCCTGGAACTCGGCGAACGCGTCCGCAGCGGGGCGGTCGCCACCGACATGCTCCGCCCCGTCTCGATGATGGGCTGGTGGCTGGCCGACGACATGGGTCGGGCCACGTTCAACCTCGTCTTCCGCGGAGTGCCCACGTTCGCGGTCGGCCTCGTCCTGTTCGACCTGGTCGTCCCCTCCGAACCGGGCCGCTGGGCGATCGCCCTGGTCTCCTTCGTCCTGGCCGCGCTCGTGTCGTTCGCGCTGCGCTACCTGTACGAGCTGGCCGGGTTCTGGCTGATGGACTCCACCGGGATCTGGGCGGTGGCCGGGCTGCTCGGCCCGGTGGCGGCCGGGATGCTGATCCCGCTCCCCCTCTTCCCCCCGGCGGTCGCCGACGTGCTGCGCGTGCTCCCGTGGGCCTCCATCGCCCAGATCCCCGCCGAGGTCTTCCTGGGCAAGGAGTCCCTGCCCGGCGGGAGCCCCCTCGGCGGCCTGGCCCTCCAGGCCGCGTGGGCGGCCGCCCTCCTCGCCCTCGGCGCCCGGGTCACCTCCCACGCCACGCGGAAGGTGGTGGTCCAGGGTGGCTGACCTCCTCGCCCGCACCCGCGAGTCCGTGCTCTGGCCGGTCCGGGCCTACGTGCTGCTCGCATGGACCTGGTGCCGCGCCCTGGCGCAGTACCCGGCGTCCCTGGCCATGATGACCCTGTCGACCGCCCTGGGCGCCTTCGCCGAGATGGGGGCCGTCTTCGTCGTGTTCGGCCATGCCGGGGAGGTCTCCGGGTTCGGGATGGCCGAGGGCCTGCTCATCGCCGGGATGGCCACGACCGCGTTCGCCTGCGCCGACATGGTGATGGGCATGGTGGAGGTCCTGGGACGGCACATCAGGACCGGTTCCCTCGACGTCATGCTGGTGCGCCCGGTCCCGCCGCTGGTCCAGATGGCGACGGACCGCTTCGCGCCCCGCCGCCTGGGCCGGATCGTCCCCGGTTCGGCGGTCACCGTGGTGGCCCTGGCCGCGTGCGACATCGACTGGAGCGTCGGCAAGGTGCTGATGCTGCCGGTGCTGCTGGTGTCGGCGACCGCGATCTGCTGCGCGGTCTGGATCATCGGGGCCTGCCTCCAGTTCTTCGTCGCCGACGCGCGGGAGGCCGCCAACTCGATCACCTACGGCGGGCAGGCCCTCACCGAGTACCCGATGGCGATCTACCCGAAGAACGTCGTGCGCGCCGCGACCTTCGTCCTGCCGCTGGCCTTCGTCACCTGGCAGCCCGCCCTCTACCTCCTCGACCGGCCGGACCCGACCGGACTGCCGGAATCCCTGCGCTTCGCCACCCCCTTCGTCGCCGTCGCCCTGTGCGCGGTCGCCGCCGCCTGCTGGAGGTTCGGCCTCCGCCACTACCGATCCACCGGGAGCTGATGATGACCACGTCCGAACCGAACACCGGCGGTGACGGCCCCGTCATCGAGGCCGTCGGCCTGGGCCGCGACTTCGTCCTCTCCGAGGGCCCGTTCCTGCGGCGGAGGCGCCGCACCGTCAGCGCGGTCGCCGACGTGACCTTCACCGTCCGGCCGGGCGAGATCGTCGGCTACCTCGGGCCGAACGGGGCGGGGAAGAGCAGCACGATGAAGATGCTGACCGGCATCCTCACACCCAGCGCCGGGTACCTGCGCGTGAACGGGCTGGAGCCCTCCCGCGAGCGCACCCGCCTGGCCTCGCGGATCGGCGTGGTGTTCGGCCAGCGCACCACCCTGTGGTGGGACCTGCCGCTGAAGGACAGCCTGGAGCTGGTCCGGCACATGTACCGGGTCCCGGCCGCCGACCACGCCCGCCGCCTGGCCGAGCTCACCGAACTCCTGGAGCTGGGCCCGTTCCTGGCCACTCCGGTGCGGCAGCTGAGCCTGGGCCAGCGGATGCGCGGCGACCTCACCGCCGCGCTGCTGCACGGCCCCGACCTGCTGGTCCTGGACGAGCCGACCATCGGACTGGACGTGGTCAGCAAGTCGACCATCCGCGAGTTCCTCCTCCGGCTCAACGCGGAGGAGGGCACGACGATCCTGCTGACCACCCACGACCTCGGCGACGTCGAGCGGCTGTGCAGGCGGGTCGTCGTCATCGACAAGGGGCGCCTCGCGTACGACGGCGACCTGGAGGGCCTGCGCGCGAGCGTGCCCACGCCGCGCGTCCTGGTCGTCGACCTCGCCGCTCCCGCCCCGCCCATCGAGGTGGAGGGCGGCGCGTGCGTGCGCGTGGACGGCCCCCGGCAGTGGCTGGAGCTGTCCGGCAACCCGGCCGCGGTGATCTCCCGGGTCGCCGGGCGCCACGAGGTCGTCGACCTGACGCTGCGCGAACCGGACATCGAGGGCGTGGTCTCCGCCCTGTACCGGGGCGCCGTCGCCGAGCGCGGGTAGGGCGCGCACGTGGCCGCTTGTGGCCTCGGCCACGGTGCTCCGGGACCCGGTTCCGGTGCCGTCCTCCGGGCCCGGCGGCCCCGGGACCTCCCCGGAAGCGGCTTCGGGCGGCGGCGCCCGCCCGGACGGGCCCCGGTTCCGGCCGGCCCCCCGGGGAGGTTCCCGCCGTCCGTCCGCTCCCCCGCGGCGCGACCGCCCCCGGAGGGCGCGATCATGGCAGTCATGGTGTTCGGGACGGGCTTGGGAATCATGTTCGCGGTGCTGTCGTGCTCGGCCTACACGGCCGCCGCGGTGGCCCAGCGGAGGCTCGCCGTACGGGTGACGGAGCCGCTCACCGGCGGCCGGCAGCTGAAGGCGCTGCTGCGGCACCCGCTGTGGTGGGTGTCGCTGCTGTTCAACGGGGGCCGCGCGGGATTCCAGGTGGCGGCGGTGAGCCACGCCCCGCTGAGCGTGGTGCAACCGCTCGGCGTGCTGGTCCTGGTGTTCGGCATCCCGTGGTCGGCCCGGCTGGGCGGGCGGCGGGTCACCCGTGAGGAGTGGCGCGGGGCGGCGTTCACCGTGGTGGCGCTGGCCGCCCTGCTCTCGGTGACGGTGACGGGCGGGCAGGGCGGGGTCCTCGACGACACCGGTTCCGCGGTGGTCGGCCTGGGCACCACGGTCCTGCTGCTGGCCACCGCGTGGCTGGCCGGGCGCGTCCGGTCCACCGCCTGGCGCAGCTACCTCCTGGCGGGCGCCGCGGGCGTGGCCTTCGGGGTCTCCTCGGCCACGGTCAAGACCGCCGTCGCCGTCATCGGGGAGGTCGGCGCCGCGGGTCTGCTGCACTCCTCCGCGCTGGCCACACCGGTGATCGCCGTGCTGGGGCTGTTCCTGGCGCAGGCCGCCTACCAGGGCATGGACCTGGGAGCCCCCCTGGGGATCACCACCTTCACCAACCCGCTCGCCGCGACCGTGGTGGGAGTGGGCTTCATGGGCGAGACGTACGGGGGCGGCTGGGTCGGCGGCGTGGTCGCCGCGGCGGGAGCCGTGCTGGGGGCGTACGGGATCAGGCTGCTCACCGTCCCCCAGAGCAGCGCGCCCGAGCGGGAGCCCGAACCGGCCTCCTGAGCCGCGCCCCGGCGGGGAGCGCCCCGGCGGGGAGCGCCCCGGCGGATCCGGGCGTGCCCCTCGGGCGGGCGCGTTCCGCCCCGGGCCGACCGGGGCTCCGCCGGACCGGGCACGCCTACCCGCCGGGGAAGCCGACCGTGGCCACGAGCCCCCCGCCAGGACGCGGCCGTGCCGTCGCCGTCGCCCCGTGCGCCGAGGCGATCGACCGGACGACGGACAACCCGAGACCGCTGCCCGAGCGCTCCGCGTGCAGCCTCGCCGCGTCCCCCCGGTGGAACGGCTCGAACAGGACGTCGGCGCTTCCCACCTCCGGGCCGGTGTTCGTCACCTTCAGCACCGTGCGCCCGGCCGCCGTGCGCACCCGTACCCGCACCCACCCGCCCGGGGCGTTGTACCGGACGGCGTTGTCCACCAGGTTGCGGACCAGGTGTGCCAGCAGGACCGGGTCGCCCGCGACCTCGGCGGGCTCGGTGTCCACGTGCAGTTCGACCCCGGCCGCCCCGGCCGCCTCCTCCTGGAGGCCGGCCGCCTCGCGCGCCGTCTCCGCCAGATCCACCGTCTCGGTGCGGGTCAGGCCCCGGTCGGACCGGGCCAGCAGGAGCAGTCCCGTGATCAGGTCCTCGCTGCGGCCGACCGAGTCGAGCACGCGGGTGAACGCGGGGCGCAGGTCGTCGGGCACGCGGTCCTGGGCCAGGGGGACTTCAAGGGCGGCCCGCTGGACGGCCAGGGGCGTGCGGAGCTCGTGCGAAGCGTTGGCGACGAACCGCCTCTGGCTCTCGAACGCCCCCTCCAGGCGGGCGAGCATGCCGTCGAAGGTGTCGCCGAGCTCCCGGAACTCGTCGTCCGGCCCGGTGAGCGCCAGCCTGCTGTGCAGGTCGCGCTCGGAGAGGGTCCGCGCGGTCTCGGTGACCCGGTGCAGGCGCCGCATCGGGCGGCCCGCGATCAGCCACCCGGCCAGGGCGGCGAGCGCGGTGACGCCCGCCAGGACCAGCACGGAGTTCAGCACCATGTCCGAGAGCACGGCGGACCGGTAGTCGGCCACCACGTCCAGGAGCACCGTCTCGGCCACGGGCATCGCCTCCGAGGGCCGCGCCGCGCCCGCGGGTTCGGCCGGTTCGACGGGGGTGAACGGTCCGGCCTCCTCGCCGGCCGGGGGGGCCGTGTCGGCCGCGGCCCCCTCGATCGTCGCCGTGAGGTCGAGGCTCCGGTGCTCCAGACTGGTGGCGACGAGGCCGTAGTTCACCACCAGCAGCACGGCGCCGCCGAGGAGAAAGACCCCCGTGTACACGAGGGCGAGCCTGGTGCGCAGCGTGAGGCCGGAGGGCAGCACGAGGCGGGACAGCACCTGCCTCCGGGCCCTCTTCCCCGTCGCCACGTCAGATCCGGTAGCCGTGGCCGGGGACGGTCACGATGACCGCCGGGGCGCCGAGCTTGCGGCGCAGTCCGTGCACCACCACCTTGAGCACCCCGCTGAACGGGTCCAGGTGGGCGTCCCACACCTTCTCGATGAGGTGCGTCGCGGTCACCGGAGCCCCGTCGGCGCGCAGCAGCTCCTCCAGGACGCCCAGCTCCTTGGGCGAGAGCGCCAGCTCCCGGCCGTCGCGGAACGCGGTCCGCCGGTTGGTGTCCACCACGAGGCCGGCCCGGCTCAGCCTGGGGCGGGCCGCAGGACGGGCCCGGCGCCCCAGCGCCCGGACGCGGGCCCGCAGCTCCACGTACGCGAAGGGCTTGGCGAGGTAGTCGTCCGCGCCGAGTTCGAGCCCCTCGACCCGGTCGTCCAGCCCGCCGGCGGCCGTGAGCATGAGCACGCGCGCCTCGACCCCGGCGTCCTCCGCCAGCAGTCGGCAGACCTGGTCGCCGTGGAGCACGGGCAGGTCGCGGTCGAGCACGATCACGTCGTAGCCGTGCACGGTGGCCATCTCCAGCCCCGTGTCCCCGTCGTGGCAGACATCCACGGCCATGCCCTCCCCGCGCAGGCCCTCCGCGACGGTCGCCGCCAGCGCCGGCTCGTCCTCCACCACCAGAACCCGCATGTGCCCCTCCCCCTCCGGTCGACCTGTCGACAAAGCGCGGAACAGCAGTATCACCCCGCGGGTTAGGCCGGGGTTACGCCCGGCCCGGGGCCCCGGGCCGGGCCCGCCCCCTAACCACCGGCTAACCGCCGCCGCTGTGGCATGTGTCCCGACCACGACGCCGTGCCGGGCACTCCCGGCACCGCAGAGAAGGAGCGAACGACACATGCGCGCACTGGCCCTCCCCGCCCTGGGGGCGGTACTGACCGCCCTGCTCAGCACCGGATGCGGTCTCCTCGGTGGCGGCGGGTCCGACACGGCCGACGCCGAGGCGGGCGGTGAGCCGAGCACGGAGGAGGCGATGCTCGACTTCGCCGCCTGCATGCGCGACAACGGCGTGGACGTCCCGGACCCCCAGGGCGGCAACATGCCCGCGATGCCCGCCTTCGGCCCCGATGACAACGAGATGACGGCCGCGTTGGAGGAGTGCGAGGAACTCCTTCCCGTGGACGAGAACGCGCCGACCGAACAGGAGGCGTTCGAGGACTCCCTGGAGCTGGCGGAGTGCCTGCGGGAGCAGGGCCTGGACGTCCCCGACCCCGAGCCGGGCGAGGGCCTGACCCTTCCGGAGGTGCGCGACGACGAGAACATGGAGGCCGTGGCGGCATGCACCGGGGGAAGCATCCAGCTGGACGGGTCCGGCGCGGAGTCCGGGGACGGTTCGTGAGCGCCGACACCGTGCTCGTCCCCGAGGACGGGCGAGAGGACGTACCGCCGCCCCCGCGCCGGTGGCGGCGCCCGGGCCGGCCGGCCGCAGCGCTGGTGGCCCTCCTGGCCCTGTGCGTCGCCGCGGCCCTGGCCGTGTGGGGCGTGCCGCCCTCCCCCACGGGGGAGGAGCTTCCCCGGCCGGACGCCACGGCCACGGCCACGGTGGAGCGCACGACCCTGCACCGTGAGGAGGAGCTGGACGGCACACTCGGCTACGCGGGGGGCGGCTCGTTCTTCGCCCGCTCCGGGGGCGTGCTCACCTGGCTCCCCGGGGTGGGGGCCGAGCTGGCCGCGGGCGACCGGGCCTGGGAGGTGGACGGGGTTCCGACGCTGCTGCTGCACGGGGACAAGCCCGCGTACCGGCTTCTGGAGTCGGGGAGCCGGGGCGAGGACGTGCGCCAGTTCGAGCAGGCCCTCGCCGAGCTGGGGTACGGCGGATTCACCGTGGACGGCGAGTACACCTGGCTCACGGTGGAGGCGGTCGAGCGCTGGCAGCGCGACGAGGGGGTGGAGGTGACCGGCACCGTGGACCCGGCCCGGATCTGGTACGTGTCCGGTCCGGTGCGCGTGACCGGCCACGACGCGGTGGTCGGCGGGAGCGTCGCGCCCGCCACGGCGCTGCTCGGCACCAGCTCGACGCAGGAGGTCGTCCGGATCGACCTGGACGTGGACGACCGCGACCTGGTGGCCGAGGAGGACGGTGTCACCGTGCGTCTGCCCGGCGGGGAGTCCGCGGAGGGCGAGATCGTCTCGGTGGGGACCGTCGCGGAGACCGGCTCCGACGAGGAGGCGCCGGGCGAGGAGGCCGAGCCCACGGTGGAGGTCCTGATCGAGCTGGCCAGGGACGGAGTGGACTTCCTGGACCAGGCCCCCGTCGAGGTGGAGGTGCGCGGCGAGTCCCGCGAGGACGTCCTCGCCGCCCCGGTGGGCGCGCTCATGGCGCTCGCCGGCGGAGGGTACGGGCTGTCCGTGGTGGGCGACGACGGCGCCGTGCGCGATGTTCCGGTGGAGGCCGGGTGGTTCGTGGACGGGCTCGTGGAGGTCACCGGGGACGGGATCGGCGAGGGCACCGAGGTCGTGGTGCCCGGATGAGCGGCACGGCACGCGCCGGCACCCGCCGTGGCCTCGGACCGTTCGCACGGGTCGCCGCCGCCGGGGATGCGCGCGGGGACCTGGACGCGCGGGTGCGCGGGAACGCCGAACCGTCCGTCGCGGGGGCCGACGACGCCCCGGCCGTCGAGTTCAGCGGCGTCAGCCGCCACTACCCCGGCGGGGTGCGCGCCCTGGACGGGGTGGACCTGCGCGTGGAGCTCGGGGAGATGGCGGCGATCGTCGGGCCGTCCGGATCGGGCAAGTCGACCATGCTCAACCTGGTCGGCACCCTGGACGCCCCCACCGAGGGGGCGGTGCGCGTGTTCGGGCACGACGTCGGCTCCCTGGGGGACGACCAGCTGTCCGCCCTGCGCGCCCGCTCGATCGGGTTCGTGTTCCAGCAGTTCCACCTGGCCCCCAACGTGCGCGCGCTGGACAACGTGGCGGAGGGCCTCCTCTACTCGGGGGTCCCGCTGCGCGTGCGCAGGGCCCGTGCGGCCGAGGCCCTGGAGCGGGTCGGCCTGGCCGATCGGGCGGGCCACCGGCCCCACGAGCTGTCCGGCGGGCAGAAGCAGCGGGTGGCGATCGCGCGCGCCGTCGTCGGCGCCCCCGATCTCCTGCTCGCCGACGAGCCGACGGGGGCCCTGGACACGGTGTCGGGGGCGGCCGTGCTGGAGGTCCTGGACGAACTGCACCGGAGCGGTGTCACGGTGGTCGTGATCACGCACGACCGGGAGCTGGCCGACGGACTGCCGCGGCGGGTGGAGATGCGGGACGGCCGGATCGTGTCCGACTCCGGCCCGCCCGCGGCGGGGACGGCGGGGGGCGGGGGTCCGGCCCCTGTGCCGGTCGCGGTCGTGAGGCCCGCCGCCGGCACAGGGGAGGTGGCGCGGTGAGCCGGCCGACGACGCGGTGGCGGCGCCGACGCGCGCATCCCCGACCCGCTCCGCTCTCCGTGGCGGACCGCCTCAGGGCCGGGGGGAGCGGCCTGCGCGCCCGCCCCGCCCGCGTGGTGCTGTCCGCGCTGGGCATCGCGATCGGGATCGCCGCGATGGTCGCGATGGTGGGGATCTCCGCCTCCGGGCAGGCCGAGCTGGAGGCCCGGATCGCCCGCCTGGGCACCAACCTGGTCACGGTCTCCCCCGGGGACTCCCTGTTCGGCGGGGCCGCGCGCCTCCCCGGGGAGGCGCGCGGCCGGATCGACCGCATGCCCGAGGTGGAGCACACGTCGCAGGTGGAGTTCGTCGACGGGGCCAACGTGTACCGCAGCGACCTCGTCCCCAGCGCCGAGTCCGGCGGGATCGGCGTGTACGGCGCCGACCTGGGCCTGCTGGAGACCGTCCGCGCCGGCGTCGCCTCCGGCACGTGGCTGAACCCCGCCACCGCGGACCACCCGGTGGTCGTGCTGGGCGCCTCCGCGGCCGCACGGCTCGGCGTCACCCGGATCACCCCGGACACTCTGGTGCTCATCGGTGACACGTACTTCTCGGTGGCCGGGGTGCTGGGGCCCGTGGACCTGGCCCCGGAACTCGACAACGCCGCCCTGGTCGGCCAAGGGGCGGCGGAGGACCTGCTGGGAGCCTCGGGCGATCCCTCTACCGTCTACGTGCGCATGGACCCGGACGAGGTGGCGCAGGCCCGGGAGCTGGTCGGGCGCAACGCCAACCCGGAGCGCCCGAACGAGGTGGAGGTGTCGCGCCCCTCGGAGGCGCTGGCGGCGGAGGAGGCCGCCGACCAGACCTTCAACGGGCTGCTGCTGGGCCTGGGCGGCGTCTCCCTGCTGGTGGGAGGGGTGGGGGTGGCCAACACCATGGTCATCTCGGTGCTGGAGCGCCGGGGGGAGATCGGCCTGCGCCGGGCCCTCGGGGCGACGCGCGGCGCGATCCGGTCGCAGTTCCTGGTGGAGGCGATGGTGCTGTCCGCGCTCGGCGGGCTGGCGGGAGCGGGCCTGGGCGCCCTCGCGACCCTGGGCTACGCGCTGCTGCGGGGGTGGCCGGTCGCGGTGCCCTGGTGGGCCGTGGCGGGCGCGGTCGCGGCGACGGTGGCCATCGGCGCGGTGGCGGGACTGGTGCCCGCGCTCCGCGCCGCCGCGCAGCATCCGACCGCGGCCCTCGGCGCCGGCTGACGGGAGGCGCACGCGCGGACCGGCCGTGCGGGGCGGGCGGAGCCGCCCACCGCCTGTCCCGTCCCGGCCCGTCCCCGGGCTCCGGGACGGGACACGGTCGGTCCGGGACGGCCCGGCCTCCGCGCCCGCGGGCGGGGCGCCCCTCTCCCCCGGCCCGACCACGGTGGCCGCCGCGCGCCGTCTCCCGCCGCGGGGGCCGCCATCCGGTCGGGAGGCCCCCGGAAACCCGACCCGCGTCGAGGGCAGGGGGGGCTCACACACCCGGATCCGGCTCAGAAACCCTCACCCCACCTGCCAGGATGAAAGGATCCTCATGTCCGTTTCATCTCGTATTCGCCCGGAGCCGAGATGATCTCGGACTATGAGATCACCCTTGGTGCCCCTGCTGGCCGCAGCCGTCGCGGCCGTCCTGGTCGCGGGTGCGGTCCTGGTGTGGGCCCTGCCCGGGAGCGGGTCGGACGCCGCACCCCCGCACGAGGTGGTCGTCGGGGAGTCCCCCGGCGCCGAACCCGTGGACCAGGCCGACGAGGACGTCGTCCCCCCACCGCCCCCGGTCACCGACCACGACGGTGACGGAACCCCCGACGAGGAGGACCCCGACCACCCCGGAACGGCCCCGCCCTCGGAGACCCCCTCCACGACTCCGAGCGGCGAACCGGAGCCGTCACCTGCACACACGTGCGGGAACGGGGATGATGATGACGACGACTGCGACGATGACGACTGGGGCGACGACGATGACGACTGAGGGTCACTTCGGCGCGGACTCTCCCACGGAGGACCTCAGCGGCGTACCCGGCAGGGGCGCGTGGTCCCGGACAGAGGACACCTCCGTGTACCCGACCATGGTCTTCGAGGGCCCGCAGCCCGAGACCCCCCAGCGGCGGCGGATCCCGGCCCGTCTCCTCATCATGGCCTGGGTCGTCCTGCTCATGGCGGCCGTGCTCGTCCTGGTCAACGTGGTCACCTGGAGCGCGCTCACCACGCGCAACGACGAGCGCGTCGACGGCGCCCTCTCCCAGGAGATCGGCGAGTTCCAGGAGTTCGCGCAGGTCGGCGTCGACCCCGGCACCGGGGAGGCCTTCACGGACGTGTCCACCCTGGTCCGGGCCCATCTGGAGCGCCAGTACCCCGACGAGGCCGAGATCCTGTTCGCCTGGGTGGAGGGGTCCGAGACCGCGGGCGGGGGCGCGGGCGGCGCGCCCGGCGGCGCCGATGCCCCGGCGGGGCGCATCCGCCAGGGCCAGGAGCCCCCCCACGACCTGTCGGCCGACGCCGACGCGGTCACCGCGATCCTGGAGGACCCGAACGCCCGGGGCACCGCGGACTCCCCCGCGGGCCCCGTCGAATGGGAGAAGATCCGCGTCCTGCCCCCCGACGGGGAGGGCGCCTCCGGATGGTTCGTCATCGGCTACTTCACCGAGTCGGACGAGGACACCGTCATCACCACCATGCAGACGATCGCGCTGGTCAGCCTCGTCGGCCTGCTCGCCGCGAGCACCGCGGCCTGGTGGGTGGCCGGACGCATCCTCGCACCGGTGCGGCTGATCCGGCAGACCGCCGCGTACATCACCGAGGAGGACCTCACCCGCCGCATCGACGTGTCCGGCCGCGACGACATCGCCGCCCTCGCCGAGCAGTTCAACAGCATGCTGGACCGCCTGGAGGGCGCCTTCACCTCGCAGCGCCGGTTCGTCGACGACGCCGGGCACGAGCTGCGCACCCCCATCACCATCGTGCGCGGCCACCTGGAACTGATGGGGGACGACCCCGAGGAACGCCGCGAGGTCGTGCGCCTGGTCACCGACGAACTGGACCGCATGGCGCGGATCGTCGAGGACCTGCTGCTGCTCGCCAAGTCCCAGCAGCCCGACTTCCTCCGTCCCGAGGACACGTCCCTGGCCGAGCTGACCAGCGACATCGACGCCAAGGTGCGCAAGCTCGGCGACCGCGACTGGCGCCTGGAGTCCGTGGCCGAGGGGGTCTCCCGGCTCGACCCCCAGCGCGTCACCCAGGCCGTGGTGCAGCTGGCGGCCAACGCCGTCCGCCACACCGCGCCCGGCTCCACCCTGCGGATCGGCTCCACGGTCAGCGGCCCCGACGTGCTGTTCTGGGTCACCGACGAGGGGCCCGGCATCCCGGCCGAGGAGCACGGCAGGATCTTCGAGCGCTTCTCCCGGGGCGGCGGGGCCGCCCGGGGCGACCGGGGCGCCGGACTGGGCCTGGCCATCGTCAGGGCCATCGCCGAGGCCCACCACGGCCGCGTGGACCTGAGGTCCGCGCCGGGGGCCGGATCCACGTTCACCCTGGTCATCCCCACCATCGCAGGAAGGGAGTACGCGTGAGCCGCATCCTCATCGTCGAGGACGAGGAGCGCATCGCCTCGTTCGTCCGCAAGGGCCTGGAGTCCAGCGGATTCACCACCACCGTGGTCGGGACCGGAGCGGAGGCCGTGGACTACGCGGTGACCGGCGGTTTCGACATGATGCTGCTGGACCTCGGGCTCCCGGACACCGACGGGTTCGACGTGCTGCGGCGCGTGCGTTCGCTGGGCGTGGACATCCCCGTGGTGATCCTGACCGCCCGCGACGGCGTGCGGGACACGGTGACCGGCCTGGAGATCGGCGCGGACGACTACGTCACCAAGCCGTTCCGGTTCGAGGAGCTGCTGGCCAGGGTGCGGCTGCGGATGCGCAACGAGCGGCCCGCCGACCTGACGGTCCTGCGGGCGGGGGGACTCGCCCTGGACCTGCGCACCAGACGGGTGGCGGTGAACGGCGACGCGGTGGACCTCACCGCCCGGGAGTTCGGGCTGATGGAGCTGCTGATGCGGCACCCCGGGCAGGTCCTGACCCGGCAGCAGATGCTGTCCCACGTGTGGGGCTACGACTACGACCCGGGGTCGAACGTCGTGGACGTGTTCGTGCGGGCCCTGCGCCGCAAGGTCGGCGCGGAGCGGATCGTGACCGTGCGGGGCATGGGGTACCGGCTGACCGGCTGACCGGGCCGACGGTCCGGTGACACGGGGGAAGCGCGGGGCGGAGGTGTCGGTGACGCCTCCGCCCCGTTCGCGTACGGGACGGCCCCCGGCCCCGTGTCACCGGGATGACCGGATGAGGATTCCCTCATGTGCTCCTCATGGACGCCTCACCCCCCGTCCAGAGGATGATCACCATGTTCTGGTTCGCGCTGGCGGTCGACCTGACCGCGATCTCCGTCCTGTCGTACGCCCTCTACTTCCGCCGCCACGGCCGGCGGGACCTGCTGCTGGCCTACGTGGCCCTCAACACGGGCATCTTCGCCGTGGTGTCGATGCTGACCAACCAGGAGGTGGGGCTCGCCGTCGGCTTCGGCCTGTTCGGCGTGCTGTCGATCCTGCGCCTGCGGTCCGACCTCATCAGCCAGGGGGAGATCGGCTACTACTTCACCGCGATCACCCTCGGCCTGGTCAACGCGGTCGCGGCACAGACGCCCTGGATCCTGCTGGGCCTCAACGTCCTCCTGCTCACCGGCCTGTACGCGGCGGACCACCCGCGCCTGCTCTCACGGCACCTGCGACGGGTGATGACGCTGGACGTGGTGCACGAGGACCCCGTCGCGCTGCGGCAGGACCTGGAGGCGCGGCTGCGGGGCCGTGTGAAGCGGGTGGACGTCACCGAGGTCGACTACGTGCGGGACCTCATGGTCGTGGACGTCCGCTACCTCGCGTCGAGGTCCGACGCGGCCCTGTCCTCCCCCGAGCGCACCGTCGCCCTCCCGGCCTGGCTGGTGGGCAACCGATGAGCACCGACACCTCCGCCCCGGCCCTCTCCGAGGCGCTGGCCGCCCTCCGCCCGATGACGCTGGCCGAGATCAACTCGCGCGCTGCCCTGGTCACCCGCACCTGCCGCAAGTACCTGGTGCCCGTCACCTTCGCGGACTCCCTGTTCGCGGGGGCCGAGGAGCGGTTCGGGGTGCTGACGATCGAAGGGCAGCAGGTGTTCCGGTACTCGTCCACCTACCTCGACACCCCCGACCTGAGAACCTTCCACGACCATCGAAGAGGGCGGCGGGTGCGGTTCAAGGCCCGGGTGCGCACCTACGTGGACACGGGGACGCGCATGTTCGAGGTGAAGCTGAAGGGGGCCCGCGGCATCACCGACAAGACGCGGATCGAGTACGAGGGGCCGCCCGACCGGCTCACCCCCCTCACCCGCAGGTTCCTGGACGACACCCTGCTCGGGTACGGCATGGAGCCGCCGGACGTGCTCACGGCGAGCGCGGTCACCGACTACCGGCGCGCCACCGTCGTGTCGTTCTCGGGAGAGGAGCGGGTGACCGTGGACACGGACCTGGTGGGGTACCGGAACGGGTGGTCCGTGGGGATGAGGCCGGACATGGTCCTGCTGGAGGTCAAGACGCGCGGCGGGCTCACCTCCACCGAGCGCCGCCTGCACCAGCACGGATTCCGCGAGGTCGGGTTCAGCAAGTACGGGGCCACGGTGTCCGTGCTGGAGCCGCGGTTGAGGGGCAACCGCTGGCACCGGGCGATGGCCTCCTGCCTGGACCACCAGACGCCGACGACGGTGCCCCAGGCGCGGGCGGGGGCCGGGGTCGTCCTCTCCGTCTGAGCAACCGCGCGGGCCCGCCCCCTCCGGGCGGGCCCGCGGTGCGTCCGGGGCCCGGGCACGCCAGGCCCCGTCCGCGCGATCACGGCTTGACCTTCTCGCTACGTCAACTCCTAGGGTCGGCGACATGAGCGAGAACACCGCGTCCGTCATCGACCGGACCGTCTACCCCATGCCGATGTTCGTGACCTTCCGGGTCGCGGACATCGCCGCCGCCGAATCCTTCTACCACTCCGTCGGCTTCATCTCCCTGGCCGTCCTCGGGGCCCCGGACGGACCCCCCGCCGTGGTCCACCTGCGGCGGATGAAGTACCAGGACATCCTCCTCGTCCCCGGTGAGCCGGAGCGCGGCAGCACCACCGCCAGCTTCTCCGCGGGCGGGCAGGACCTCACCGCGCTGGCGGAGGCCCTCCGGGCCGGCCTGCCGCCGGGCGCCTCCGTCGAGGGCCCCTCGGACACCCCCTGGTTCACCTCCGACCTGACCGTCGAGGACCCGGACGGCAACCGGGTGATCCTCACGGCCTACCGCGAGGCGGAGGCCGACGACGCCAAGGAGTGGGTCAAGGAGAATATGCAGGGCGGCGACTTCGTCGTCGAGGAGTAGGGCCCGCGAGGCCCGGAGAGGGGGGTGCGTGGAGTGGACCATCCAGCAGGTCGCGGCCCGCGCCGGTGTGACGAGTCGGACCCTGCGCCACTACGACGACATCGGGCTCCTGCACCCCTCCCGGGTGGGCGACAACGGCTACCGCTACTACGACATGGACGCGGTGGCCCGCCTCCAGCGCATCCTCCTCCTGCGGGACCTCGGCCTCGGCCTGCCCGTGATCGCGGACGTCCTGGACCGGCAGGGTGACGAGGAGGGGGCCCTCGGCGACCACATCGGCCTCCTCGAGGCCGAGCGCAGCCGCCTGGACCAGCGGATCAGGGCCGTCCGCCACACCCTGGACGCCCGGGCCTCGGGGTCGGACCCCTCCATGCAGATGATGCTGGAGGGATTCAACGACCCCTACCGGGACGAGGTCGTCGCCCGCTGGGGCGAGCGGGTCTTCCAGGAGAGCAACGACTGGTGGCACGGCAAGACCGTGCGGCAGCAGATCGCGTGGAAGCGGGACACCGACGACCTGGTCAACTCGTGGGCCGAGGCCTGGAAGGACGGTGTCTCCCCCGGGTCGGACCGCGCGCAGGCGCTGGCCGCCCGGCACGTGGAGTGGCTCCGGGCGATTCCGGGGACCCCGGTTGCCGAGGGCGACCGCGAGCGCTCCGTCGAGCTGGTGCGCTGTCTGGGCGACATGTACGTCGAGCACCCGGACTTCTCCGCCACCTACGGGACCGTGGAGGGCGCCGCGTTCGTCCGCGACTCCCTCCACGAGTACGCCCGGACGTCCATGTGACGCCCGGCGCCCCGGCCTCCGCCGGGGCGCCGGGATGTTTCACGTGAAACCCCGCCGGCCCGGGGCCGCACCGCCCCGGACCGGCGACGACGCCCCCCGAAGCCTGCGGGGAACGGACTTCCGCACCCCTCGGCGGCGCTCCGGACGCGGTCGGCGGACGCCTTCCCGCCCCCTCAGGCGCGGGCCCTCCGACCCGCGTCGCCGCCGACGGCCGCGTCGGTGCCTCCGCGTCCGGACCCGCCTCCGCCCTCCCACAGCGGACCGGACGCGTACCAGAGGCCGACCACGATCCACACGCGGCCGATCCACCAGGCGAGCACCTCGCGCCCCTCCGGGGCGGCGAAGAACACGATGAGGCCGAGCAGCACGGCCGACGCGATCGCGGCGGCGCCGACGGCGCGGTACCACTCCCGCAGCAGGTGGGCCCGGCGTCCGGGACCCCTCCGGGGGGCCCTCGGGGGCGGCGGCCCGCCCGCGAACCGGTACGCGAAGCGGGCGTCCGCCCACCGCACGATCACGGGCCCGAAGGCGACGCTGAGGCCCAGGTAGACGGCGGCGAGGCCGTGGACCGTGCCCGCCTCCGCCCCGCCGCGCAGGTCGAGGGCCGTGGCGACGACCAGGACGACGTCGAGCAGGGGGATCGACCACAGGACGAGCGAGCTCGCACGCCGCAGCCGGAACAGGTAGCGCAGGGCCAGGCCGAGGCCCAGCAGCACCCACAGGCCGAACTCGCACAGGACGATCACCGCGGCCACGGGGTTCTGGACGATGAACTCCACCACTGGACACACCCCCGACGATCGTTCGCGGCGCCGTTCGCCCCGATCTTTGTTAGTACGACCGTGCTATCACAGTAGCACAGTTGTGCTACCATGGACCCATGCCGAAACTGATCGACCACGAACACCGCCGGGAGGAGATCGCGGAGGCCGTCTGGCGGGTCATCCTCCGCGAGGGGGTGGGCGCCGTCTCCGTGCGCACCGTCGCCGCCGAGGCGAACCTGGCCGTGGGCTCCGTGCGGCACGTCTTCCCCAGCAAGAAGGAGCTCCTGGAGTTCTCCATGGCGCTGGTGCACGCCCGGGCGCGCGAGCGCGTCGCGCGGCACACCGGCCTGCACGACCCCCGCGAGCTCGCCGAGGCGATCCTCCACGAGCTCCTCCCCCTCGACAGCACCCGCCGGGCGGAGATGGAGCTGGAGGTGGCGATCATCGCCGAGACGCCCGCGCACCCCGGGCTCCGCGCCATCCAGGAGGAGGCGCACCGCGGCGTCCGCGCCGCCTGCCACGGGGTGCTGCGCCACCTGCTCGACCGGGGCCGCGTCCGCCCGGACGCCGACCTCGACGCCGAGACGCTCCGCCTGCACGCTCTGCTCGACGGCCTGGCCCTGCACGCCCTCACGTCCGAGGGCGCCCCGGAGGCCGTCGCCGAGCGGACCACGGGCGTCCTGCGGGCCCATCTGGACTCGCTGCGCCCGCCCGCATGACCGGGCGGGACGCAATCCACCGGGAGGAGGACGGCATGAACAGCACGACGAAGGCCTGCCGGAGGCTGGAGCGGTTCGTCAGGGACCGGGTCGGGGAGGCCGACGGAGGCCGCCCGGACCCGTGCACGCGCTCCCACCTGGCGCTCCTCGCCACCGTGGACGCGCTCCGCGAGGAGGCGTCCGCGGAGGAGGACTGGCACTGGGTGGAGACCGTCGCGGACGTCTTCGGCGGATGGTTCTCCGGGGGCGGCCCCGCGGAGGAGGACCCCGCCGCGGACACCGGCGTCTTCGGGGACGACCCCGAGCGGACCGCCTCGGCGGTGGCCGTGCGGGTGCTCGCGTGCGTCGCTCTCGCCTACGAGGACCACCCGGCGTTCGACCCGGAGTGGCGGCGCCTCCTGCCGGACCGGGCACGCCGGGGCGGGGACGGACGGCGGACGTGAGACGGCCACCGTCCCGTATCCGATCGGGACGGTGGCCTCGTGCGGTGTCCCTCCCGCTACCGGAAGGACTCCGCGGACATCTAGATGTTCCCGGGTCCGGCGCCGCCACTCACGATCGCGGGGACGTCTTCGGCCGGGTCGAGGTCGTACGCGTACGGGATCGCGGCGACGTCGCCGCCTCCGGTCTCGGGCTCGCCCGAGCCGTCGTAGACGTTGTCCCGCTCCTCGATGGCGCCGATGTCCGAATCGGCGTAGCCGGTGTGGGTCGGGTTGTCGACCCCCTCGAAGTAGTTGCCCTCGACCAGGACGCCGCCGCCCATGGTGGAGGCGACACCGTACTCCGCGTTGTCGAGGTAGTAGTTGTTGAACACGTGGACGGGGTTGCCGAAGCGCACCCGCGGGTGCCGGCTCCCGGTCCCGTCGTAGAAGTTGTGGTGGAAGGTCACCCGGAGGTGCCCCTCGTCCTCGGTGTGCCCGTCCGAGTGCCCGACGAGGGACGTCTTCTCGTGGTCGAAGAAGTGGTTCCAGGAGACGGTCACGAAGTCGGACTCGCGCTTGGTGTCCACCGCGCCGTCGTAGCCGTCGGTGAAGCTGTTGTGGTCGATCCAGATGTTGGTCGAGCCCTCCTGGATGTTGATGGCGTCGTCGTCCCAGCCGGAGAAGGCGATGTTCTGGACGATGACGTTGCTGACGCCGCTGATGTCCAGGCCGCCACCGGTGATCTCCGCGCCGTCCAGGCCGATGATCGTCGTGTCCGAGGGCACGTCGTTCATGCCGGAGATGTCGATGGAGCCGCTGACCTCGATGACCTGGGGGCCGTCGCCCTCCAGGGCGTCGAGGAACTCCGATTCGGAGGAGACGGTGACGGTGTCGCCGCCCTCGCCCCCGGTGGTGCCGCCGTTCTGGGACGCCCAGCCCTGCGGGCTGCCCACCGCCGCCGAAGCGCTGCCGGGGACGCCGAGCAGTCCGAGGGCGAGGGCGGCCGCGCCGAGCGCCGCGCCGCCGGCGCCGAGCGCCCTGGCCGAGGGGGTCTTCGGGTGTTCTGTTCTCATGGGGGGTTCTCCTCGTTCTGGTGTGAGGGGAGGGGTGGTGCGCCGGAGGTTCTCCGGAGGTCGGCCGCGCACCGGACCGCGCCGACTCCGTACCGGCGGACGCGGGAGTGGGGACCGCGCCCGCCGGGCCTGTGGTCAGAGACCGCCCGGCACCTCGGCGGAACCGACCGGGTCAGCGGGGTCTGCAAGGCCTTCGGGGGCCGCGACCTGCGCTGACGCGGTTCGTGCATACGGCGTGCCGAGGGGTGTACACATGGCGGGTCTCTTCCGGGAAGGGTCTGAGGGTGACGCGGCCCCGGACGGTCCGGGGCCCGTGTGCCGTCGCCGCCCGGTTTCCCGAGCGGCCCGGCCATGAACCTGAAAGCGCTTTCCGTGCCAGGACGGTAAATCGACGACCGGCACCGTGTCAACAGCCCATGTCCGGAGAATCACCGTTCGATTACGGAGCGACAGCAGTGATTCCGCGCGTAATCCCAGTTGAACGGGCTTGTGCTCACCCAGGGAAATCGCGTCGGCATTCTCCGGAATGGACGCCGTCCCAGATGGCACCGTGCCCGGATATGCCTTCCCGGCGTATTTTCAGGACTTTGATCGGTAAGCGCTTGCCGTAGAATGCGCGGCCGTCCGCGCCGCCATCCGGCCCGCCGCGACCGGCGGTCCCACCGCGGGACCGGGCGGGCCCCGGGCCGCCCCGCCCGGGGCCGCGGTCGCGCCGCACCCCGGCGGCGCGCTCACTCCTTCGCCGCGAGCGGGCCCTCCTTGCGGCCGTACCAGGGCCACCACTCCACCGTGCGCCCGTGCGGGATCATCCGGTCGAGGCGGATGGTCACCCTCAGCGCGAACCCGCCGGCCAGCATCCCCGCCACCAGGTCCGTGAACCAGTGGAAGTGCAGGTAGATGGAGACGGTCGACTGCAGCAGGGCGATGCCCACGATGCAGTACGCCAGGCGCCGGATGATGTGCGGCCGCGCGGCGCCGAACCTGATGATCAGGAAGAGCACCAACCCGTAGATCAGGATCGCGTTCGCCCCGTGGCCGGAGGGGAAGGCCACGTTCCCGGGGCCCATGAAGAAGTCCGGGTCGAAGTGCTTGGCGTGCCCGCGGTTGGTCCCCAGCTTCATCACGGACACCAGGGACATCATCCCCACGACCCCGACCGTGCCCAGCACGATCGGCCGCCAGCTCCGGTGCCAGTAGGCGAGCTGCAGCACCGTGACGCCCAGGACGGGCAGCGCCACGGCACGGGAGGCGACCGTGTCCGGCCAGAGGATCATCGGCTCGCGGAGCACGTCCCAGTAGGGCCGGGGCAGCTCGTTCAGGAAGTTGTCCACCGGGTGCAGCGGGCCCGCCGCGAGCATCGTCATGACGATCAGCGCCACGGCGAGCATGATGGCCACACGGTCGGAGGCGACGCCCCACGCGATCTCGCTCACGCTCGGCCATCGGACCGCGCGCACGACAGGGGGGCCGGGGGCGTACTCGGTGGTACGCACCACGGGGATGGGTCCGCTGTACGGCCCCGCCGCCGGGGTCGTACGCTCTTCCCTGTCGTGTGGTTGGTTCAACTGCCTGGACCGTGGATGTCGGGTCCTCGAAGAGTGCGTCATGTGCTCAGTGCTGTCTCACACGTCGTGGGCTTGCCTGTGGCACCTGGGAAGCGTGGGGGACGGGCTAGCCGTGGTTGCTGGAACTGATCCTGACGTCCTCAGGGTCGACTCGGGGTTGGGACAGGCGCCGGGGTAGAACTACCCCGCTCATCCCGTTCGACGGTCCTACCCGGCGACTGGTTCACTATGTCGTGACCGGCCACCGGTCAGGTCCGTGTCGGGGAACACGCGGCCCAACAGTGCTGGATGTGTCGCGCCGGGTCCTGTCCGGCGATGGTCAGCGCAGGTCAAGGCGCTCTTGTCGGACTCATTGCCGTTGCGTGGCCCCTACCACGTACAACGGCGGGTGAGTGTTGCCAACAGATGAGCCTACCCGGACACTTCGCCGCATCGGCGGCACGGCCGCTCAAGTGCGACGCCTCTGCCTCGGGCTTTGCCGTGGGCCCCGTCGGCGGTCCCCGGCGGTTCACCGCGGCGCGACACGTTCGTGAGCCATCCGTTAGCCTTTCGAGGCCTACTGGCCGGTTGACCCGTCGGCGTGTGGCACCCTTCAAAGAGCTTGTACGAAGCTGAGCGAACCGGCCCGGGCACACGGTGGTGTGCGCGGGCCGTGGAACGGAAGGGCCCTGGATGGTCGACCTGCCCCAGTTGCCGGATGATCCCTCGAAGCTCGCGCGCGAGCCGCTGAGGGAGCAGATCCGGCAGGTACTGGTCGAGGGCCTGCTGTCCGGACGCTGGCAGCCCGGCGAGCGGATCGTGGAACGCCGCGTCGCGACCGAGCTGAAGGTGAGCCAGGCCCCGGTCCGAGAGGCGCTCCGGGAGCTGGAGACCCTGCGCCTGATCGAGACCGTGCCCAACAAGGGCGCCCGCGTGCGGGACTTCGGCGTCCAGGACATGGCGGAGATCTACCCCGTCCGCGCCGGCCTGGAGCTCGTCGCCGCCCGGCTGGCCGCGCCCCGGCTCGCCGCCGACCCCTCCGCGCTGGAGCGCGAGGTGGAGGCGCTCAAGCGGGCGACCGCGGAGGGGAACGTCTCCGAGCAGATCAGGCACAGCGTGGAGTTCCACCGGGAGATCGTGCGGGCCGCCGACAACAGCGTGCTGCTGCACACGTGGGAGTCGCTGGGCGTCGAGGTGTGGACCGCGCTGTCCGTGCGCTGGCTGAACATGGAGCTGCACGCCAAGGCCGCCGACCACGACCAGATCACCCGGGCGTTCCGTGACGGAGACCCGTCGGTGGGGGACATGGTCAGCGAGCACGTCCTCAACTACGTCGAGGCCGCGCTGAAGTCCCACGAGAGCGTGCGCTGAGGCCGTTTCCCGCCCCGGGGGAGGCGCCCGGGGCCCTCCCCGCGTGTCGCCTCTTCGCCCCGGATCCCGCCTTTCGGCCTTGACCTGCCCCGTTGCACCAAACTTGGGCTATCTGCCGTAAAGTCGTATTGATCGATCATCGATCAGACCGTAGAGTGTGCGCGACGCACGTCACACGTACGCGCGCGCCCCCTCGGATGCGCGGAGTCGTTCATCCGGCCGGTGGACGAACCCTCGCGACCGACACTGCCACGCCGAGCCACGGATGCATAGGGCAGTGGAGACCGGGAAGCAATGCGGTCGGGGGTCCGGGCGACAACTGCACACGAGACCCCACGAGCGCTTCGCGTCCGGGAAGGACGAGCCACGCTTCCCGCGACGCGCCCCGCAACAGCCACAGAGCACCGCAGCCGAATGAGCCCGGCGGCGGCGCACGCCGAGGTCGCGCCCGACAGCGGGACCGCGGCGGGCCTGGCACCCCGGCCCACAGGCCGGGGCGGCAGGCCTTCCCGTACGTAGAAAGGCACACCATGGCTGACACGGCCAAGCCGAAGACCGGCACCGCCCGGTCCTCAGGGACCCGGCGGCGCGGTCGCAGGGACACCGCCGCCGGCCTCGCCGGCGAGACCCCCGACGTCCTCCTCGACTACTACCGCCAGATGCTGTTCATCCGGCGGTTCGAGGAGCGCACCGCGCAGGCCTACACGCAGGCCCGGATCGGCGGCTACTGCCACCTCAACCTCGGTGAGGAAGCCACCGTCGTCGGCCTGATGACCGCCCTCCAGCAGCGCGACTACCTGTTCACGAACTACCGTGACCACGGGTACGCGATCGGCAAGGGCATGGACCCCAAGCGGGTCATGGCCGAGCTCTACGGACGCTCCGACGGCGTGTCCAGGGGCTGGGGCGGCTCCATGCACATGTACGACACCGAGACCCGCATGCTCGGCGGCTACGGCATCGTCGGCGGCCAGCTCCCGCTGGCCACGGGCGCCGCCCTGGCCATCTCCTACCGGGGCGGCGACGAGGTCGTCATGTGCCAGATGGGCGACGGCACCACCAACATCGGCGCCTGGCACGAGTCCCTCAACATCGCCAAGCTGTGGAACCTGCCCATCGTGTTCGTGGTGATCAACAACTTCACCGGCATGGGCACCACCGTCGACATGTCCTCCGCCGAGCCCGAGCTGTACAAGCGCGGCTCCGCCTTCCGCATCGAGGGCGAGCGCGTGGACGGCCGCGACGTGCTCGCGGTCCGCGACACCGCCGCCCGCCTGGTCGAGCGCGCCCGCGAGGAGCAGACGCCGTTCCTGCTGGAGGCGTGGAGCCACCGGATGAAGGGCCACTCCGTGGTCGACCCGGCCAAGTACCGCACCGACGAGCAGAAGGACGAGGCCCGGTCCGAGGAGAACGACCCGATCGCCCTCTTCGGCGCCAGGCTCTCCGAGGCCGGCATCCTCACGGACGAGCTGCGCGACGAGCTCGCCGCGTCCGTCAAGGAGGAGGTGGCCGAGGCCGCCGACTTCGCCGAGAACAGCCCGCACCCGGACGTGTCCACGCTGTTCGACTACACGTACGCCACGCCCGTCCCCAACGAGTCGCGCCGCATGCCCGCCGACCCGGTGTTCGCAGAGTAGAGAGGGACCGAGCACATGTCTGTGATCACTTACCGCCAGGCTCTGCGCGACACGCTCCGCGCGGAGATGGTCCGCGACGAGAACGTCCTCGTCATGGGCGAGGAGATCGGCGTCTTCGAGGGCTCCTACAAGATCACGGAGGGCCTGCTCAAGGAGTTCGGCCCCCGCAGGGTCAAGGACACCCCGATCGCCGAGGAGGGCTTCGTCGGCGCCGCGATCGGCGCGGCCATGCTCGGCCTGCGTCCGGTCGTCGAGCTGATGACGATCAACTTCTCGCTGATCGCCATCGACCAGATCATCAACCACGCCGCCAAGATCTACGGGATGTTCGGCGGCCAGACCAGCGTGCCCATGGTCATCCGCACCCCCGGGGGCGGCGGCCAGCAGCTCGGCGCCACGCACTCGCAGAACATCGAGCTGTTCTACTCGTTCATCCCCGGCCTCAAGGTGCTCGCTCCCAGCACCCCGGCCGAGGCCTCCGCGATGCTGCGGGCGGCCATCCGCGACGACGACCCGGTCCTGTTCCTGGAGAACCTGGGCCTGTACAACTCCAAGGGCGAGGTCCCCGACGACTACGCCCAGCCGTCGAACGACAACGTCGCCACGATCGGCCGGGCCAAGGTGACCCGCGAGGGCTCCGACATCACCCTCATCGGCTACTCCCGGATGGCGATGGTCGCCACCCAGGTCGCCGAGAAGCTGGCCGAGGAGGACATCAGCGTCGAGGTCGTCGACCTGTGCAGCCTCCGGCCCCTCGACCGCCAGACCTTCGTCGACTCGGTCAAGAAGACCGGCGCCGCGGTGATCTGCGAGGACGACTGGCTGACCTACGGCATCGGCGCGGAGATCGCCGCGTCGATCCAGGAGGGCGCCTTCGACTACCTGGACGCCCCGGTGCGCCGGGTCGCGATGGCGGAGGTCCCCATGCCGTACGCCAAGCCGCTGGAGACGGCCGCCCTGCCGTCGGTCGAGTCGATCAGCACCGCCATCAAGGAGACCCTGAGCGCCGTCGGCAAACGGGTCGGGTAGAGGGAGATTCCAAGTATGAGCGAGATCCAGATGCCGCGCCTCTCCGACACCATGGAGGAAGGCGTCATCAGTACGTGGGTCAAGCAGGTGGGCGACAAGGTCGCCTCCGGTGACGTCCTGGTCGAGATCGAGACCGACAAGGCCGTCATGGAGTACGAGGCCTACGAGGACGGCTACCTGGTCAAGCAGTCCGTGTCCGAGGGCGACACGGTGCCGATCGGCGCCGTCATCGGCGTGATCGGCGACTCCCCCGACGCGGTGCCGGAGGACTCCGGCTCCGGCGGGACCGAGCCCGCCGAGGAGGCCTCCGACTCCGCCGGGGCGGAGGAGGGCGCCTCCGAGCCCACCGAGGAGTCCGCTCCCGCCGAGGCCCCCGCCCCGTCGTCCGGCGGCGGCGAGGACGGTCCGCGTCCGCGCACGTCCCCCCTGGCCCGCAGGCTGGCCCGGGAGTACGGCCTGGACATCAACAGCATCCAGGGGTCGGGCCCCAAGGGCCGGATCGTGCGCGCCGACATCGAGGCCGCCGCCAAGGACGGGGCGGCACGCGAGTCGGCCCCCGCCGCCCCGGCCGCGCAGGAGTCGCGGCCCGCACCGGCCGCGGCCCAGGCCGCACCGGCGTTCGACGACGGCCGCGACTCCGAGGAGCTCAAGGTCAGCAACGTGCGCAAGGTGATCGCGCGCCGCCTGACCGAGAGCAAGCAGACGGTGCCGCACTTCTACCTGCGGCGCACGATCGACGCCGAGGCCCTCAAGGGCTTCCGCGGCCAGATCAACGAGCAGCTGGCGTCCACGGGCGCGAAGATCAGCTTCAACGACCTGATCGTCAAGGCGTGCGCGACGGCGCTCAAGCTGCACCCGGCCGTCAACACCTCGTGGGTCGAGGACAAGCTGCTCCAGCACCACCGCATCAACGTCGGCGTGGCCGTCGCCGTGGACGCCGGGCTGGTCGTGCCGGTGCTGCACGACACCGACAAGGCGACGCTGTCGGAGATCTCCACGCGCACGCGCGAGCTGGCGGGCAAGGCCCGTGACGGCAAGCTGAAGCCGCAGGAGATGAGCGGCGGCACGTTCAGCGTGTCCAACCTGGGCATGTTCGGCGTGGACAGCTTCTCGGCGGTCATCAACCCGCCGGAGGCGGCGATCCTCGCGGTCGGCGCGATGCGCCAGGAGCCGGTGGTCGTGGACGGCGAGGTCGTCGTGCGCAACCGGATCTCCCTGGAGCTGTCGGTGGACCACCGCGCGGTGGACGGCGCGGTCGGCGCGGCCTTCCTGAAGGACCTCGCGGAGATCCTGGAAGAGCCGATGCGGATCATCCTGTAGTAACCGAAGTACCCGCAGCACCTGAACGCGGACGCCCCGGCCGAGGATCGGCCGGGGCGTCCGCCGTTCCCGGAAATGCCGCGCACCGGCGGGTTCGCAGGCTTTGTCCACAGCCTGTGGACAAAGCGGACCGGCAACGAAGCCGGAAGGCGTGCGGGCGGCCGGGGCGACAGGTCACCAGGGCGACATGGCGACGACCTGGCCGAGGAGGACGCCTCCCGCGACGGCGAGGACGTAGGACAGCGCCAGCCGTCCGGACCGCCGGACCCGTCGGGCACGGGGCCGCCGATGACGCCCACCTTCGGCGGACACGGGACCCGCCTCCGGGACGTCCGATCGGGCCGGGGCCCGTTCCCGCTGAACGCGACGCTCCTCCGCCACCCCCATCCAGTGGGGCAGGGCTCCGTGCTCGATCCGGTAGGCGACCCGTGGGTTGCCGCGCATCTGGTCGAGGATCTGCTGTTCCCTGGTGGGCCCGGGGGTGTGGGAGGTGAGAGCGGTGCGGGGGAACCCGTGTCCACGGGGTGTGTCGGTCACCGCACGCATGTGCGGAGCAACGGCGGCGGTCATCAGCCGGTCTCCCCGGTGGTGAACTCGGCCCACACGGCCGTGCCCAGGTCGGCGCAGAAGGGAAAGGGGACCACCGGGTAGGCGCCCCACGCTCGCGCGAGTGCGTCGACCAGGAGCAGGCCGCGTCCGCGTTCGGCGGTCGTCCACTCCGCTTCGGTGCGCCGCGCCGGGATCTCCGGGGAGGATTCCCGTGCCCCGTCGTCCACGACGACCAGGCGCAGCACGCCCGGTTCCGGTGCGAGGAGCGCGCGCAGCACCCGGCCGCCCGGGCCGGCTCCCGAGCGGGAGTGCTCGACGGCGTTGGCGGCCATCTCGCTCGCGCACAGGACGACGGTCTCCACCAGGTCCTCGGTGAACCCGGCGAGGTCGGGGCGCAGGTCCGCGCGGATCGTGCTCGTCCGGGAGAGGTCTCCGGGGTAGATCCGCGCAGGCCATCGGTGTTCCGTGGGGGTCGTGTGCGGCAGAATGGACATGTCGACAACTCGCTTTCTGGATTATTGCTTGGTGGTGTCGGCCTGCTCTGGGGGTGTTCTCAGCACCCGCCAGAGCTTTTTCGTGGTCGCCCTCAGGGGTGGGCGACCCGGTGTGCGGAGAGCGTTGCCAGAACCCCGCCGGCCTCTTCTCCGCTGGTGATCGCCTTGCGTTCCGCCGGGGGCCTGAGGGATTCGGCGATGTGGACCAGGAGGTCCAGGGAGTCACCGACCGGGAGTGCCGCGCCGCGCAGGTCCTCGAACAGGTCGCAGAAGGCCCGGACCTCCTGGGGCGCGGAGACGAGCTGACCGTCCCCGCAGGGGGAGACGAGGTGGGCGACGGTGTACACCGGCCCCAGGGACAGGAGACGGAACGGTCCCATCGGGCAGGGGTGTTCGGCCACGTCGGCCGGGACGACCTGGAGACACAACCCGCTCGCCCGCATGGAACCGATGAGGCGGCCCAGCTGTTCGCGCATCACCTCGGCCCCGCCCACCCGGGCCCGCACCGCGGCTTCGTTGACCACCACCCGCAGCGAAGCCGTGCTGTTCCAGCCGGTCGACTGCCCCGGGGCCCTTCCCCGCGCTCGGCCGAGCGCGGTCGCGTAGGCGTGGGTCTGGACCGTCGTGGGAAGGGCCCCGGGGTGGAACTCGCGCAGAGCGCTCACCGAGGAGTCGAGTTCGTGCGGCCGGGCCCCGACGCCAGATGGGTGTTGAGCGTGGCACGGGCCCAGGCGTTGACCAGGCTGCCCTGCGCGTCGAGTTTGCGGTCCAGGTACTCGGCGAGATGGCGCGGGACGGCCGTGTCGCCCTCCTCCACCCGGCGGAGTCCGGAAGCCTCGCACACCTCCCGCATCAAAACCACATCCTGGTGCCACCGGAGCCTTCGCGATCCTGTCCCTGTCAAAGTTGGACTTTGTCCACGTCGAGCTGATGACCAGCGACGTCTACGTCGAAGACGAGGTGAGCGTCGCCGAGTACAGCGCCGCATACGACGTCCTGGCGGAGCTGGCCTATCCCCCTGAGAGATCCCGCGAAACTATCGCTGGCCTCATGGAGTCCCTGAAGCGATAAAAGTTAAGACGAGATCCAGTGTTCCCGTACGAGTGGCGCAAAAGTTCCTACAGCGCAGGGCAGAGCGCGTGCGTGGAGGTCGCGGCGCCCGCCCGCGCGGGCGCCGCGATGCGTGACACCAAGCACAGAGATCTCGGTGCACTCAGCTTCCCCAGCCCTGAGTGGCAGGCCTTCCTCAGCACCGCCCAGAGCGACCAGCCCTAGCCTCCGAACCACCTCCGCCCCCGGTCGCCGGCCGGGGGCGTCGTCGTTCAGGAAGCAGACCAGGCGCGGAACTGCTCCCGCGCGGCATCGGACCCGAGGCTCAACCGCCCGGCGCCCCGGCCTCCGGGCGGACGTGCGAGCATGCTCCCCCTGCTCGCCTTCCCCCTCCTCATACCCGCCGTCCAGTGCCTGATCCTGATGTCCGTGATGTTCCTGGTATCCGGTATCTCCTCCCTCAAGCGCACCGGCCGCCGCGTGGAAGAGGGGGAGTCCTGGGCGGAGGCGGTGGAGCCCGGACCCCTGATCCATGTCGCGGCGATCGCGCTCCTCGCCGCGCTCGTCGTCCAACTCCGCGCGCTGATGTACTACGGTCCCAGCTTCTTCCCGGAGGACACCTGCATCCTCCACGCGAATATCCAGGCGCCCCCGAGCTCCCACGACGCGTTCCCGATCAGTACCGTGTGTCCCTACGGCCTCGACCCCGGCGGCGTGGAGATCGTGCCGGCCTGGACCAACCCGACGATCGCCGTCCTGGTCGCGGCGGCCGCGGTGATCCTGGCGGCGGCGTACGCCGTGCACCGCAGGCGCACGTAGCGGACCGCCCGGAGACGGTGTCGGCTCGTGTCGGGAGATCTCCTTCGCGGTGGTCCCGGCCCATGGCGCGCCTCGGACGCCCGCCCCCGCCACGGACACGGGAGCAAGCCGGGGTGAAGCGCCGACGAGTCGACACGGCGACGAACCGACACGGCGACGGGGCGGCGCCGGCACCGCTCCGTACGAGGACGGGTCGCCGCGCGGGCTCCCCCGTCCGCGGGGCACATGACGCGCCGGACGAGCGGCGCCCACACCCTCCGCTCCTGCCTGGGCACGTGGGAACACCCGGCACAGATCCGAGTGCCGCCGGACCGATCGAGGAACCGGCGCGGGTCCTCCCGCTGATTCCCGGCGGGACCGGACGGAAGGGGCATCCGCTCAACGGGCCCCGCGGGGCGGCGCGGGCGGGGTACGGTCGGCCGCATGGCCCTCATCCTGCACCTGACAGAGCTGGAGCGCTGGACCTCCGGCGGGGACGTCGAGCCGGAGTCCCTGCGCGACCAGGGGTTCGTGCACGCCTCCCCGGACGAGCCGACGCTGCTCGCCGTGGCGAACGCGCTGTACTCCGACGCGGCCGGCCCCCTGGTCGCCCTCGTCGTGGACACGGACGCCGTCGCGGCCGAGGTCAGATGGGAGGCCGCCGACCCCGCCCCTCCGCCGGGGGTGGGCCCGGACGTGCTCTTCCCGCACGTCTACGGCCCCCTGCCGCGAGGCGCGGTGCGCGGGGTGCTCCACCTGCGACAGGACCCCTCCGGCAGCTACACCGCCGCGGAGGAGCGGTCGGCCACCGCCGAGCTCCTGGACCTGCTGCCGCACCCGGAGGGCGGCTGGTACCGGCCGACCTGGCATGCCGGGACGCAGGTCCGGCCGGAGGGCCGCCCGGGGCCGCGGTCGACCGCCACGGGGATCACGTTCCTGCTGGGGCCCCGTGAGGAGTCGCGCTGGCACCGGCTGCGCTCCGAGGAGGTGTGGGCCTTCCACCGCGGCGGTCCGCTGTGGCTGGAGCTGGGCGGGCGCGGGGACTCCCCCGTGTCCGAGGGCGGCGCGGTGCTGGGCCCCGCGATCGAGCGGGGCGAGCACCTCCAGTTCGTGGTCCCCCGCGACACCTGGCAGACCGCCCGTCCGCTGTCGGAAGAGGAGGTCCTCGTCGGCTGCTTCGTGTCGCCGGGCTTCGACTTCGCCGGCTTCGGGACCACCGGGGACTGACCGGCCGCCGTGGGGCGCCACCGGTCCGCGACCGCGCGGCCGGAGCAGCCGGGGAGGCCCCGCAGACATGCGGCGACCCCGGACGGGGGCCTCCCGTCCGGGGTCGCTCCGTGGCCCGGGGCCGCCTGGTCAGGCGTGTCCCATCTCCGGCTGGCTGTGGCCTATCGCGGGCCCGCCGTAGCCCATCCGGGGACGGCTCACACGCATGCCGAACCGCTCGTCGCCCGCCACGGGCCGGACCTCGCGCATGCCGATCCGGTCCTCGTCCGCCCCGGGCCGCGCCTCACGCGCCCCCGGCCGGCCCTCATTCGCCACGGCGAGGCTCTCACGCATGCTGAGGCGGTCGCCGCCCGCCCCGGGGCGCTCGTCGTCCTCCCCGAGCCGGTCCTCGTCCGTCCCGGGCCGGTCGTCGCCCGGGTGGGCCTGGGCACCGCCCGGTCCCCCGTTCCTGCCGTTGGCCACGTTGCTGTGCTGGCCGACGCTGGACGGAAGCGTGTGGCGCGCCCTCCCCTTGTCGATGCCGAGGAAGCGGTTGAGGTGCCCCTTCTTGCCGACGACGAACCAGGCGACGGCGCCGAACAGCGGGAACCAGAGGATGAAGATGATCCACAGGAGCTTGCCGCCCCCCGTGGTGTCGCCGTGGGCCAGTGCGGAGATCACGGCGGCGATCACCAGCACCAGCAGGAACAGGCCGATGAGCAGGAAGACCAGCCCGGTGATCCCGCTCATCCAGGCGACGGCGGTGTCCGTACTGTCAGCAAGGCTCGTGAACATGACTCCCCCAAGCATGACGTGATCATATTGTCACGCAGAGTAGTCTTTTGGGGTGCCCACTCCCGTGCATTTCGTGGTTTTCGGGCGTTTCCCGGCCTTGGGGTCCCGGTTCCGATTCTTCGGACCGCGCGCGACCGGACCGAAGACTTTCGATTAGCGCCCCCTACCAGGCCTTTTCACTGCTTTACTGGGAACCATGGGCGAGCTTCGGCGATCTTGCAGGTTCACTCCCCTCCTCCGAACCGGCGTCTGCACCGGAAACGGTGGCGGCACCGTCCCCCGCGACCACCAACTCGGGCGTACCGCCCCCATTTCGCGCAAGCACAGAGACACCCCGTCCACGGGAGGCCCCGCGTCCCGGGCCTCATGACCGTGGTGAGGCAACCGCGCTACCTGTGGCTGGCCGAGCAGCTTCGCGAGCCGATCCTGCGCGGGGAGATGCCGCCCGGCACACGTCTCCCCTCCAGGACCCGGCTGGCGCGCTCCTACCGGGTCAGCGAGCAGATCTCCCGTACCGCGCTCCGACTCCTGGTGACCGAGGGCCTCGTCGAGGCCAGGCCCGGCTCCGGGTACTTCGTACGCACGGTCCCCGAGCTCTTCCGGCTGTGCCGGACGGACTCCTCCTCCGGCTCCGGCCTGGGCAAACTCCGACGTGAGGACATCGGCACCGAGCAGGAGCCGTGCTCGGCCCCGCTGAGCTCGCGGCTCCGGCTGCGCGACGGGGAGCCCGTCTACCGCACCACCTCGCGCGGGCTGGCGTCGGAACTGCCCATCACACTGCACCAGTCGTGGGAACCGGCGTCGCTCACCGCCGGGACCCTGCGCACACCCTTCGACGCGGCGCCCGACATCGGCCTGCTCGACCGGCTCAGCGCCGCGGGCCACCCGGTCGACCGCGTGGTCGAGGAGGTGGGCGTGCGCTCCCTGCGCGACTCCGAGGCCTCACTGCTCGGATCGGCCCCCGGCATACCCGTGCTGGTGGTGGAGCGCACCCACTTCAGCGCCAACCGGCCCGTCGAGACCTCGGACCTCATCGGGACGGCCGAGCAGTGTCGACTCCTCTACAAACTGACACTGGCCCGGCCCCGCCGGCCCGGGGACCCGCGGCGCCGCTGAGGGGCGCACCGCCCCCGGCGCCCCGGCGCCGGCCCGGACACGACGAAGGGCGGTGGCCGCTCCCCTCCGCGGAGGGGAGCGGCCACCGCCCCCGGATCGATGCCCTAGGAGGTGAACTCCCGGGCGACGACCTCGGCGATCTGCGCGGTGTTCAGCGCGGCGCCCTTGCGCAGGTTGTCCCCGCACAGGAACAGCTCCAGCGCCTTCGGGTCGTCCAGCGACTGGCGGATCCGTCCCACCCAGGTCGGGTCGGTGCCCACCACGTCGGCCGGGGTCGGGAACTCGCCCCGGGCCGGGTCGTCCAGGACCGCGACGCCCTCGGCGGAACCGAGCAGCTCACGGGCGGCGTCGGCGGTCACCTCCCGCTCGAAGGTGGCGTGCACGACCAGCGAGTGGGTGGTGATCACGGGGACGCGCACGCAGGTCGCGGAGACCCGGAGGTCCTGGAGACCCAGGATCTTGCGGGACTCGTTGCGGACCTTCAGCTCCTCCGAGGACCAGCCGCCGTCCTTGAGCGAACCGGCCCACGGCACGACGTTGTAGGCCAGGGGCGCCGGGAACGGGCCGAGCTCGCCGACGGCGGCGCGGACGTCGCCCGCCCTGTCGCCGAGGCCGCGGTCTGCGCCTGCCTTCGCCATCTGGTCGCGCAGGGTGTCGATGCCCTCCTGGCCCGCACCGGAGGCGGCCTGGTAGGAGGACACGACCAGGCTGGAGACCTGGTAGGCGCGGTGCAGCGCGCCGATGGCCACGATCATCGACAGCGTGGTGCAGTTGGGGTTGCTGATGATGCCGCGCGGACGGTTGGCGACCTGGTCCGCGTTGACCTCGGGCACCACGAGCGGGACGTCGGGGTCCATGCGGAACGCGCCGGAGTTGTCGACGGCGACCGCGCCGCGGGCGGCGGCGATCGGGGCCCACTCCTTGGAGACCTCGTCGGGGACGTCGAACATGGCGACGTCGACGCCGTCGAAGACCTCGGGGGCCAGGGCCTGGACCACGACGTCCTCGCCGCGGACCCGCAGGACCTTGCCCGCGCTGCGCGGGGAGGCGACGAGGCGGATCTCGCCCCAGACGTTCTCGCGCTCGGACAGGATGCCGAGCATCACGGTGCCGACCGCTCCGGTGGCGCCGACGACGGCGAGGGTGGGAAGACGGTTGCTCATCGGCCGGTACCTCCGTAGACGACGGCCTCGACCTGGTCTGCGTCGAGCCGGAACTCACTGTGGGCCGCACGGACGGCCTCGTCGACCTGGTCCTCCTCGACGATGACCGAGATGCGGATCTCCGAGGTGGAGATCATCTCGACGTTGGTGCCGGAGGCGGCGATCGCGTCGAAGAAGCGCGCGGTCACGCCGGGGTAGGAGCGCATGCCCGCGCCGATCAGCGAGACCTTGCCGATCTTGTCGTCGTAGCGCAGCGACTCGAAGCCGACCTTCTCCTGGACCTTCTTCAGCGCGGCGACCGCCTCCTTCCCGAAGTCCTTGGGGACCGTGAAGGAGATGTCGGTGCGCGAGGTCGAGACCGCCGACACGTTCTGCACGATCATGTCGATGTTGATCTCGGCGTCCGCCAGGGCCCGGAAGATCGTCGCGGCCTCACCGATCTTGTCGGGCACTCCGACGACGGTGATCTTGGCTTCGCTCCGGTCGTGGGAGACCCCGGAGATGATCGGCTGTTCCATGCCTTCGCTTTCCTCGACTTCCGGGACGACCCAGGTCCCCTGCTTCTGGCTGAAAGATGAACGGACGTGCAGGGGCATGTTGTACTGGCGCGCGTACTCGACGCAGCGCAGGTGCAGGATCTTCGTCCCGCACGCAGCCATCTCCAGCATCTCCTCGTAGGAGATCTGGGGGATGCGCCGCGCGGACGGGACGATGCGCGGGTCGGCGGTGAACACACCGTCGACGTCGCTGTAGATCTCGCAGGCGTCGGCCTCCAGCGCGGCGGCGAGCGCCACCGCGGTGGTGTCCGAGCCGCCCCGGCCAAGGGTGGTGATGTCCTTGGTGTCCTGGGACACGCCCTGGAACCCGGCGACGATGCAGATCGCGCCCTCGTCCACGGCCTCCTTGATGCGGCCCGGGGTCACGTCGATGATCTTGGCGTTGCCGTGCAGCGACGTGGTGATGACACCGGCCTGGGAACCGGTGAAGGACCGGGCCTCGAAGCCCAGGTTCTCGATGGCCATGGCGACCAGGGCCATCGACATGCGCTCGCCGGCGGTGAGCAGCATGTCGAGTTCGCGCGCGGGCGGCAGCGGGGACACCTGCTCGGCGAGGTCGATCAGCTCGTCGGTGGTGTCGCCCATGGCCGAGACCACGACGACGACGTCATATCCCGCTTTTTTCTGAGCCACGATCCGTTGGGCTACTCGCTTGATGGCTTCCGCGTCGGATACGGAAGACCCACCGTACTTCTGCACGATTAGGGCCACGATCGATTGCTCCTGAGGAGTTGGGATCAAGACAATGAAATGGAGTGTAGCCAGCGACGCCGTCGTCTACACCGTCCGACCTGGGACGGGAACGCTCGGAGTGCATGACGCACCAGCGCTCGGGCCTACCCGGTGAAACGGAGGTTACTCATATTTCGCCTGGATTACGGCGAAGTGTGAGCTAGAACTCGAGACTGCGGCGGCCCTCGAAGGCGCGGCCGAGGGTGACCTCGTCGGCGTACTCCAGGTCGCCGCCGACGGGCAGCCCGCTGGCCAGGCGCGTCACCTTCAGACCCATGGGTTTGACCAGCCGCGCCAGATAGGTCGCGGTGGCCTCCCCTTCCAGGTTGGGGTCCGTGGCGAGGATCAGCTCGGTGATCTGGCCGTCCGCCAGGCGGACCATCAGGTCCTTGATGCGCAGGTCGTCGGGGCCGACGCCCTCGATCGGGCTGATCGCGCCGCCCAGGACGTGGTAGCGGCCGCGGAACTCGCGGGTGCGCTCGATGGCGACGACGTCCTTGGACTCCTCGACCACGCAGATGACGGCGGTGTCGCGCCGGGCGTCACGGCAGATACGGCACTGCTCCTCCTCCGCGACATTGCCGCAGACGGAGCAGAAACGCACCTTCTCCTTGACCTCGACCAGCGCGTTGACCAGGCGCTTGACGTCCGCGTGCTCGGCGGACAGCAGGTGGAAGGCGATTCGCTGCGCGCTTTTCGGACCGACGCCGGGCAGTCGCCCCAGCTCGTCGATCAGATTCTGCACCGCGCCTTCGTACATCGCCTACCCACCAGGTCGGACCGGATCGGCGGGGCGGTCCGTATCCCCTGACACCACCGTATCCGGCGCGACGACCTCTCGCGTACGCGCCGCGGAGGCCGCCCCGCCCGGCGGCCGCTCCGGGTCAGAAACCGGGAAGGCCGGGCATGCCCCCGGGCATCCCGCCGCCGCCGAGCCCCTGGGTGAGCGGGCCCATCTTCTCCTGCTGGAGCCTTTCCACCTGTGCCTCGGCGTCGCGGATGGCCGCCAGGACCAGGTCCGCGACGGTCTGCGCGCTCTCGTCCGCGTCGCTCGGGTCGATCGCGTCGGCGGAGACCGTGATGTCCTCCACCTGGCCGCGGCCGCTCAGCCTGACCTTGACCAGGCCGCCGCCGGAGGTGCCCTCGACCTCGGCCTCGTCCAGGGCCTGCTGGGCCTCCACGAGCTGCTGCTGCATCTGCTGGGCCTGCTGGAGCAGGGCCTGCATGTCCATTCCGCCAGGGTTCACGGCCGTCTCCTCGCCGCACTCATGGTGCTGGGTCTCGCAGTTGTGTGGCTGTCGCTGTGAGACTAACCGGTCGTCAGGGAACATGCTGGACCGACCCGGGGCGGCCCGGCGGCCGGGCGGGGCGACGCGGAGTCGACTCTCCGGAAGGCGCCCCGACCCGTGGCCAGCGCGAAGAGTAGCGGTAATATCACTTTCGGTCGAAGAGATGTCCCGCGGGGCACGGCCGTCCCGGTGGAGCCCGCGGGCGCCGCCGGCATCACGACAGCCACGGGGGACTGAGGACGTGTTGACCGCCAGTGAACGCCACTCGGCACTGATCGAGGCGATGATCGCGGACGGCACCCTGACCGACGCCGCGCTGATCCACGCCTTCCGGTCGGTTCCGCGACACCGGTTCATCCCCGAGACCGGCGCGCTGACCGCGCGCGGCGGTGTGCTCGACGCCACCAACGACCCGGAGCGCTGGCTGGCCGCCGTCTACGCCGACAACGCCATCGTCACCCAGGTGGACGAGTCCGGGATCCCCCGGGACCGCGAGGCGCCCGCGCCGCGCGAGCCCGAGCCGGCGGCCCCCGCGCCGGAAGCGGCGTCGGCCTCCTCCAGCGCGGCCCCCACGGTGCTCGCCCGCATGCTGGAGCTCGCCGGCCTCGCCGCCGGGAACACGGTGCTGGAGATCGGCACGGGGACCGGTTGGAACACCGCGCTGCTGGCCCACCGGCTGGGCGACGGAGCCGTCACCTCCGTGGAGATCGACCCCCGCCTGGCCGGGACCGCGCGCGGGGCCCTGCGTGCGGAGGGCCTCTCCCCCGCCGTCCACGTGGCCGACGGGTACGGGGGCCGCGTGGAGGGCGCCCCCTACGACAGGATCGTCTCCACCTGCGGCGTGCGGCGGCTCCCGCCCGCGTGGCTCGACCAGGTGCGGCCCGGCGGGCTGGTGGTGTGCCCGTGGGGGCTGCTGGAGGGGGCCGGGGTGCTCGCCCGGGTGGAGTGCCCGGGCGACGGGACCGCCCGGGCGAGCTTCCACGGCGGCGTGGGGTTCGTCCCGCTGCGCACGCCCGACCCGGCGGCCCCGCCCGCGCGCGACTCCGGGCAGCAGCCGGACGAGTACCGGCTCACGCAGACCGACCCCCTGGCTCCGCTCATGGCCTTCACGACGGCGTTCGCCCTGTCGGTGATGGTGCCCGACTGGCGGGTGCGGCGGCGGTGGATCGGGACGGGGTCGGGCGTGTGGGTGTGCGACCGGGAGGGCGGCTCGTGGGTGAGGGTCTACCCCTACGGAACGTCGTGGATGATCGAGCAGGGCGGCCCGAGGAGCATCTGGGACGAGTTCGAGGAGGCCCTGGCCCTGTGGGCCGAGCTGGGCAGCCCCGAACCGGACCGGTTCGGTCTGTCGGTGTCGGGCGACGGGGCGCACCGGGTGTGGCTGGACTCGGCGGACGGCCGCGCCTGGGACGTGTGAGGGCGTCCGGTCCTCACAGCGGCGCCCGGCCGGACGGGGGCCGGGACCGCGCGGACGGGCACTGAGAGCGGGAACGCCGACGGCCCCCGACCGTCTCCGGTGGGGGCCGCCGCCGTGCGTTCACGCCGTTCCTTCGGTGTCCTCGGACTCCTCGGAACTCTCGGGCGCGTTCTTCTCGCGGAGCTTGCGCAGCAGCTCCTGCTTGCGCTCCCGGGCCTCGTCGCTGGGGCCGCCCTTGCCCCCGCCGGCGCCTCCGCGCATCGCGGAGCGGGAGACCGTGGTGCGCTGTCCGCCCATACCGAGAAGGTTGTCACTGTTCTTGGACATGCGGACCTCCTTTCGGTTGAGGCGAGACGTGTCGTCTCGCCAGATGTGATCCTGCCTCTGTAGGGTATCGGTGTCAAGACGATACGTCTCGTCATTTTCGAGCGGTTAACGTGGCAGGTATGGCTGAGAGCACCCCTTTGGAAGACTCCCGGGCACCCCGGCGCGGCCCGGACCCCCGCCGCCGCAGCGAACGGGCGCGACGCGCCGTCCTGCGCGCCGCGTCGGAACTGCTGGGCGAGGTCGGTTACGCCAAGGTGACCGTCGAGGCGATCGCCGCGCGGGCCGGTGTGGGCAAGCAGACCATCTACCGCTGGTGGCCCTCCAAGGCCGCCGTGGTGTTCGACGTCTTCACCGCGCTGACCGGCGGCACGGCCGGCGAGCCCCTGCCCGACACCGGCGACCTGGCCGCCGACCTGAGGACCGTGCTCCGCGCCATCGTCGACGAGTTCAACGACCCCGAGATGGACCGGACCACCCGCGCGTTCACGACCGAGCTCCAGAACGACCCCGTGTTCGCCGAGGCCGTCAACGAGCGCCTGCTCCGGCCCAACACGGAGGCGTTCAAGGACCGGCTGCGCGCCGGGCGCGAAGCGGGCCAGCTCGCTCCCGGGGCCGACCTCGACATCGTCACCGAGCTGCTGACCGGACCGCTCCACCACCGCTGGCTGATGCGCACCGGGCCGCTGACCCACGCGTACGCGGACGAGCTCGTGGAGACGGTCCTGGCCGCCGTGGGCCCCCGGGACTGACCGCGTCGGCCGGGGACGGCGCCCCGGTGCCGGGCGCGGGCTCCGGGGCCGGCCGGGGCCTCCGCCGGGCACGCCGGCGCGGTGACCGAAACGGCGCTCCCGTCCCGCCCCCACCTCACACCGGCAACGCTTCCGGACACTCCCGGGGAGCGCGCTCGGCGGGCGCCGCCCGCCGCCCGGCGGGGTGGGTGCCCGCCGCACCTAGAAGGGCGCGTCCGTGTCGGCCCCGTGCTCGATCTCCTCGATCATGCGGCCGCCCAGCTCCGTCTCGATGAGCGACGTTCCGCCCGCGCCGGGGGACGCGGACCCGCCGGCGGGGGCCCGGCCCGCGGCGGAACCCTGTCCCCCTGCCGGTGCGGTGCCGCCGGCCGAGGGCGCCGGAGCCGGCCGCTGCGCACCGCCCGGGGCCGGAGCGGGAGTCGGGGAGGGGGCGGCCTCCTGGCGCCCGGGGGCGGGGGCCGTCCGGGGCTGCGACCGGCCGGCGGACGGGTCGTCGTACTCCGGCGGCGGGGACGCGGCCGCGTCCTCGTAGGGGTCCGGCGGCGGCTCCTCCAGACCGGTGACGATCCGGTCCGGCGGCGGGCCCGCGGCCCGGCCCGCGGCCTCCGGCTCCGGGGCGGCGGGCGGAGGGGCGGGTTCGGCCGGCCGTGCCGGGGCGGGGGCGTCCCACCCGGAGGGCTCGGCCGGGCGCGCGGGCTCGGGGCGCCGGGCGGGCGCCGCGGCCGACGCGGCGCTGCCGGCCGCGGCGACCCGCACCTCGATGCCGAGGACCTGCCGGATCGCGTTGGCGACCACCTGGTCGCTGCCGCTGTTGCTGAAGCCCTTGGCCTCGCTGGGGCGGGAGAAGCCGAGCAGGACGGCGTTGCCCTCGACCCCCACCGGCCGGACCTCGCCGCCGGAGAGCACCATCCAGGTGAACCGGCGCAGACCCTTGACCGCCTCCAGAATCTGGCTCCACGACCCCTGGACGCGTCCCAGGTCGAGGGCGCCGCCCCCGCCGGACGGGGCGGCGGGTGCCGGCGGTGCGTGGCGGGCGGGTTCGGGCGTGCTCGGACGGGCCGGGGCGTCCCAGCCCGCCGGCTCGGCGGCGCGCTCGGGGGCGGGGGCCGGGGACGCGGGGGCCGCCTGCGGGGCGGCCGGGGCACGGGAGGGCCGGGGCGCGGGAGACTCGGGGGCCCGCACCGGCTCGGGGGCCGGGGCGGCGGACCGGACCGGCGCGGCCGGTGCGGCGGGGGCGACGGCGCCCGAGGCGATCCGGCGCTCCATCTGCTCCAGGCGTGCCAGCAGGGCCGCGCCCTGGCTGCCGTCGGTGCCGGGCAGGAGCACCCGCGAGCACATGAGTTCGAGCAGCAGGCGGGGCGCGGTGGCTCCGCGCATCTCGGTCAGGCCCTGGTTGAGGATGTCGGCGGCGCGGGTCAGCTCGGCGGGCCCCATCCGGGCGGCCTGCCCCCTCATCTGCTCCGCCGCCTCGTCGGCCACGTTGACCAGGCCCTTGTCCAGGGCGTCCGGCACCGCTGCCAGGACGACCAGGTCGCGGAAGCGCTCCAGCAGGTCCGTGGTGAACCGCCGCGGGTCGTGCCCGCCCTCGACCACGCGGTCGATCAGCCCGAACACGGCGGCGCCGTCGCGGGCGCCGAGCGCGTCGACCATCTCCCCCAGCAGGCTGGAGTCGGTGTAGCCCAGCAGGGAGACGGCGCCCTCACGGGTGATGCCGTCCTCGCCGGACCCGGCGATGAGCTGGTCGAGCACCGACAGCCCGTCGCGGGCGGAACCGGCGCCCGCCCTGACCACCAGCGGCAGCGCGGCGGGGTCGTAGGAGATCCCCTCCTCCTTGAGGAGGTCCTCGAAGAGCTCCCGGAGCGTGCTCGGCGGGATGAGCCGGAACGGGTAGTGGTGCGTCCGCGAGCGGATCGTGCCGATGACCTTCTCGGGCTCGGTGGTCGCGAACACGAACTTGAGGTGCGGGGGCGGTTCCTCCACCAGCTTGAGGAGCGCGTTGAAACCCTCGCGGGTCACCATGTGCGCCTCGTCGATGATGTAGATCTTGAAGCGCGAGTTGACCGGTGAGAAGAAGGCGCGCTCGCGCAGGTCGCGGGCGTCGTCCACACCGCCGTGGGAGGCGGCGTCGATCTCGATGACGTCGATGCTGCCGCCGCCGTCGGGGGCCAGCGCCACACACGAGTCGCAGGTCCCGCACGGGTCCGGGGTGGGCCCCTCGGCGCAGTTCAGCGAACGGGCGAGGATGCGCGCGCTGGTCGTCTTGCCGCAGCCGCGCGGGCCGCTGAACAGGTAGGCGTGGTTGATGCGACCGCTGCGCAACGCCTGGCGGAGCGGGTCGGTCACGTGTTCCTGGCCCCGCACCTCACCGAACGTCGCGGGGCGGTACTTGCGGTACAGCGCGATGCTCACGGTGTGCTCACTCCCCTGGTCCCTGCCACCCGTCCATTCAACCCGCCGGCAGTGACAGCTCGCACCGGATCGGGGAACCGGGAGGGTCCGACCGGGCCCGAGAAACAGAAAGGACCCCCCGCGCACCCGCCAGAGCCCATTTATCCTTGCTGCCTTCCGGCCCTGGGGAGGTTCATAGGGTGACGCCGCACGAGGGGTCTGCCCCGAGTGTATCCGACCTCCCGACCGCTCTGGCAACCCCGCGCGCCCGCCCCCGCGGGGCGTCCCACGGCGCCCGGATCCCGGCACGCATGGCCATGACGGCCCCGCGGGGCCATCATGGACGGCATGTTCGACCCCCTGGAAACCACCGACCGCTCCTCCGAGCGGCAAGACCTCATCGTGGACACGCTGGAGAACGCCTTCTCCGACCTGATGTCCACGGCCCCGGCCGCGTTCCGGGCCAAGTTCCGCAAGATGGCCGCCAGTCCCTTCGCGTTCTACCGGGGCAGCGCCTCGCTCTTCTACTCCGACGTGGCGTCGATGGAGGACCCCTGGGCGGACGACCGCACCTCACGGGTGTGGATCCAGGGCGACCTGCACGCCGAGAACTTCGGCACCTACATGGACTCGACCGGGCGCCTGGTCTTCGACGTCAACGACTTCGACGAGGCCTACCTCGGCCACTTCACGTGGGACGTGCTCCGGTTCGTCTCCAGCATCGCCCTGATGGGATGGCAGAAGGCCCTGTCCGACCAGGACATCGGCGCGATCGTGCCGTGCTACGTCGACGCCTACGTGTCCCAGGTCCGCCAGTTCGCGACGCGGGGCGGCGACTCCGGGTTCTCCCTCAAGCTGGACAACACCGACGGCACGGTCCACGACGTGCTCCAGCGCGCCCGCCTCCGCAGCCGCGCCGCCATGCTGGCGTCCATGACCGACAGGGACGGCTACAACCGCCGGTTCCGGGAGGGGCCCCGGGTGCGCCGGCTGGAGGACGGCGAGCGCGAGAAGGTGCTCGCCGCCTACCACGACTACCTGGGGACCATCCCGGACGACCGGCGCTTCGCCTCGCTGGACTACGGGGTCAAGGACGTGGTGGGCAGCGGCGGCTTCGGGATCGGCTCCGCGGGGCTCCCCGCCTACAGCGTGCTCATCGAGGGCCGGTCCGAGGCGTGGGACAACGACATCGTCCTGTCCGTCAAGCAGGGGAACGTGGCCGCGCCGTCCCGGGTGGTGACGGACCGGCGCATCATGGAGGCCTTCGAGCACCACGGGCACCGCACCGCCGTGTCCCAGCGCGCGCTCCAGGCCCACGCCGACCCGCTGCTGGGGCACACCGAGATCGACGGCGTGGGCTTCGTGGTGAGCGAGGTGTCCCCGTACACGAACGACCTGGACTGGGAAGGGCTCACCGAGCCCGAGGAGGTCGTGCCCGTACTGGACTACCTGGGCCGCGCCACCGCCAAGGCGCACTGCGTGTCCGACTCGCACGCGGACGCGACCCTGGTGGCGTGGGAGACCGAGGAGGCGCTCATGACGGTGCTCGACGGCCGGGAGGCGGAGTTCACCGAGTGGTGCGTGCGCTTCGCCCACCGCTACGCGGCCCAGGCCCGGGCGGACCACTCGCTGTTCGTGGACGCGTTCCGCAACAACGCCATCGAGGGGGTGCGGTCCAGCCGGGCCGGCTGAGCCGCCGGACGGCCCCGCGGGGCCGTGAACAGGGCCGGAGCGGGTCCGCGCGACGGCCCCGGCCGCCCGGCGGGGCGCTCCCCGGAGCCTTCCCGGGACCCTCCCGGCGGCCCTCGGGGAGGGCCCCGGGAAACCCGTTCGGACCACCCCCCTCCGGCGTGTAGAGTTGTGCGCGGAGGATTCGCCTAGTGGCCTAGGGCGCACGCTTGGAAAGCGTGTTGGGTGCAAGCCCTCAGGGGTTCGAATCCCCTATCCTCCGCAGCGGCTAGCTGCCGAGACGAAGGCCCCGACCGGACACCGGTCGGGGCCTTCGCCGTTCGCGGTCCCGATCCCGGTCCCGGTCGGCCGTTTCCGGGCCGCTCTCCGCTCCCGGGCCCGGGCGGTCCCGGCCTCCGCTCCCCTACGGCCGGGGGATGTTGCGCAGGTTGGAGCGGGCCATGTCCACCATCGCCCCCACCCCTCCCCGGAGCACCGTCCGTCCCGCGGACAGGGCGAAGCCCGCCACCTGGTCGGCGGTGATGCGGGAGGGGATGGAGAGCGCGTTGGGGTCGGTGACGACGTCCACCAGCACCGGCCCGGGGGCCGCCAGGGCCTCCCTGAGCGCCTCGCGGACCCGGTCGGGGCTCTCCACCCGCAGGGCGCGCATGCCGATCGCCCCGGCGACGGCCGCGTAGTCCACGCGCGGGTGGTCGGTCTGGAAGGAGGGCATCCCGTCCACCATCATCTCCAGCTTCACCATCCCGAGCGAGGAGTTGTCGAACACGACCGTGGTGATCGGCAGGTCGTGCTGGTGGACGGTGATCAGCTCGCCCAGGAGCATGCTCAGCCCTCCGTCGCCGGACAGCGAGACGATCTTCCGGTCGGGCGCCGCGTAGGCCGCGCCGATCGCGTGCGGCAGCGCGTTCGCCATGCTGCCGTGCGTGAACGACCCGATCACCCGGCGGCGGCCGTTCGGGGTCAGGTAGCGGGCGGCCCACACGTTGTTCATGCCCGTGTCGACGGTGAACACGGTGTCCCCGTCGGCCTCCTCGTCGAGGATCCTCGCCACGTACTCGGGGTGGACGGGCGTGTGGTGCTCGATGTCCCTCGTGTACGCGTCCACCACCTTGGTCAGCGCGCGTTCGTGGCGGGCCAGCATGTCGTGGAGGAACCGGGTGGCGGAGGCGGCCGTGCGCTCCCCGACGAGCGGCCTCACGGCGCGCAGGGTCGCCGCGACGTCCCCGTGCACCGCCAGCCGGAGCGGCACCCGGCGGCCGAGGCGGCGCGGGTCGTGGTCGACCTGGACGACGTTCTTCCTGGGCAGGAAGTCGTCGTAGGGGAAGTCGCATCCGAGCATCAGCACCAGGTCGGCGCCGTGCAGGGCCTCGAAGCACGCGCCGTAGCCGAGCAGGCCGATCATGCCGACGTCGTACGGGTTGTCGTACTGGATCCACTCCTTGCCGCGCAGGGTGTGCCCGACCGGGGCGTGCACCCGTCCGGCCAGGGCCATCACCTCGTCGTGCGCCTCCCTGGCCCCGGCGCCGCAGAACAGGGCGACCTTGTCGGCGGCGTTGATCAGTTCGGCCAGCGCGCGCACGTCGTCCTCGGCGGGCCAGGCGGTGGCGCGTCCCGCGGCCACCGGGCTGGTGTCGGCCGGGCCCACGGCCTTGCGCCCGGCGATGTCCCCGGGCAGGACGAGGACCGCCGCGCCGGGGGTGCCGAGGGCGTGCTGGACGGCGATCCGGGCCAGACGCGGCATCTGCTCGGCCTCGGAGACGAGTTCGCGGAACTCGGTGACGTCCGCGAACAGCCTCTCGGGGTGGGTCTCCTGGAAGTAGCCGGTGCCGATCTGGCGCGAGGGGATGTGGGAGGCGATGGCCAGGACGGGGGCTCCGCTGCGCTGGGCGTCGTACAGGCCCTGCACGAGGTGGGTGTTGCCGGGGCCGCACGACCCGGCGCAGACGGCGAGCCCCCCGTCGATCTGCGCCTGGGCCGAGGCGGCGAACGCCGCCGCCTCCTCGTTGCGCACGTGGATCCATTCGATGCCGTCGGTCTCGCGGACGGCGTCGACGACCGGGTTGAGGCTGTCGCCGACGACCCCGTAGATCCGGGTCACCCCGGCGGCGACCAACGTCCGGACGAGCTGTTCGGCGACGGTGTTCCTGGCCACGTTGGTTCCTCCTGGGCACGTCATCGCAGGTCCGGGGTGCCACGGGGGCGCCCCGGTCCACGCTAGGAGCAGGGACCGGCGCCGTGCCGGACCGCCACGCGCCTCCGTCCGCCTACCCCTACTCCCCTAAATGATTAGTCATCGAGTGGAGTACTCTTCCGGTGCTGTCCACGAGGAGGAGGAGAGGGCATGGAGCTCGAGGGGGACCTGCGCTACGTGGCGCTGGGCGACAGCCACACCGAGGGGGTCGGGGACGGTGACGACGAGACCGGGCTCCGGGGCTGGGCGGACCGCCTCGCCGACCGCCTGGCCGCCACCGGCGCGCGGGTGGAGTACGCCAACCTCGCGGTCCGGGGGCGGCTGGCCCGCCAGGTGCGCGAGGAGCAGCTGGCCCCCGCCCTGGAGATGCGCCCGGACGTGGCCACCGTGTTCGCCGGGGTCAACGACGTGATCCGGTCCGGGTACGACGCCGGGGCGGTGGTCGGCCACATGGAGGCGATGTTCGCCGAGCTGACCGCGTCGGGGGCCCGGGTGGCGACCCTGACCTTCCCCGACATCGCCAGGATCGCCCCGCTGACCAAGCCCCTGCTGCCCAGGGTGCTGGACTTCAACGAGCGCCTGCGCGCCGCGGCCGGGCGGCACGGTGTCGTCGTGGCCGACGTCGCCGCGCACGAGGTGTCCACGGACCGGCGCCTGTGGGCCACCGACCGCCTGCACTGCACGCCGCTGGGGCACGACCGGATCGCCGGAGCGCTGGCCTCCGCGCTGACGCTCCCCGGCGCCGACGGGTCGTGGGCGGACGCCCTGCCCCGGATGCCCGAGCGGAGCGCGCTGCTCGCGGTGGCGGAGGAGGTCCGCTGGCTGGGGACCTTCCTCGGCCCGTGGATCCTCCGGCGCCTGCGCGGCCGCTCCTCGGGCGACGGCCGCGCGGCCAAGCGCCCCGCGCTCCTGCCGGTGGAGCCGGCCTGAGCCGGACGCCCGGCGGTCCCGCACCCCCGGGCGCGCGGGCACGTCGTGGCCTCCGGGCGCCGCGGCTCCGCCCCGACCGTGCTCCCGGGCGCGCGCGGACGTCGTCCGCGAACCGTCGCCGGGGCACCGCGCGAGTCATTTTGCAACTTGTTGCATAATGAAGTCGAGGTCGGCCGGACACCGACCGGGCAACCGCGCGAGGAGACGAGCATGAGCGACTACCCCCACCTTCTGGAACCCCTGGACCTGGGCTTCACCACCCTCCCCAACCGCGTGATCATGGGCTCCATGCACATCGGCCTGGAGGAGGCCCCCCAGGGGTTCGAGCGGATGGCCGCCTTCTACGCCGAGCGTGCCCGCGGCGGCGTCGGCCTCATCGTCACCGGCGGCATCGCGCCCAACCCCGAGGGCGCCACCTACACCGGCGCGGCCAAGCTGACCACCGAGGCCGAGGCCGCCGAACACCGCGTGATCACCGACGCCGTGCACCGCGAGGGCGGCCGGATCGCCATGCAGATCCTGCACACGGGCCGGTACGCCTTCAGCGAGCAGTCCGTCGCGCCCAGCGCGATCCGGGCCCCCATCAGCGCGTTCACCCCCCGTGCCCTGTCCGACCCCGAGGTCGAGCAGACCATCGAGGACTTCGCGCGCGCGGCCGAGCTCGCCAGGCTCGCCGGATACGACGGCGTCGAGGTGATGGGCTCCGAGGGCTACCTCGTCAACCAGTTCATCGCCTCCGCGACGAACCACCGGGAGGACCGCTGGGGCGGCTCCTACGAGAACCGGATGCGCTTCCCCGTCGAGATCGTGCGGCGCGTCCGCGAGCGCGTCGGCGACGACTTCATCCTCGTCTACCGGCTCTCCATGCTCGACCTGGTGCCCGGCGGCTCCACGTTCGACGAGGTCGTCCGGCTCGCCAAGGCCGTCGAGGAGGCCGGCGCGACCATCATCAACACCGGCATCGGCTGGCACGAGGCCCGCGTCCCCACCATCGCCACGTCCGTGCCGCGGTGCGCCTACAGCTGGGTGACCCGCAAGCTGATGGGCGAGGTGTCCGTCCCGCTGGTCGCGGTCAACCGCATCAACACCCCGGAGGTCGCCGAGGCCGTCATCGCCGGCGGCGACGCCGACATGGTCTCCATGGCCCGGCCGTTCCTCGCCGACCCGGACTTCGTCGCGAAGGCGGCCGCCGGGACCCCCGAGGAGATCAACACCTGCATCGGCTGCAACCAGGCCTGCCTCGACCACACCTTCAGCCTCAAGATCACCTCCTGCCTCGTGAACCCGCGTGCCTGCCACGAGACCGAACTGGTGCTCTCCCCCACCAGGAACCGCAAGCGCGTGGCCGTCGTCGGCGCCGGCCCCGCCGGCCTCGCCTTCTCCGTGTCCGCCGCCGGGATCGGCCACGAGGTCACCCTGTTCGACGCGGCCGAGGAGATCGGCGGCCAGCTCCGCATGGCCCGCCGCGTGCCCGGAAAGGAGGAGTTCGACGAGACCCTGCGCTACTTCCGGGTGCAGCTGGACAAGCACGGCGTGGACGTGCGGCTGGGGACCACCGTGACCGCCGCCGACCTGACCGGCTTCGACGACGTCGTGGTGGCCACCGGGGTCGTCCCGCGCACGCCGGAGATCCCCGGCGTCGACCACCCCAAGGTGGTCGGCTACGCGGACGTCCTGCGGGGGAACGCGGACGTGGGCGCACGGGTCGCGATCATCGGCGCGGGCGGCATCGGCTTCGACGTCGCCGAGTTCCTGACCGACGGCGGCGAGGGCGCGAGCCGGGACCCCGACGTGTTCTTCCGCCAGTGGGGCGTGGACACCGGCCACACGGCGGCGGGCGGGCTCCGGACCCCCGAGCGCCAGGCCCCGCCGCGCACCGTGCACCTGCTCCAGCGCAAGGCGGACAAGGTCGGCGCGGGCCTCGGGAAGACCACCGGGTGGATCCACCGCCTGGAGCTGCGCCACCGGGGTGTGGAGATGATCGCCGGCGTCTCCTACGACCGGATCGACGACGAGGGCCTGCACCTGACCGTCGGGGACGACAAGACCGTGCTCGACGTGGACACCGTGGTGCTCTGCGCCGGCCAGGAGCCGCGCCGCGACCTCGCCGACGAGCTGGCGGCGGCGGGGATCGGCGTACACGTCATCGGCGGTGCGGACGTCGCCGCCGAGCTGGACGCCAAGAGGGCCGTCGACCAGGGCACCAGACTGGCCGCCGCGCTGTAGCCGGGGCCCGGCGGAGGGGCCGCTCCCGGGGTGCCCGCGCCCCGGGGCCGGACAGGGAAAATCCGGTTCAAGCCCTCCCCGGCCCCCCGGAACGGGGAGTGAACCCGGGGGACCGGGGTAGCCGTCCCACCATGAGGCTTGGTGAAGGCGTACGCAAGATCGAACGGAACGACGGACTCGACCCCGCGGTCTCCCTGTTCAAGCGGGTGGCGGGGCGCATCCCCCGCGGCCGGGCGCGCGACCTGCTGAACGGTGTGCAGCTCGGGCACCCGGCCCACCCGATCCTGGTCCAGCTGCCCATCGGCGCGTGGATGTCGGCGGTCCTGCTCGACCTCCTGCCGGGGGACAACCGCCGGAGCGCCCACGCGCTGGTGAACACCGGACTGCTGGCCACCCTGCCCGCGGTGGTGAGCGGGCTCGCCGACTGGTCGCAGCAGCACGAGAGGCAGCAGCGCGTGGGCGTGGTCCACGCCGCGTCGAACGCCGCGGGGAGCCTGCTGTTCGCGTCCTCCTCCCTCGCCCGGGCGCGTGACCGCCAGGGCTGGGGGCGGGTCCTGGCCCTGGCGGGCATGGGGGCGGTCGCCCTCGGCGGCTCCCTCGGGGGACACATCGCCTACTACCGGGCGGGCGGCGCCAACAGCGCGGACCACCTGACCGACCTGGTGCCCGGCGGCTGGCACGACCTCGGCCCGCTCGACGGGTTCGACGAGGGGGAGCCCGTGCGCGCCTCGCTGGGCGACGTGCCGGTCGTGGTGGTCCGGACGGGGGACGCCGTGCGGGCGGTGCTGGGGACGTGCACGCACATGGGGGCCCCGCTCGCGGACGGCTCCGTCGTGGACGGGTGCCTGCGCTGCCCCTGGCACGGGAGCGAGTTCGACATGGACGACGGGTCGGTCGTCCACGGTCCGGCGACCGCCGGGCTGGAGACCCTGGAGACGTCCGTCACCGGCGGGACCGTGCGGGTCCGCCACCTTCCGCCCGACGCCTGACGTCCCCGGGCCTTCCTAGAATGCGCTCATGTCCCTGCCCCACGCGATCCTGACCGCCCTGCTCGAGAAGCCGTCCTCCGGGCTGGAGCTGACCCGCCGCTTCGACCGCTCGATCGGGTACTTCTGGTCGGCGACCCACCAGCAGATCTACCGGGAGCTGGGCAAGCTCGAGAAGGCGGGGCTGATCAGGGCCCTGGACGGCGAGGGGCCGACCCGGGGTCAGAAGAAGGAGTACGAGGTCCTGCCCTCGGGCCGGGAGGAGCTGGAGCGGTGGGTCGGCGTGCGCGAGGATCCGCGCGCGCCCCGCGACCCCCTGCTGCTGCGCCTGCGCGCGACGGGCGTCGTGGGGGTCGGCGGGGACATGGTGGACGAGCTGCGCCGCCACCGCGCGCTGCACCGGGAGCGGCTGGCCGAGTACCGGGAGTTCGAGAGGCGTGACGCGGCGCGCGGCCACGGGACCGAGCGGGACCGCGTGCACCGCCTGGTGCTCCAGGGCGGGATCGAGCTGGAGCTCTTCTGGCTCACCTGGCTCGACCGGGCCCTCGCCGACCTGGAGGGCGCCGGCTGAGCCGCGTCCGCGGCGGAGGCCCCGGGCGGTCGCGGCGTTGCGGCCGTCCACGCGCCCCGGCGACGCCGGGACCGGGGCACGGCCCGGGTCGGGGCCGGACGCGCCCGGCGGAGCGGTACGCGCCCCGCTCCGCCTCCGCTCACCGGGGAGCGGGCGCCGCCGACTCCGACAGGTCCTCGGGCAGGCGCACGCGCGGCCGCAGCGGCACCAGCCGCGACTGCAGGACCATGGTCGCCGCCCCGATCGCGGGGGCCGTCGCCGCCGACGCGGACAGGCGCACCTCGACGGGGTGGCTGGCGCGGGCGAAGAAGGCGCCCTCCAGCTCGGACCTGATCGCGGGCAGGTAGACGGACCCCGCCACCGCCAGGCCCGGCCCCGTCAGCACGAGCAGGTCCAGGTCCATGACGTTGGCCAGCGTCCGCACCGCCGCCGCCAGGTACCGGGCGGAGCGCTCCAGGAGGGCGCGCGCGGTCGGCTCGCCGCGACGCGCGGCCCGGACCACGGCGGCGAACTCCTCCGCCTCGTACCGCCCCGCGCGCCCGCCGACCCCGGGGCCGTCCGTCGGGCCGCCGTCCGCGCCGCCGGCCCCCGCCGCCCCCAGCTCGGCGGCGCGCGCCAGTCCGGTGTCCGCACGCGCGGCACGCACCACCGCGGCGGGCCCGGCGAGCGCCTCGACGCATCCGCGCGCGCCGCACCAGCACGGCGGACCGTCCACGTCCAGGCACACGTGCCCGATCTCCCCGGCGTTCCCGCTGGCCCCGTGGTAGGGGATGCCGTCGACCAGGATCCCGGCGCCGATGCCGGTCCCCATGTACACGGCGGCGAAGACCGACGTCTCGCCGACGCCTCCGGACCAGTACTCGCCGAGCGCGGCGGCGGTCGCGTCGTTGCCGGGCACCACGGGCAGGCCGCAGGCCCTCTCCAGCTCCTCCGCCACCGGGAAGTGCGCCCAGTGCCGCATCGACGGCAGCGGCCTCGCGCCCCCGGTCGCGGAGACGAGCCCCACGCCCAGGACCCGGTCGCGCTCCACCCCGGCCCCCTCGACCAGCGAGTCGACCTGGCGGGCCGTCCGGGCGACCATCGCGGCGGGGTCGTCGCCGCCCGCGTCGGCCCTGGTCACCCTGGACACGACGGCGCCGGTGAGGTCGGTGAGCGCGTACGTGACGCCCATCGGGTCGAGGTGCACGCCGACGGCGTACCGGGCCCCGTGGTCGAGCTGGAGCAGCACGCGCGGCTTGCCCCCGGTCGACTCGGCGCGGCCGGTCTCCCGGACCAGGCCGTCGTCGATGAGCGCGCGCACGACCGTGGAGATGGTCGCCCCGGTGAACCCGGTCGCGGCCACCAGTCCGGCCCGGCTGATGGTGCCCGCCGCCCGGATGACGTCGAGGACCGCCGCCCTGCTCGTGGTGTGGGGGGTGGCGCGTGATGGACCGCCCAAGGGAACCTCCGCCGCTTCCGTGCCGTGGCGTCCGCGCGGGGAGCGGCCTCGGTGTACGCCCAGAGGCCCTGCCGCCGCGCCCCGGCGGGGCGCGTACCAGCGTACCGCCGCACGCGCCCCTCCCCCCGGGGGCGGCCGCCCGACCCCCGGGAGGCGACGTCGGCGCGTCCACGCCGCGGGGGTCCTCCTCGGGAGGTCACCGCCCCCCGGAAGTCGGCCCACGGCCGGGCATCCGGGGAGGCCGGCGCGGAGGAGCCCGCGGGCCGCTCGGCGGGGCGCAGGCCCCGTCCACGGGCGGGGGCGCGGACCGCCCTCCCCCCGCGAGGGCACCGCACCCCATTGACTTAGTTAGTTCATCGAAGTAAGAATCTCCGGAGTGGCCCGGCGCACATCGGCGCGCCCGGCCGCCGACGGCCCGCCTCCCCCGGGCGGCCGTCCCCACACCCCCGGAGAGGCAGAGGATGATCCGCCGCACCCTGCATGACGGCTGGCAGCTGACGAGCGCCACCGGAACCGTCCCCGAGCACATCGCGGGGCGCTCCGTCCCGGCCCTGGTACCGGGAAGCACGCACCTCGACCTGCTGGCCGCCGGGCTCATCCCGGACCCCTACCTCGACTCCAACGAGACCGAGCTGGCCTGGGCCCACCGCGTGGGCTGGCGCTACACCCTCACCTTCGACGCCGAGCAGGCCGCCCCCTCCGAACACGTGGACCTGGCCTTCGACGGCCTCGACACCGTGGCCACCGTCGAGCTCAACGGGGTGGAGCTGGGGACCACCGCCAACATGCACCGCGGCTACCGCTTCCCCGTGGGCCGCGTCCTCCGCGAGGGCTCCAACGACCTCACCGTCTCGTTCCGGCCCGCGCTGGAGTACGCCGAGGAGGTCCGCGACGCACTCGGCGCGCGCCCCCACACCAACACCCACCCGTACAACATGGTCCGCAAGATGGCCTGCTCCTTCGGATGGGACTGGGGCCCCGACTTCCAGACCGCGGGGATCTGGAAGCCCGTGCGCCTGGAGCGCTGGAGCACCGCCCGCCTGGCCTCCGTCCGCCCTCTGGTCACCGTCGGCGAGGACGGCGTCGGCCGGGTCGAGGTCCACGCCGACGTCGAGCGCTCCCTCACCGAGGCCCCGGCCGCCCTCACCCTGACGGCCGAGGTCGCCGGGCACACGGCCTCCGCGACCCTGGCCCCGGACGCCGACACCGGCGTCGTCGTCGTGGAGGTCCCCGACGCCCGCCTGTGGTGGCCGGTCGGCTACGGCGACCACCCCCTGTACGACCTGGCCGTCACCCTCGCCCCGGGCGGCGACGCGTCCGCCGGCTCCGACGCCCCGGCGGCCCTGGACACGGCCGAACGCCGGATCGGCTTCCGCACCGTCACCGTGGACACCGAGCCCGACGAGCACGGCACCCCCTTCACCGTCACCGTCAACGGCAGGCCGATCTTCGTCAAGGGCGCCAACTGGATCCCCGACGACCACTTCCTCACCCGGATCACCCGCGACCGCCTCGCCCGGCGCGTGGACCAGGCCGTCGACGCGCACATGAACATGCTGCGCGTGTGGGGCGGCGGGATCTACGAGAGCGAGGACTTCTACGACGTCTGCGACGAGCGCGGCGTCCTCGTCTGGCAGGACTTCCTCCTCGCCTGCGCGGCCTACCCGGAGGAGGAGCCGCTGCGGAGCGAGTTCGAGGCCGAGGCACGCGAGAACGTCGCCCGCCTCACCTCGCACGCCTCGCTCGCCCTCTGGAACGGCGGCAACGAGAACCTCTGGGGCTTCATGGACTGGGGCTGGCAGGAGCAGCTCGGCGACCGCACCTGGGGCCACGGCTACTACACCGACCTCTTCCCCCGGATCGTCGCCGAACTCGACCCGACCCGCTTCTACTCCGCGGGCAGCCCGTACAGCCCCGGGTTCGCCCCGGACGACGTCCACCCCAACGCCGAGGCGCACGGCACCCGCCACGAGTGGACCGTCTGGAACCAGACCGACTACCGGGCCTACCAGGACCACGTCCCCAGGTTCTGCTCCGAGTTCGGCTTCCAGGGCCCCCCGACCTGGACCACCCTCACCGACTGGGTGCACGACGAGCCGCTCACACCCACCTCGCCCGCCTTCCTCCTGCACCAGAAGGCCGAGGACGGCAACGGCAAGCTCGACCGGGGGTACTCGGCCCACCTGCACACCCCGCGCACCTTCGAGGACTGGCACTGGGCCACCCAGCTCAACCAGGCCCGCGCGGTCGCCTTCGGCATCGAGCACTTCCGGTCCTGGTGGCCCCGCACCTCCGGGGCCCTCGTCTGGCAGCTCAACGACTGCTGGCCGGTGACCTCCTGGGCGGCCGTGGACGGCGACGAGAGGCCCAAGCCCCTCTGGTACGCGCTCCGCCGCGCCTACGCGCCCCGCATGCTCACCGTCCAGCCCAGGGACGGGCGCCTCGTCGTCATCGCCGTCAACGACACCGACGAACCCTGGACGGGCCCCCTCGACCTGCGGCGCCAGGGCTTCGGGGGCGAGGTGCTCCACACCGGGAGCGCACAGATCTCCGTGCCGCCCCGCTCGACCGCCGAGGTCGAGCCGGAACGGCGGCTCCTCGCCCCCGCCGACCCCGACCGGGAGGTCTTCGTGGCCGCGTCCGGGGAGGTGCGCGTCGTCCACACGTTCCGGGAGGACCGCCACCTGGCCTACGACCCCGAGGCCCTGACCGCCGTGGCGGTCCCCGTCCCGGGCGGCTACCGGGTGGACGTGCGCGCGTCCTCGTTCGCCCGCGACGTCTCGGTGCTCGCCGACCGGGCGGCCCGCGACGCCGAGGTGGACGACATGCTCGTGGACCTGCTGGCCGGGGAGACGCACAGCTTCACGGTGCGGACCGGGGCGGAGATCGACCCCCTCTCGCTGACCGCGGCGCACGTCCTCCGCTCGGCGAACACGCCGCACGCGTCGGCGAAACAGGTCTGATGGGCCGTCCCGAACCCGTCGGCGCGGTCGGGCTGGTCCTGGCCCGGCCGCGCCGCCTGCTCAGCGCGGAACCGTTCTTCATGGAGTTCGTCGCCGGGATCGAGGAGCGCGTGGCCGCCCGCGACATGGCGTTCCTGCTGCACCTGGTGACCGACGCGGACGCCGAGGACGCCACCTACCGCCGGTGGGCGGAGCGGCGCCTGGTCGACGCGGTGGTCGTGGTCAACCTCGCCGCGGAGGACGCGAGGCCCGCCCTCCTGCGCGGGCTCGGCCTGCCGGCGGTGCTGGCGGGCGTCCAGGAGCCCGGCCCCCCGGGCGCCCCGGCGGTCCGCACCGACCACGTGACCCCGGTCCGGGAGGCCCTGGCACGCCTCCTGGACCTGGGGCACCGGCGGATCGCCCGGGTGTCCGGGCCCGCCCGGCTGCTGCACACCCGTGCCCGCACCGCGGCCCTCGCCGAGGGCTGCCGCCGGGCCGGGATCGCCGCCCCCGTCGTCCTGGAGGGCGACTACTCGCACGAGGAGGGCGCACGGCTCACCCGGGAACTGCTCGGCCGAGAGCGGCCCCCGACGGCGATCCTGTACGACAACGACGTCATGGCCGTCTCCGGCCTGGAGGCCGCCCGCGACATGGGCGTCTCCGTCCCCGGGCAGGTCAGCATGGTCGCGTGGGACGACTCGACCCTGTGCCGCCTGTCCTCTCCGGCGCTGACCAGCGTGAGCGTGGACGTCTACCGGTACGGGACGGAGGTCGGCGCGTCTGCGCTGGAGTGCGCCGACGGCCTCCCCGTCGCGGAGCGGTGGTCTCCCGCGGCGGCCTTCGCGGCCCGCGGGAGCACGGGCCCGGCCCCCGCCCCGTAGCGGGAGGGCGCGGGCGGCGGGGCGGGCCGCCCGCGCCCCGGGCCGGGGAGAGCCGGCCGGGTCCGGCCGGAAGGCCCGCCGCCCCGAACCCGCGGACGAGAAGACCGCCTCCGGCGAACCGGGGGCGGTTGAGCGGTGACCTCGCACCCGGGGGCACCCTGCCCAGCGAAGCCGCCCTCGTCCGCCAGTACGACGTCTCCCGGGGGACGGCCCGTCAAGCCCTCTCCGCGCTGGAGGCAACCGGACTTGTCATCGCCGTCCACGGCAGGGGCCGGTTCGTCCAAGGGCCGGAAACTCCCACCGGCTGGCCCGGTACATGCGGAACATGTTCGCTGGACGCGGGAGCTCGCGCGAGAACTGCTCGAAGGACCGCTTCCCCGTCGCCGGGCGCCCTCCTCTGGGGCAGCCGAACAGGTGCGCTCCCCGTACCCGCCCCTCGCCGCTGCTGACGGCGTCGCTGCGGTTCGTGGAACGGCGCCTGGCCGAGGATCGCTGCCCCTCACCCGATGTAGGTCGGCCCTCCGGCAAGGAAGTGCTCCACGCGCAAACGCATGGACCGGTCCATCCGGTAGCCGGTCAGCTCGTGCTTGGGCACCCAGACGACGTCCTTGGACTCGTCGCTCGGCGTGGGCTCACCCGCGAGCGGATATGCCGCGAACACGAGCGAGAACTCCTGCCGCGCTTCGCCGTCGCTCGTGTAGTAGATGATGTGCTTCGGATCGCTGTAGATGCCGATGGTGCCGGTGATCACGCAGGTTATGCCGGTCACCTCCAGCGTCTTCCGAACGGCGGCGTCGGGCACGGAAGCGCCCAGACCCAGCGCACCGCCAGGGACGGCCCAGTTGTCGTTGTCGGTACGGCGGATCATCAGCACCTCGTCGCGCTCGTTGACCACGAACACGTTCACCGACGGGACGAGATTGTTCGCCGTCGGGGCCTTGGGGTCGTCGTAGTAGTCGATCCGCTTGCCCACGGGTCTCTTTCCGGCTTCTTCAGCCGGCTGAGCCATCATCGTCCGCACCTGATCGCGAACCGCATCAGGTGAGATGCCGAGGCCACGGAGCAACTTGGCTCCCGTTCCTCGCTTCTTACGCAGCAGCGCCAGAAGAACATGCTCCGGTTCGAGTTCGTCTGCTCCGGAGCTTCGAACCTCGGTCGCGGCGTGCTGAAAGGCCGTCGTTACTTCAGACGAGAACGGCAGATAACCCTCACCCGCGTCGCCCCTCCTGGGCTTGGTGATCTTGAGAACTTCGATCACAGCAGCATCATCGCGAACGCCCAAGCCCACCAGGGTTTCGGCGGCGGCTCCCTCTCCGTCCGACAGGATTCCCAGCACCACATGCTCTGGCCCGATCACCTGGTGATTGAACCTCTTGGCCTCTTCCTGGGCGAAGACGACAACGCGCCGGGCGCGGGGGCTGAACAGCTCGAACATGGCCGAGGCTCCTGGATCACTCACGAGGGGATGCTTGGTCCCTACCTTCTCGTAGCTGTCCAGGCGGATGCCGAACAGGCTCCCGCCCAAGACGGCTCCCATCGTCCTGGCGGTCAGCCCGCTCGCCCGTGCGCCTGCTCCTGGATCTGCTGCGACAGATGGGCCCATACTCCGTGCACCTGCTCACGGACCAGCTCCGGGGAAACACCGAGGCCGCGCAACACGGGAAGCGCCGCGCCGTGGTCCTCGTGGAGCAGACCGAGCAACAGGTGCTCCGTGTCGATGAAGTCGTGCCGCACCTGCAACGACTCGTACAGCGTCTGTTCCAGGGACTTCCTGGCGTCCGGGGAGAAGGGCAGGTAGGACCGGAAACGCCATCGTCCACGACCGCCGGTCCTGACCACCTCGGCCCGGACGGTTCCGTGGTCCAGGCCCAAGCTCCCCAGGACGCCGGCCGCGATCCCCGTCCCCTGCGACAACAGTCCGAGCAACAGGTGCTCGGTGCCGATGTGGTTGCGCCTGAGTTCCACGGCCTCTTCGCGCGCCAGGACGGTGACGTCCTTCGCCTGTTGGGTGAACCGATCGAACATGGTCAGGGCTCCTGGGTCGCTCAAGAGGGGATGCTTGGTCCGGACGAGGACATCACCGCGATGGCTGATCGCTACGGGGCGGGCTCCTCCGTCGTTGGGGAGACGGAACGTTGAACTCGGTCGTGACGACGAAGCAGCCAGTAGTGCATCGGTGCCCACACCGACATGACTCCGGCGAACAGCATGTGCGGCCACATCGGCTCCCCCATGAGGGGGCTGGCCCACACCAGCATGATCAGAGCACCGACGAACACCATTCCGGCAGCTGCCCTCAGCACCAGAAGTTCAAGGGGACTGCGTACGGTCATGAGGGCTCCCGCTCTGTTGCTGTGGGTTTGCGCAGCGGTGTCGGCGACTGGCTATGGGGTGGGTGCCGCCCCTGGCCTTTCCCCGGGCCGCGCGGGAGGAGTGGTGGGCGGGGCAGAGGGGTGGTCTTGGCTCTGCGGGCTCCGCTTCTTCTCCCTGTTCCACAGCATGTAGAAGAGCCCGGCGTTGCTGAGGAGCATGCCTCCGGGGAAGACCAGGAGTTCAGAGAGTGCCAGAACCGAACCGCCGAGGTTGATCAGGGCAAAGAACAACAGCAGGGGTTCGAGGGATGTTCTCATCGGAGACTCTCGCTCTGTGGTTGTGCGGGTGGGCCGATGCCGACGCCTACCGGTAAGTCCACCCGGGCCGAACGCCTCGCGCAACCCCTGGCCCGGGAGGTGGCCGAACAGGTCGCCGCCGACCACGGCGTGCGCATCCGCCCCGTCTCCCTCCGACGCACGAACATCGCCACCGGTGCCACCGAGGTGATCGACGCGCCCTGCGGCTCCACCCTGGAATCGCGCTGCCCGACCTGCGCCCGGCATCAGAGGTCGCTACGGCGGACCTGGTACGAAGAGGGCCGGCGCCTGTTCCCCGACCGCCTGGACGAGGTGGCCGACGCGATGGACGCGGCCCGTGTGAAGGCTCTCGCCACCGCCGCGTGAGGATCCTGACGGAGCCTCCCCGGGGATCGAACCCCGGACACGCGAAAGGCCGGTCTCTCCGACCGTGTGCACCGTATGTGCACCGGCCCGGATCAACCGGCCCTCGCTACCTCTACCGGCCCTACGCTCACCTGCGTGAACGTCGGCCTCGTGCGGTGGAGGAGGGATTTGAACCCTCGAAGGGTTGCCCCTTACCCGCTTTCGAGGCGGGCGCCATCGGCCACTAGGCGACTCCACCGCGAGCAACTCTACCGGATGCTCCGCCGTGCGGAAAACCGGATGGCGCGAGCGGTTCCGGCGGCTTCCCGGACGTCCTCCGGGGCGGGCTGGTCAGCCGCGGTCCCGACCCCCGCGGCGGTGCTCGAAGAACGCGGTCAGGAGTTCGGCGCACCTCGCGGCGACGTCCGCGCCGACCAGGTCGGGCGGCACCACCTCCGGACGGTGGTTGAGCCGCGGGTCGCGGACCACGTCCCACACCGACCCCACGGCGCCGGCCTTGGCGTCCCGCGCGCCGAAGGCCAGGCGGTCCACCCGGGAGAGCACCGTCGCGCCCGCGCACATCACGCAGGGCTCGAGGGTGACGACCAGCGTGCAGCCGCTCAGGCGCCACTCACCGCGTGCGCGGGCCGCGGCCCGCAGGGCCAGCACCTCGGCGTGCGCCGTGGGGTCGCCCGCCGCCTCGCGTTCGTTGTGCCCCGTCCCCAGGACCGCGCCCGCGGCGTCCAGGACGATCGCCCCCACCGGGACGTCGCCCGTGGCCAGGGCTAGCTCGGCCTCGGCGACCGCCGTCCACAGCGCGGCGTCGAGGACCCCGCGGTCGTCCACGTCACAGCCTCATGGCGTCGAGGATGTCGCCGAACCCGGCCCGCTCGGCCACGACGGCGAGGACGTCGGCGGGAAGGACGCCGCTGCCGACGGACAGCGAGCGCAGCTCGTCGCCGTCCACGCCCAGGTCGGTGATCAGGTCGCCGTCGCCCACCGGTACCGGGTTGGGGCGCGCGCCCGCGCTCTCCGAGGGCTGCGGGGCGCCGAGGGCGCCCGCTTCGGAGAGGACCGAGGCCACGGGGTGGTCGTGGACCACACGGCCGTCCGAGAGGTACACGCGCGGCTCACCGCCGTCGTCCGAGGCGCGCACGACGGCGAACCACTCGTCGTCGGCTTCCACCAGAAGGAGCGCGCTGTCGCTGCCCCGCTCTGCGGCGAAGTCGAGCATCAGGTCGGTGACGTCGTCGATGACGTCCACGTCCCCGAGTTCGACCTCGGTTCCCCGCCATGTCTTCCCGTTGGGGGCGAAGACAGCTGCGAAGGTCGACACCGCGTGCTCTCCTGTTCTCCAGGGTGTTTTACCAGGGGTCCCTTACCCCATCCCGTCCAGGACACGCTGGAAGGACTGTGCGAATCCGAGGCGTTCGGACACGCTCGCCAGGACCTCGTCGGGGTACAGGTCGAGATCGCCCGCGAGGGCGCCGAGCTCCATCTCGTCCAGGCCGAGGTCGGCGACGATGGACAGGTCACCGGCGGGGAGCACCTGGTCGAGGTCGTCGTCGTCGGGGAGGTCGATGTCCAGGTAGTCGAGGACGTCCCTGGCGACCTGCCAGTCCACCGACGCGGTGACGTCGGAGAGGAAGAGGGAGACGTCCTCCCCGTAGACCCGCACGATGATGAAGAAGTCGTCGCCGACCGAGACCAGTCCGAGGGAGCCGCTGATGCTCGGTTGCTGGCGCAGTGCGTGGATCAGGCCCTTCAGGTCGTGCGTCAGCGTCACGGGGAGGAGGTCGACGTCCCAGTACTCCTCTTCCCTGTACGCGACCGCCGCGAAGTCACCCGAGTCGTCGTCACCATGATCGAGTACTGTCATCGTCACCCCAACCCGGCCGGTGTATCGGTGCGGACGAGGAAGAGCCGCGCCCGCGCGAGTGCAATGGTAACGATCACTCCCGCTCCGCCGTCTCCCTCGATCCGTGTCAGTCCGGACCACGCTCTCATGAGAACGGGGCCCGCGCTGCCGCCCCGGCGGTTCCGTCGGGCCTCCCCGGGAGCGGACGGGCGCCCCCGCAGGTCCACCGCGTGACAGGCGCGGCTCCGGGACGCCCTGTTCCGGGTGGTACGCGCGGTTAGACTCGGGCGGGCCCCCATCCCCAGCCACCGTCCCGTTATCCCAGCTCACCCGGAGAACGCCTTGGAAACCCTGGTCGTCGACCATCCCCTGGTCGCGCACAAACTGACCACCCTGCGCGACGTGCGGACCGACTCACCGACCTTCCGGCGCCTGACCGACGAGCTGGTGACCCTGCTCGCCTACGAGGCGACCCGCGACGTCCGAGTGACGGACGTCACCATCAGGACTCCTCTCGTGGAGACCACCGGAACACAGCTGACGCGTCCCACGCCCCTCGTGGTCCCGATCCTGCGCGCGGGTCTGGGCATGCTCGACGGGATGACCCGCCTGCTCCCGACCGCGGAGGTCGGCTTCCTGGGCATGGCCCGCGACGAGGACACGCTCCAGCCCGCGACCTACGCCGACCGGCTGCCGCAGGACCTGTCCGGCCGCCAGTGCTACGTGCTGGACCCGATGCTGGCCACCGGCGGCACCCTGGCCGCCGCGCTCAAGCTCCTGGTGGAGAGGGGCGCGGACCACGTCACCGCGATCTGCCTGCTCGCCGCCCCCGAGGGACTGGTCGCGGTGGAGCAGAAGCTGGCCGAGACCCTGGCGCCGGACCACGGTGCCACCCTGCGCGTGGTGACCGCCGCGGTGGACGAGCGCCTGGACGAGAACGGGTTCATCCTCCCGGGGCTGGGCGACGCGGGCGACCGCCTGTACGGCTGCGCCTGAGCCCTCCCCTCGGCCCCAGGAGCCTCAGCGCCCAACCGGATCACCGGTTGGGCGCTTTTTCGGCTCTTTTGAACACCGGACGAATGATCGACCGAAAATCGGGCATTGAACCCGGAGGCAGCCGCGTCAGACCAGGTGGCGCACCCCTCCGGACGCAAGCGTCGACACGGCTTGCATTAGCCGAATTCATTTCGAGATTGGAACGTAACAGATTAGAGTGATCATGGTTCCTGACCACCCATAACCGCGAAGGCCAGCCGGACCGAAACCACGCCGCACGGCCGGGGTCCGCCGGAGCGGAGGCCCCGTGTCCGCTTCCTGCGCGGCGTTCAGGCAACCCTCCGCCGACTACCCAAAGACCCCGACCGCACACGCTGCGCCATCAGCCCCCACGGCCCTCAAGGAGTGAGATGCCCGAGACCCCCTCCCCCTCGACCGACCGCGACCCCCGCTACGGCTCCGTCGTCGACCGACTGTCCACGGAGTTCTCCGGCGTCCACCACGATTCCACCGTCACCCGTTGCGTCGACGCCGCCAGACACGGCGCCGAGGACGTCATGGGCCGGGCCACCCCCGATCTCGTCGAGCGGATCGCCCGGCAGCACCTCCAGGTGCTCGCCCTGGCCTTCGCCGAGCAGCACTAGGGATCCGCTCCGCACGAACCACGAGTTTCGGCCCGACCGTCACTCGCCTCCGGCCGGGGAACCAATCGGTCCCGGGGAAGTCCCTCCCTTCTCCGGACAAACCATCCCTAATGCCCTGACCTGCGAGGGGCTTCGACCGTATTCCGGTCGACCGAACACTGGTTCACCAACACCACCGGAACCGGACAGAGCCCGCAAGCGCGGTAGGCCGGACATACCGCCACGCCGAGGGTGCGCCCCAGGCTTTACGGGCATCATTGTCAATGGAACAATCACTGCTGGGTTGGTGGGTCAGGTGGATTCCAAGGGGAGTCAGTCGTGGCGAAGTTGAAGAAATGGGGCGGCTACGCTCTCATCGGTTTCGTGGCGTTTTATCTGCTCACGCAACCTGAAAGCGCCGCTGGTGTGATCCAGAGCGCGTTGGGCGGTCTGATGGGTGGCGCGGAGTCCATGTCCCGCTTCGTCAACGCACTGCTGCCGTAGTGGGGATGGACGGGTGCCATGCGGCTCGTAGCGTCGAGTAACAGCGCTCCGGCGTCGGTCAACCGTTACCTTCTGCCGCACGAGCAGGACGTCGTGACCATCCGTCGGCACCCCGCGGTCCTCATCGGACCGGTCGGGGCCGTCCTCGGTGCGTTGATCGTCGCCGGCATCATCAGCAACACCCAGATCGCGGACAGCGCCGCGGCTCTGGCGATCATCTGGTGGCTGTGGCTGCTGGTGCTGGTGTGGTTCGTCTGGCGGGTCGCGGAGTGGTCCGTGGACTACTTCGTCATCACGTCGGCGCGCCTCCTGCTGACCACGGGGCTGATCACCCGACAGGTCAACATGATGCCGCTGGGCAAGGTCACGGACATGAGGTTCGAGCGGACCCTGGTGGGCCGCTTCCTCGGCTACGGCACCTTCGTGATGGAGTCCGCCGGTCAGGACCAGGCCCTGAGCCGGATCTCCTTCATCCCGTACCCGGAACAGCTCTACCTGGAGGTCGTGGGGCTCATCTTCAAGGAGTGAGCCGCCGCAGGTCCCGACCACCGTCACGGGGCATCCGCCGAGGGCGGATGCCCTTCGTCGTGCTCCGGGCTCCCCGTGCCGGCCGCGGGCCCCGGGTGCGGCCCCTGGCGCGGGGCCGCCCCGCCTGATTCGCCCTTCGTTCACCTTCCGTTCACCTTGCCTCGAGGCCACACTTCCCTGCCCTCGCGCCACAGCCGCCCGCATGCCGGGAGGCCCGCCCGCACCGCCCCGGCATGGGAGAACACCCCCCGGGGAAGAACCCCCTTCAGATCCGCAACACGGCATCCCTACCCAGCGGGCGCGAACCTTCGCAAGCCAATCGAATTGACGCGAAGGTGAACATAGGGTTAACTCATAACATCTGATACGGAAACGAGGAGGGCCCATGGCGCGCTGGACAGACCGTGCACCACACCCCACTCGCTCCGCGACGCCCCGTCGGCGTATCCGCCCCGCGGCTGCGACCCGCCGTCTCTCCGGCCTTACGCCCGAGCCCGTGCACGTCCCGCAACCGCGCGAGGACGCCGACGCCATCGCGTCCGAATACCCGATCATGCACTGGGTGCTGGTCACCGACCACAACGGTCGGACCCGCCCGGAGGCCCGCTGGCTGTAGCCGCACGAGCGACCGTCGAGTGAGCCCTTCGCCACCGCGGCGAGTGCTCCGGAGTCCATGAAGAGCGAGTGACGTGAAGGGGCCGCCCCTGCGGGGGCGGCCCCTTCACGCGTCCCGGAACCGGTCCCCGAACCGGACAACGCCACTCCGCCGCTAAAACGGTTTGGTAATTAATCAGAATCCGGCCGTCCGCATATAGGCCCCGAAGCGCCGACCGAGAGTGATCCCCGTCTCACCGAAAGCACACTTGACGCCAGGCAAAACGAGACGTACCGTCTTGCACATGAGGCTGTACATCTTCCTGTAGATCCGCGCCAGACGCCCGCGTCCGAGCACCGCCGCACCCGCTGCCCAGCGGCGACACCCCTGTCGCCCCTCCGGCACCGTGCGGCTCCGCCGGCGTCGCCGTACCGCGGTCGACCCAGGGAAGCCTCAGCGTTCCCGCTGTACCGGACCCCGTCTCGCCCGTGCGAGCCCTGTCCGAAACCAGCCGGCACGCGTGCTCCTCCGGCGATCCGCGGCCCCGTACCGCCAGACCGCACCGCACCCCAGGAGGCGCGCACATGCACACCGCCGCACTTCGAGCACACTCCCAGCTCACCCTCGACGAGATCACCAAACGCTACGACGACCACACCGTCCTCGACCGTGTCACCCTGACCATCGGCCCGGGCGAACGCGTCGGAGTCATCGGGGACAACGGATCGGGCAAGAGCACCCTGCTGCGCCTGCTGGCGGGCGAGGAGCGCCCCGACAACGGGGACCTCACCGTCAGGGCGCCCGGCGGGGTCGGCTACCTGCCCCAGACCCTGGAGGGGGTCGGCGTGCGGACCGGCACCGTGGCGGACGCGATCGACTCCGCACTCGCCGACCTGCGGGACCTGGAGGCGCGGCTGCGCGTGGCCGAGGCCCGCCTCGGCTCCGCCACGGCCCGGGAGATGGACGGCTACGGTGACCTGCTCGCCGAGTTCGAGACACGGGGCGGCTACGACGCCGACGCGCGCGTCGACGCCGGGCTCCACGGCCTGGGCCTTCCCGGACTGGACCGCGAGCGCCCGCTGCGCATGCTCTCCGGAGGGGAGCGCTCACGTCTGGCCCTGGCCGCGATGCTGGCGGCCTCGCCCGAACTGCTCCTCCTGGACGAGCCCACCAACGACCTGGACGACCGCGCGGTCGCCTGGCTGGAGGACCGGCTCCGGAACCACAGGGGCACGGTGGTCGCCGTCACCCACGACCGCGCCTTCCTCGCCGGAGTCACCGACACCGTCCTGGAGGTCGACCACGACCTCCACCGGATCAACAGGTACGGCAACGGGTACTCCGGGTTCCTGGCCGCGAAGGCGGCGGCCCGGGCCCGGTGGATCCGGGAGTACCAGGACCGGAGGGCCGACCTGGCCAGGCAGAGGACGCTGGCGGACAACGGCGTCGCCGCGCTCCGGGCCATCCCGCGCAAGGTGGACAAGGCCGCGTTCGGGCACGGCGGGTTCAGGATGCGCAGTCGGGCGCACGGCTCCATGAGCCGTATCCGCAACGCCAAGGAGAGGCTGGAGAGGCTGGCCTCGGACCCGGTGGCTCCGCCTCCGGTCCCGCTCCGCATGACCGCCGAGTTCACCGGGGCCCCGCAAGGGGAGCCCGGCCCGGCGCCGGTCGCCGAACTGGAGCGGGTGCGGGTCGACCACCGGCTCGACGTCCCCGCACTGGAGCTGGCACCGGGTGAGCGCGTCCTGGTCACCGGCCCCAACGGGGCGGGGAAGTCGACCCTGCTCCGGGTCCTCGCCGGGGAGCTGGCCCCCGGCCCGGGTCGGGTCTCCGTCCCGGCGAGGGTCGGCTTCCTGAGGCAGGAGGACGGCGTGTCCCCCTCCCGGCGGACCGTGCTCCAGGCGTACGCGTCCGGCCGCCCCGGCCCCGCCGAGGAGCACCGGGAGGAACTGGCCTCGCTCGGACTGTTCCGCCCCAAGGAGATGGACCAGGCGGTGGCGTCGCTCTCGGTCGGGCAGCGCCGCCGGATCGAGGTGGCCCGACTGGCGTCGGGGGTCCACGACCTCCTGCTGCTGGACGAGCCGACCAACCACCTCTCCCCCGGTCTCGTGGAAGAGCTGGAGGAGGCGTTGTCGCACTTCACCGGGGCTCTGGTGATCGTGACACACGACCGGACGATGCGCGGGAGGTTCGCCGGCCGCCACCTGGAGATGCGGGAGGGGATGATCGTCGGGGACTCCCGGTGAGAGGGCCGTGACTCTTTGTCGACAAATCGGCTTGACCACAAATAGGCAAAGAGGCTGACCGATAAACGGGGCCCGTCGCGGGGCGGCGGGCCCCTCCTCCGGATACACCGTCGACGCCCTCGACCTGTACCGGGAGGGGTGCGACCCGGTCCTGCGCCCCGGGGACGAACCCGGCCGGGCGGACCCCTCCGAGGGGTACGCGGCGCACGGCTTCGACACGTCACTGGACATCCAGCTGCGCGTGGGGATCTCCGAGTTCTGCGGGATCACCGGGGCCGCCGTGCACCTGGTGCACGACAGCCTGGGCTCACCCGACCTGGCCGGCGTGGACGCGACCGTGGACGCGACGGCCTATCCGGGCGCCATGTCGACGAACCGGCTGTAGTGGCCCTGGAAGGCCACGGTCACGTCCGCCGTGGGGCCGTTGCGGTGCTTGGCCACGATGATGTCGGCCTCGCCCGCCCGCGGCGACTCCTTGTCGTGCACGTCCTCGCGGTAGAGCAGGATGACCATGTCCGCATCCTGCTCGATGGAGTTGTGGACGCTGATGCCGTTCGCGACAAAGTTGTGGGTGCCCTCCACCGTGGCGTCGAACACCTCTCGTTCTCCCAAAGGTTCGATCTCCACGACCTCGTCCCAGAAGACGTCGTTCGTGGCCAGGAGTTCCAGATCGCCGTCGTCGAGCACGGCTGCCACCCTGGACAGCCGCGTCCGGCTGGGGGCGGACTTCCACATCGCACTGCCGCAGAACTCCGTCTCCATGGCGGTGGAGAACTGCCTGTGCGTCATGCCCTTGGCGCCGATGGTCGTCCGCACCCTGTCCCGCACCTGCACGGGGATCGTGTCCAGGTTGGTGTTGCCCCGTCGGCCCTCCATGCCGGCCACGCACTCTGCAAGCCGCGCCGACCGGGCACCGTGGCATCCGACGACCTCCGCGAAGCGGCGCTGGTTGTCCATCCCGTAGACGTCAAGGGTGTAACAGACCCGGTAGCCGCTCTTCCGCACCTTCTTGATCCGCGTCATGATGCCGAGCCTGGCGAGCAGTACGGCGATGCCGTCGACCAGACGACGGCTCGTGGTCGAGTAGTAGATGCGGGCCTGGCCGCCCTTCTCGTTCCAGTAGGCGCTGCCGTCCGTCGCCCACAGATGCCGGAGGAACAGGCCGATCTGGCGGTCGGAAAGGGAGTACACCCCCTCGGGAACGAACTTCTCGTGGCTGCGCAGTCCGAACAGCCCCAGACCGTCCAGCCACGCTGCGATGGGGTTCCGCTTCCCGTGCGTCAGCCGGAAGGGGGCCGGTAGCCGGAGTGTCGTCGTCCGCGCGGAGGCGTACTCGTCCCGTACCGCCGTGATGCCGAAGTGCCGGGCGGCCTCCTCCACCACCGCGAGGTTCGCCTCGTCGGTGTTGGCGTAGCGAATCGGCTGGCGACGGACGAACGAACCGTCCCCGATGAGGTGTGCGAGCATGATGACCTCGGCCTCGGGCCACTCGGCCGTCCGGTCCGGCTCAGGAACGCTCCGGGCCACCGCGACCTTCTCCCCCACTCCGAGGTTCTCGAGGGCGGTCCATCCGTCGAGGTTGAGGAAGGGGTGGTTGCCGGAGGCGACGACCTCCCTGCCGGAGGCCAGCCGCAGCCGGAACACGTCCTTGACCCCGCTGGAGAAGACATGGGTCATCGTCCTGGGCACCATGCGCAGCCGCTCGTCGAGCGACCACACCGGAATGTCGCGTTCACCGCTCCGGTAGAGCTCACCCAAGGTCACCTCGGCACCGGTGTCGGCTCGCAGCACACGCGTCTCAGCGACAAGGCAACCAGATTCGCGCAGGTCAGAGACCTGCGGGCGCTTGTCGGTGCGCTGTTCGGGGCCGCGGTTCAGCTGGGAGAGCGCCACGACGGGAACCTCGAGCTCCTTGGCCAGGAGCTTGAGGGACCGGGACATCTCCGAGACCTCCTGCTGGCGGCTCTCCACGCGCCCCGGTGAACTCATCAGCTGGAGGTAGTCGACGATGACCAGCTTGAGGTCGTGCTGCTGTTTGAGCCTGCGGCACTTGGCCCGGATCTCCATCATCGACATGTTCGGTGAGTCGTCGATGAAGAGGGGCGCGTTGGCCACCTCGCCCATGCGCCTGGCCAGCCTGGCCCAGTCCTCGTCGGTCATCAGGCCGGAGCGCATCGTGTGCAGGGGTACCCGGGCCTCCGCCGACAGCAGGCGCATGACGATCTCGTTCCGGCCCATCTCCAGGCTGAAGAAGACCGAGGCCATGTCGTTCTTGATCGACGCCGCGCGCGCGAAATCCAGGGCCAGGGTCGAGTTGTGGGTGGGGATCATGGAACGCGTCGCGAGGAACAGGTGGTCGGGGTGGTCGACCTGCACGCACCGGACGGGAACGCTGTCCACCTGGCGGACCCCGGTGATGAACCTGGACCCGATCCGGGCGTAGCCCCGTCCCTCACCGCGTTCCCGATGGGCCCGTTGCTTGCGCTCGATCCCGAAGACCTCGCGCGTGGAACCGAACGTGATCGTGTAACAGGTCGAGGAACCCTCCGTGCGCCCCCGGACCCGCTTGCGGGACATCCCCGTGCGGTGGCCCAGGCTGTGGGCGAGTTCGCGGAAGTCGTTCGCCAGGCGCTCGTTCGTGACCGCGAACTGGACCGAGCCGCCGGCGTTGACGGTGCCGTCGCTGTCCAGCAGGCCCGCCATGAGTGCCCGCCGCTGCGACACGGACGCCCTCAGGTAGGCGTTGGGAATGTGCTTGTCGCCCAGGACCCCGAGCGAGCGGAGCAGGGCCTGGACGCTGCCGTGGTCGTCGATACAGCGCCGGCACCGTGTCTGGCCGAAACAGGGGGTCCCGCAGTCAGCGCAGGTGGTGTGGGGCGCGGGCTCGGAGACGAACCTCGCCCTTCCGCCGCAGGACTGACCGCAGCTGCGCACATGCGGCAGTTGGGGGGTGAACCGCGTCCCGCAGACGACGCACTCCCTCTCCGGACGGGAGGGGTCCTCAGCCGGAAGGAAGACCCCGTAGGTGCAGGTGCCCCGGCCCACCGGCTTGGTGACCAGTCCCTCGGCCTCGATGTTCGTGAGGACCTCGGGATCGGTGGTGGTGATCCGCGCCGCCTGCGAGGATCCGTCACCCAGCCAGGCTCCGAGGAAGTAGGGCGGCAGGGGGAGGTCGCGCTCCGGCAGCGCGATCGGAGAGGTGTTGACCACCGAATGGTTCGACCTGCGGTCGGCGGTGTCCAGGCGCTGCGTCCGGAAGATCTCCCGGGTGGTTCGCACCCCGGGGAGGACACGGGGGGAACTTCCCGTGGCACCGGCCTCCTGGGCCGCGCGGCGGGAGGCGCGGGTATGGGTGAGCCACTGGTGTTCGGCGTCGGCGATCACCGTGGTGCCGTCGTCGAAGGTGAGCTCGAAGCAGGGCCTGTCGGTCATCGCCTCGGTGGCGGCCACCACCCGGGTCGGGGTGCCGTCGGCGGCGAGGAGTCGGTCCCCGACCTCCACCTCCCCCATGGTGGTCCATCCCTCGGGCGTCGGGAGGGGGGTGTCCAGGGCCAGGGCCTTACCGACGGCCGGCCTGGCGGCGATGATGATCATCTGGCCGGGGTGGAGGCCGTTGGTGAGGGCGTCGAAGTCGGCGAAGCCGGTGGGCACGCCGGTCAGGGTGCCGTCGCGGGCCCCGATCGCCTCGATCTCGTCGAGGGCGCCGGGCATGATGTCGGCGAGGACCACGTAGTCCTCGCCGGTCCGCTTCTCGGCGACCTTGTAGATCTCCGCCTGGGCGTGGTCGACGAGGTCGTCCACCTCGCCGTCGCCGGCGTAGCCGATCTGGGCGATACGGGTGCCGACCTCGACGAGCCGGCGCAGGACCGCCCGGTCGGAGACGATCTTGGCGTAGTAGCCGGCGTTCGCGGCGGTCGGGATGGCCTCGGTGAGGGTGTGGAGGTAGAGGGCGCCGCCGACGCGGGTGGCCTCGCCGCGCTTGGTGAGCTCGGCGTTGACGGAGATGGCGTCGACCGGCTCGCCGCGGGAGAAGAGGTCGACGACGCTGTCGTAGATGATCTGGTGCGCGGGGCGGTAGAAGTCCGCGGAGCGGATGATCTCGACGACCTGGGTGATGGCGTCCTTGGAGAGGAGCATGCCGCCGAGCACGCTCTGTTCGGCCTGGATGTCGTGGGGTGGGGTGCGCTCGTATCCGCCTTCTTCAGGTGGCTGCTCAGCGACACTCACGAACGCTCTCCCCAGGACCGTACTCCGCCGGCCCGAACGGGCCGACCCCTCCAGGATGCCCCATCGCGACCGCTGGGGACGCCGCGGACGGGACCTGTGGACGGAGCCATTACCACCATGTCCCGCCCCGCGCGGGGCATGGCGGGCACAGGTTGTGCACATCACCTGTGGATAACTTTGCCATGACCCTCGCATATAGGCTTTGATCTGCAAAAACACTGTGCGTAGGCGGGCCGTGCAAGATGCCTCACAGGGAGTGTTTCCACAGGTTATCCACAGGCATCCGGGCGGGTGTGGACAACTCCACACCCGACTAGAACGCCTGTCCGATACTGTGGCCTGGTCATGCCAAAACTGCTCTCGGCCGCCCCCTTCCGGCACCGCCACGACCGCGAGATCTTCGCCCTGGCGGTCCCCACGTTCTTCGCCCTCATCAGCGAACCCCTGTTCCTGCTCACCGACGCGGCGGTCGTCGGCACCCTGGGCACCCAGGCCCTGGGAGGGCTGGGCGTGGCCGGGCAGGTCCTCCTGACCCTGGTGGCCGTCTGCGTCTTCCTGGCGTACGGCACCACGGCGGCGGTCTCCCGCCGGTTCGGCGCCGGCGACGTCGCGGGCGGTATCCGCGACGGTGTGGACGGCCTGTGGCTCGCCGTCCTGCTGGGGGTCGCGGCCATCGCGATCGGCTGGCCGCTGGGGCCGCTGATGGTGGACCTGCTGGGCGCCTCGCCCGAGATCGCGCCCTACGCGCTGACCTATCTGAGGATCAGCCTGCTCAGCACGCCGTTCCTGCTGATCGTCATGGCGGGCACCGGTGTGCTCCGGGGGCTCCAGGACGCACGCACCCCGCTGCTGGTCGCGGTGGCCTCCTACGCCGGCAACGCGGTGCTGTGCGTGGTGTTCGTGCTGGTCATGGACTGGGGCATCGCGGGTTCGGCGTGGTCGACGGTGATCGCGCAGGGCGCGGGGGCGTTCTGGTACGTGGCGGCGATCTCCCGTTCCGCGCGGCGTGCGGGGGTCTCCCTCGCCCCGACCGCGGCGGGACTGCGGGCCTCGGCCTCCGCGGGGTTCGCCCTGTTCCTGCGCAGCGTGTCGATGCGGGTGGTCGCGCTGGTGACCACCGCGGTGGCGGCGCGCCTGGGCGACGAGTCGATCGCCGCGCACCAGGTGAGCTACAACATCTGGGCCCTGCTGGTGTTCGCCATGGACGCGATCGCGATCGCCGGCCAGTCCATCGTGGGCCGGTACCTGGGCGCGGGGGACGTGCGGGGCACGAAGGAGGCCACCCGCCGCATGGTGGAGTGGGGCGTGATGCTGGGTGCGGTGTTCATGGTCCTGGTGTTCCTGGTGCTTCCGTGGGCCCCGGTCCCCTTCACGTCCGATGCCGAGGTGCGGGCCCTCATCATGGCCACGCTGGTGGTGGTCGCCCTCATGCAGCCGCTGAGCGGCGTGACCATGGTCCTGGACGGGGTGCTGATGGGGGCGGGCGACCAGCGCTACCTGGCGTGGGCGTCGCTGTGGACGATGGCGGCGTTCCTGCCGTGCGCCCTGGTGATCCCCCGCTTGGCGGAGGACTCGCTGTGGGGCCTGGTGGGGCTGTGGATCGCGTTCACGGTGTGGATCCTGGCGCGCGCCGTCACCCTGGGCGCCCGTGCGCGGGGGACCGCCTGGCTGGTCACCGGGGCGACGAGGCCCTGACGGGGGGCGCCGCCGCACGGGCGGGCGCCTGGAGGTCCGCGCCGGTCCCCGGCCCCGTCGTACTCCCGCCGCCGGGCGGGCGCGTGGGGGCCGCTCGCCGGAGGGGGAAGCGGGAGCGTCGCGCCCGGGCCCCGTGGGGGCACACCTCATGGTGGCGAGCCGCGGGCTCCCCCTTGTGAACCAGGGGACCACGGACCGTCGGGCCCCGTCCAGGGCGGACATGTCGACCTGTGGACAAGTCGCTCCGCCGTGTCGACCTGTGGACAAGTCGCTCCGCCGTGTCGACCTGTGGACATGTCCCCTCCTCCGCTTGTCGACCTGTCGGGAAGCCGATAGGCGGACGGGTCGACACCGCGCGCACGGCAGCGGGCCGCTTGTCTCCCCCCCTGTGCGTACCGGGCCCGCCGGGACGCGAAGGAGCCGCCCCGGGGGGTCGGGGCGGCTCTCCGGCGGGCATCGTGTCAGGTCCCTCGGGTCACGGGGACGCGTCGAGGTCGCCGACCGCCGGGCCGTGGTAGAACGGCACGGCCCGTTCGGCCTGCGGAACCCTCGGGTAGGTCGGCAGCTGCTCCAGGGTCAGCTCGGTCCCGGCGACCCGGCTCAGGTGGCTCAGCTGTTCGCGCATCCTGCTCGTCACGTCCTTGCGCAGCTGCGGGAGCATCGAGTAGAGCTGGTCCCCCGGGCAGCTCGTGGCGTTGTAGTCCCGGTGGCCGACGATGGCCTCCGACGGGTCCAGCTGGTAGACCAGGCACAGCCACGCACAGGTGTCGACCAGCGACCCCATGAGCGCCTGGGTCGGGGTCTGCGAGGTGTACGTGCCCTCGTTCTCGATCCCGATGGTGTGGGAGTTGTGGTTGGCGGTGTGCGCGCCGACCACGTGCTTGCCGTCGCGGATCGCCTTGAGGGACAGGTCCCTGCCCTCCATGATGTGCCCGCCCCGGCTGATGGTGAGCTGCTGGCCGGTGTCGCTCCACCCGTTGCTGTCCATGTGGTAGCGCTGGATGGACCGGGACAGCGCGGCGGCGTGCTGTGTCGAGGTGTCGGACACGTTGCCCGTCGCGGTGTGGTGCACGACGATGTGGGTCGGCCCCTTGGACACCAGGTCGATCTTGTTCCTGGGCGCCCTGGCCTGCCAGTCGGCGCGCGTGTACACCTTGGGCATCGCGGCGGCGGAGGCCTGCCCCGCCGTTGAGATGCCCATCATCCCGCCGAGGAGCACGCCCCCTGCGGCGAGGGCGGTCCCGCGCAGGATCGTCCTGCGGTCCACCAGCGGGTGTCGGTCCGGATCGGTCGTTCTCTCTACGGCCATCGGTCGTCGTCCTCTCCGTGCGGGGCGCCGCGACGTGCGACACCAACACAGACAACACGATAGGTTACAAAGAGTAGTCAAAGGGTTGCTTTTGGTAATGAGGCGTGTCAGGAAAGCCCCACCCCCGCGAGAGCACGACCGACCCGCCGGAACACGTCCCGACACGAAGCGGGCCCCGCCTCTCCGAGGAGAGGCGGGGCCCTGACGCGTCCGGTGCCTGGGATCAGGCGCCGACGACGTCCAGCTTGATCGTCGCGGAGACCTCGGGGTGCAGGCGGACCTGGACCTTGTGGCTTCCGACCGACTTGATCGGGGTCTTGACCTCGATCCGGCGCTTGTCCAGCTCGGGGCCGCCGGTCGCCTTGACGGCGTCGACGATGTCCGCGGGCGTGACCGAACCGAACAGACGACCGCCCTCGCCGGCGCGCTGCTTGAGGCGCACGGTGAGCGCACCGACCTGGCCGGCGACCTGCCTGGCCTCGTCCAGGGTGCGGATGTCACGCGCGGAGCGCGCGCGCTGGATCAGGTCGATCTGCTTCTGACCGCCGCGTGTCCACCGGATGGCGAACCCGCGGGGCAGCAGGTAGTTGCGACCGTAACCGTTCTTCACCTCGACGACGTCGCCGGGGGCTCCGAGACCGTTGACCTCGTGGGTCAAAATCAGCTTCACGACAAAAACCTCCCTCGGATATCGCCGCTAGCGAGCGGTGCTGGTGTAGGGCAGCAGGGCCACCTCGCGCGCGTTCTTGATCGCGGTCGCGACGTCGCGCTGGTGCTGGGTGCAGTTGCCCGTGACGCGGCGGGCACGGATCTTGCCGCGCTCGGAGATGAACTTGCGGAGAAGCGTGGTGTCCTTGTAGTCGATGTAGGACTGCTTCTCCTGGCAGAAGAGGCAAACCTTCTTCTTGGGCTTGCGCGCTGCCGGCTTCGCCATCGTGGTGCTCCTTCGCAAGAGCCCCGGGGTCCTCCCGGGGATGGTCTGTGGATGGAAAGGTGACTCGGCGCCCTGGGGCACCGGGCCGTGTGCTGCGTGGTGCGGGGTGGAGCGCTAGAACGGGGGCTCGTCGGAGAAGCCTCCGCCGCCGCCACCGAACCCGCCGCCACCGCCGCCACCGTTGGTCGCCCACGGGTCGTCGGCCGGGGGGCCGCTGCGGCCTCCGCCGCCCTGCGCCCCGCCGAAGCCGCCGCCCTGGTTCCCGTAGCCGCCGCCACCCTGCTGGGGCTGGCCGCCGCCGAAACCGCCTCCGCCGCCGTTGCCGCCGCCGAAGCCGCCGCCACCCTGGCGCTGCGTCTTGGTCACCTTCGCGGTGGCGCTGCGCAGAGCCGGGCCGACCTCCTCGACGTCGATCTCGAAGACGGTCCGCTTCTCACCCTGCTGGGTCTCGTACGAGCGCTGCTTCAGCCGGCCCTGCACGATGACGCGCATGCCCCGCTGAAGGCTCTCGGCCACGTTCTCCGCGTACTGCCGCCAGACAGTGCAGGTGAGGAACATGGACTCGCCGTCCTTCCACTCCCCCGACTGCTTGTCGAAGGTGCGGGGCGTCGAGGCCACACGGAAGTTGGCGACCGCGGCTCCACTGGGCGTGAAGCGCAGCTCAGGGTCGTCGACGAGGTTGCCGACGAGCGTGATCTGGGTTTCGCCTGCCATGGATGGGCTCCGGTTCGAGGTAGTCGGTTCAGGCGGTTTCGCCTGCTCCCCCGATCATCCGCGCCGGTACTGACAGAACCGGGGCGGACGGAAGGGGGTGAGGGGTACGGGCAGGGCCGTCCTAGTGGACCTCGGGCCGGAGGACCTTGGTGCGGAGCACGGCCTCGGCGAGGCCGAGCTGGCGGTCGAGCTCCTTGACCGTGGCGGGCGTGGCCGTCAGGTCGATGACCGCGTAGATGCCCTCGGGGTTCTTGTCGATGTCGTAGGCGAGACGGCGCTTGCCCCAGATGTCGACCTTCTCGACCGAGCCGCCGTCGTTGCGCACGACGCCCAGGAAGTTCTCCAGCGACGGGGCGACGGTGCGCTCGTCGAGGTTCGGGTCGAGGATGACCATGATTTCGTAACGACGCATAGGCGTACGTTCCTCCTCTGGACTGTTGCGGCCATGGAATCTCCATGGCAGGAGGGCAGGAGTCCGCGAGCTGTTCCGCGCCGGGGTCGGCGGGCCTCGCACGGACTCTGAGCCATACAGCCCCCAAGGTTACCAGTCGCCGCGTACCACCGGTGATGGCTGTGGACGGCCGGACACGCGAGGGGGCCGGCACGCGGAACCTCCGCGCACCGGCCCCCTCGGTCAGGCCTCCCGCCGTGGCGGGAGGGGGGTCACTCGTCCCGGCCGAGGACGATCATCCTGTTGTTCTCGTTGGAGCTGCTCCGGGGCCAGCCCAGGCCGCCGTCGTCATCGCTCGCGTCGTCGCCGGGCTCGCCCGGCGTGGTCTGCTCCTCGCACCAGGAGGGCGGGTTCGGACCGGTGCACTCCTCGGGGACATCGGGGTTCCCCTCGTTCTGGCACTCCCAGTCGAACTGGTCGCACTCCGGCGGGGACTCGACGCCCTCGCAGTTGGGGTTCTCCGGGTCGATGTTCGCGGGGTCGCACTCCGGGAAGTCGGAGGGCTCGTCGGAGGGCTCCTCGCTCTCCTCCTCGGTGGGCTCCTCGCTCGGGCTCGGCGTGGGCAGGAAGCTCTGGTCCGCGCCGACGTAGGCGGGGGGCGGGAACTGCTCGACGGGCATGCCCTCCACGGCCGTCGTCATGAACTCCTTCCACACGTTGGCCGAGGTGGTGCCACCGAAGATCTCGTTCTCGGGCTGGCCCTCGAACTCCAGCGAGAGGTTGGCGTCCGCCCGGCTGAGTCCGACCGCCGCGACGAGCTGCGGCGTGTAGCCCACGAACCACGCGGAGACCGCCCCGCTGGAGGTACCGGTCTTGCCGGCGACCGGGCGCCCGTCGGGGAGCGCCGCGTTGCTGCCACCGCCCGCCTCGACCACCTGGGTCATGGCGTAGGTGACGTCGGCGGCGACCTCGGTGGAGACCACCTGGGTGCCCTGCTCGATCTCGTCCGCGTCGTCGGGCGCGACGACCGTGCCGTCGGCCATCCTCAGCTCGGTGACCATGTGCGCCGGCCGGTGGACGCCGCCCGCGGCGAAGGTGGCGTAGGCGGACGCCTGGTCGAGGGCGGTCACCTGGTGGGTGCCGAGCGCGACCAGCGGGCCCTGGGTGGAGGTCGTGATCTGGTCCTCGTCCACCCCGGCCGCGACCGCGGTCTCGTCCACCGTCGCGGCGCCGAGCCGGGACGTCAGCTCCACGAAGGGGGTGTTGACCGAGTCCGCCGTGGCCTGGACGAGGTCGACGGGCCCGTAGCTGGTGCCGCCCGCGTTCTGCACCGGGCTCTGCAGCTCGGGGAAGTTCTGCGGCGAGTCGCCGTCGAACATGCTCCGGAGGCTGATGTCGTTGCTGAGCGCGGTGGCGAGCACGTAGGGCTTGTAGGAGGATCCGGCCTGTGTGCGGTGCTGCAGCGAGTTGTTGACGACCTCGGACACGGCCGGGCCGCCGTGGAAGGCGAGGATCTCGCCCGTGGCGGGGTCGACCGCCGTGAGGCCCTTCATGGTGTCGTCGGGGGTGCCGGGGAGGACGTCGAAGGCGCCGGTCGCGGCGTCCATGAGCGCGGGGTCGAGGGAGGTCTCGACGACCAGGCCCTGGGTGGCGATCGTCGCGTCGGTGATGCCCGAGCCCGCGTAGCGCTCGGTGATCTCCTGGATGACCGCGTTGCGCACGTAGCCGAACTTGGGGTCGACGTCGGCCTCGGCGGTGGGGTCGTAGGGGATCCGCTCGGGGATCTCCAGTGCCTCGGCCTCCTCGCGCGGCAGGCCGCGGCCGCTGCCCTCCTCGTGCATGAGGGCGAGCTGCTCCTGGATGTAGGGCCAGCGCTCCTCGTTGAGGTACGTCGTGGTCCAGTCGCCCATCTCGTTGGCCTCGAAGTTGCTGGGCATCTGGATGATGACGCCCAGGAAGGCGCCCTCCTCCGAGTTCAGCTCCGACACGCTCTTGTCGAAGTAGGCCTGGGAGGCCATCTCGATGCCCGAGGCGCCGCGGCCGAAGTAGATCGTGTTGAGGTAGGCCTCGAGGATCTCCTCGTGCTCCATCTGCTGGCCGAGCTTGATGGCGATGAAGATCTCGCGGATCTTGCGGACGATGCGGTCGTCCTGCTCGAGGTCGCTGTAGTAGTTGCGGGCCATCTGCTGGGTGATGGTGGAGCCGCCGCCGGCCTCGCCGCGGGAGAGGATGGCTCGCCCGATGCCGCTGATGCTGATGCCGGGGTCCTGGAAGAAGGTGCGCTGCTCGGCGGCGAGCACGCCGTCGATCACCTCGGGCGGGATGTCCTCGTAGTTGACCTCGACGCGCCGGACCTCGCCCGTGGTGACCGCGACCTCGGGGTTCTCGTCCCCCTGGGGCGCCCACATGATCTGGGTGGCCGACATCGTGTTCTCGGCCTTGGTCTCGAGCTCGTCCCTGTCGGGGGCCTGGGCGTACAGGACCGCGAAGGCGCCCACGCCGCCGATGACCATCAGGCCGAAGGCCGCGAGCGCGGGCTTCCACGCCTTGGCGAAGAACCGCTTGTACCAGGGGCGGTCGTCCGGCTCCTCGTCGCGGGACCGGCGGCGCCCGCCGCCGCCCCCCCTGCCGCCCGAGCCCGCGGCGGCCCGGGTGCCCCGGCCCGCGGCGCGGCGGCCCTCCGAGCGCGAGCCGTGCTCGCGGTCCCGGTCGCGGGGGTCGCGCGGGCCGTTGCCCGCCCTGCGGCGTCCGCCGGAGCGGGCCTCGTTCTCGGGGGGGCGGCGGCGCTGCCCCTCGGGGCGTCCGCCGCGCTCGCCCTCGGGGCGGCGCCGGGGGCGGTCGCCGTCCTCCGGCCTGCGGGGCCGCTCGCCCTCGGGACGGCGGCGGGGGCGGTCGCCGTCCTCGGGGCGCCTGCGCTGGCCCTCGGGCCGGCGGGGGCGTTCGCCCTCGGCTCTGCGGCGGCCGCCCTGGCCCTCGGAGCGCGCCTCGTTCTCGGGGGGGCGCGGACGGCGCGGGCGCTCGGCCCCGCCGTCGCCCCGGCGGGCGCCGCCGCCGGAGCCCGATCGACGCCGGCCTCCGGACTGCTGGTCACCCGGCGGCGGGCCGTCGGCCCTGCGCCTTCCGCCCTCGCCCCGTGGACCGTCGCCCGGGCCATCGGCCCGGCGACGGCCGCCGTCGGCATTCCGTCGTCGTTCGGTACTCACGTGGTCCTCGATTGCCTCTCACGGCCGGTCGGCCTGACGATTCCTTGGTGGAAACGGGGGGACGGTCCCCCTGGGGGATCGGTGATCCGCGACCTGTTCCTCGGGCGACCTGGGCGAATCGGCCCCGCGGGGCCGCGTCCGCCTCCTCACCGGTCGTTCAAGGCTTGATAAAAGGGACGCACAGAGGCGGTTCGGGGTTTTCAACAGGTCGCGAAGACGTTAGCCGCTTCATCCTCCTGATCGTTGGCCTGCGGGAGCGCTGCCCGCCCGTCGGTGCTCTGTGCCGACGGGACGTCACCGCGGCGGGGGCTCCGTCCGGGGGCTCTACCGGCTACGCACGCAAATCAAAGGTCACGTTAGAGCGATGGAACGGTATAGCACAACCCACGCGCGAGGGTATCGCGCGCCATGGGACACCTGGCCATGTTGTGTCCGAAACCGCCCGTCGCGCCTGTTCAGGGCGCGGGAACCGAACGCCGGCAGGCTCAGGGACCGTGTCCGCGCCCCGCTCGGGGACCTCGTTCGCGCAGGTCGGGGGCAGTGTGTGAGATTTTGCCCCCAGTGTCTCCGGATATCCGCTGGACGGAGGGGGTCCGGGCGCCGCCGGGCGGCCGTGTCGGCGGTGCGCCATGCGGTCCCCCGATCGGGCGGAGATAGAGTCATAGCTGAACAAAACAGCCATACATGCATGTTCTCTCCCCGGCGGTCGACAGCCGCCCACGGGGGAACAGAAACGCCGTGTTCGCTGCTGACCACATACGGAAGACGAACGCAGGACGACGAACCCGACCGCCTCCGGCGCGGGGCCGTCGCCGTGCGCTGTGGAATCCATGTTCGCGGAGAAGAAGGAGCAAGGACCAATGGGTTCGGTACGTGTAGCCGTCGTGGGCGTCGGCAACTGTGCGGCATCGCTCGTGCAGGGCGTTCACTACTACAAGGACGCCAACCCCGAGTCCCGGGTGCCCGGCCTCATGCATGTGCAGTTCGGGCCGTACCACGTGAGTGACATCGAGTTCGTCGCCGCCTTCGACGTGGACGCCAAGAAGGTGGGGCACGACCTGGCCGACGCCATCACGGCCAGCGAGAACAACACCATCAAGATCTGCGACGTGCCGCCGACCGGCGTCACCGTCATGCGCGGCCCCACCTACGACGGCCTCGGCAAGTACTACCGCGAGATCATCCAGGAGTCCCCCGAGGACGCCGTCGACGTGGTCGCGGCCCTCAAGGCCGCCAAGGCCGACGTCCTCGTCTCCTACCTCCCCGTGGGTTCCGACGAGGCCGGGAAGTTCTACGCCCAGTGCGCGATCGACGCGGGCGTCGCCTTCGTCAACGCCCTCCCGGTGTTCATCGCCTCCGACCCCGAGTGGGCCGACAAGTTCACCCGGGCCGGCGTCCCGATCATCGGCGACGACATCAAGTCGCAGATCGGCGCGACCATCACCCACCGGGTGCTGTCCAAGCTGTTCGAGGACCGGGGCGTGATCGTCGACCGCACCTACCAGCTGAACTTCGGCGGCAACATGGACTTCAAGAACATGTTGGAGCGTGAGCGCCTGGAGTCCAAGAAGATCTCCAAGACGCAGTCCGTCACCTCGCAGATCCCCCACGAGCTCAAGGCCGGCTCCGTGCACATCGGCCCGTCGGACCACGTGCCGTGGCTCGACGACCGCAAGTGGGCGTACATCCGCCTGGAGGGGCGCGCGTTCGGCGACGTCCCCCTCAACCTGGAGTACAAGCTGGAGGTCTGGGACTCCCCCAACTCCGCGGGCATCATCATCGACGCCGTCCGCGCCGCGAAGATCGCCAAGGACCGCGGGATCGGCGGCCCGATCCTGGAGCCCTCCTCCTACTTCATGAAGTCCCCGCCCGTCCAGTACAGCGACGCCGAGGCCCACGACAAGGTCGAGAGCTTCATCGCGGGCGAGTAGCCACCGGTGTGGGGCGGCTGCCCGGGGCCCCGGCCCCGGGCACGCCCTACCCTGGTCCGGTGTCCTTCTTCGGTGATCTGCGCGCGGTCCTGCGGGGCCCGCGGTTCCGCCGCCTCTTCGGTACCCGGCTGGTCTCGCAGTTCTCCGACGGGATCTACCAGGCCGGGCTGGCCGGCTTCGTCTTCTTCAACCCCGAGCAGCACACGAGCGCGGGCGCCGTCGCGGCGGCCTTCGCCGTCCTGCTCCTGCCGTTCTCGGTGGTGGCGCCGTTCGCCGGGGTCCTCATCGACCGGTGGCCCCGCCGCCAGGTCCTCCTCCTGTCCTCCCTGGCCAAGGCCGCGCTCGCGGCCGTGAGCGCCCTCCTGGTGTCCGGGGGCGAGGGGCCGGCCTTCTTCGTCGCGGCGCTCCTGGTGCTGAGCGTCAACCGCTTCTTCCTGTCCGGCCTCTCCGCCGGCCTGCCCTACGTCGTGCCCCGCGAGAAGCTGATGATGGCCAACGCCGTCACGCCGACCTGCGGCACCGCGGCCAGCTCCCTCGGGACCGGAGCGGGCCTGGCCGTCGGCCTCGTCGGCGGCGGGGCAGCGCTCGGGACGGGGCTGATCCTCCTCGTCGCCGCGCTCGGCTTCGCCGGCGCGGCCCTCGTCTCCCTCACCCTGGGCCGCCGGGAGCTGGGGCCGCACCTGGAGCGCGAACCCGCCGAGGTCGCGGACGCCGTCCGCAGCGTGGCGCGGGGCATGGCGTCCGGGGTACGGCACATCTGGGAGCGCCCCGCCCCGAGGGACGCCCTCGCCACCATCGGCGTCCACCGGGTCCTGTTCGGCGTCTCGACCCTGCTGACGCTGCTCCTGTACAACAACGCGTTCGCCGACGGCGGCGTGGCCGGGCTCGCCGGCTTCTCGGTGTCGGCCGGGCTCCTGGCGGCGGGGTTCTTCCTGGGCGCCGTGGCGACTCCCTGGGCGACGGCCCGAATGGCGGCCGGGAGCTGGATCGCCCTCCAGCTGGCGGTGGCGGCCGCGGCCCTGGTGGTGTTCGGCCTGCCGTTCTCCGCCGCGCTGTTCCCCGTGGCCGCGTTCGTGCTCGGCTTCGTCTCCCAGGGGGTCAAGGTCACCGTCGACACCCTGGTCCAGCGACATGTCGACGACGCGTTCCGGGGCCGGGTGTTCTCGGTGTACGACGTGCTCTTCAACGCGACGTTCGTCCTGGGCGCGGCCCTGGCCGCCGCACTGGTCCCGCCCTCGGGGATCAGCGTGCCGGTGGTCGCGGGCATGGCGACCGCCTACACGGCGGCGGCCGCCGCCTGGGTGGTGCGCGGCTTCCGCGTCCCGGGGCCGGAGGCCGTGCGGGAGGCGGCGTAGGGCGTGTTCCGCGGACCGTTCCGGGTCCGCGGGCGCCGGGCCCGCCGAGAGCGTCCGCGGACCACGCCCCGGCGTTCCGGCGACATGTCGACAGGAGGACCTGTCGACGTGCCGACCCGGCGCGACCGGCTCCCCGTCAGCCGTGCTCCGTGGTCTCCTCGTAGACGCGGAGGCCGCGGGCCAGGTAGTTGGCCAGCGCGTGCTCCCCGTCGAGGGAGCAGGTGTGCAGCCACACCCGCCGGGTCGGGTCCCGGTCCGGCCAGCGCCCGGCCAGGTCCCAGGCGCGTTCGAGGGCCAGCGTGAGCATGTGCCCGCCCATCCCCCTGCCGAGGAAGCCGGGCACGAGTCCGAGGTAGGCGATCTCCACCGCCCCGTCGGGCTGGGCGTCCAGCTCCGCGTAGCCCGCGGGGGTGTCCTCCTCGTACAGGACCCAGGTCTCGCGCCCCGGGTGGTCGACCCACGCCCGCCACTGCTCGGCCGAGAGGCCGAGCCCGTCGGCCGCCTCCCAGTCGCCGCCGACCTCACCGCCGTGCATGAACCGGCTCAGCACGGGGCTGGGGATCTCGGCCCGGGAGAACGTCACGTCCGCCCCGGGCTCCCGCGCGGGACGCAGGTCGGCGGGGTCGGTGGACTCCAGGTACCAGGTGGTGATGGTCACCGCGCCAGTCTCCCCCGCTGCCGCCCGGCACGACAAGGACGGGGATCACTCCCCGGCCGGTCCGCCTCCGGGACCGCCGTGTCCGCCGGACCGCACACGTGTCGACGTGGCGACATGGCGACGAGTCGACGGATCGACGGGTCGGCACGGCCCCCCGGCCCGGCCGGGGAGGACGGCGCCCCGGCCGGCCCGGCCGCACACCGCCCGATCCTTCCGTGACGGCGGAGTCACGTGTTGTAGTGTCCCGGAAAAGACTTGTCGACACACAGGGATGGTGCGCCATGGGCGGCGAGCTGGGCCCCGGGAACCCCTCCGGCGCCTTCGGGGCGCGCGGGGTGACCAAGCGGATCGGGGCGGTGTCCCGGCAGCTGCCCGTCCGCGGCGACCGGTTGCTGGACGTGGGGTGCGGGGACGGCACGTACACCGTCGAACTCGCCCAGGGCTACGTGCGCGTGGACGCCATCGACGTCGAGCCCGGCCGCCTCGACGCGTTCGCCGCCAGGATCGCGGGCACCGGGTTCGAGGACCGGATCGGCCTCCACAAGATGTCCGCCGACTCGCTGGCCTTCGACGCCCACACCTTCGACCGGGTCACGGCGTTCGAGGTGGTCGAGCACATCGAGGACGTGGAGGGCAGCCTCGCGGAGATCCACCGCGTCCTCAAGCCCGGCGGGGCGCTCTCCCTCACCACGCCCAACCGGTGGTTCCCGTTCGAGACCCACGGGGTGCTGTGGGGGCGCAGGCGCAGGTCCGCCCTGACGGCGCCGTTCCTGCCCTGGGTCCGGCCGCTCCACGAGCGCATGTCGGACGCGCGCTCCTTCACCACCCAGGAGATGGGCCGGCTGCTGCGCGCGGTCGGGCTGAGCATGCGCGCCGTCGACTACGTGATGCCGCCGTTCGACCGCCGGACCCGCGGGCTCCAGTCCCTGTCCGACGGCCTGGAGGGCACCCCTCTGCGGGTGTTCGGCATGGCGATGGCCGTGACCGCGGTGAAGCCGCACCGCTGATCCCCGCGGAACACTCCCTAGAGGTGTTCCGCCGCCCAGGCGCGCAGCTCCGCCGCCGCCTCCTCCTTGCCCATCGGCCCGTTCTCCAGGCGCAGCTCCAGCATGAAGCGGTACGCCTTGCCGACCACGGGCCCCGGCGAGAGGCCCAGGACCTCCTGGATCTCGTTTCCGTCGAGGTCGGGGCGGATACGGTCCAGCTCCTCCTGCTCGGCCAGCTTCCCGATGCGCCGCTCGATGTCATCGTAGGCCTTCGACAGCGCCGCCGCCTTGCGGCGGTTGCGGGTGGTGCAGTCGGCCCGGGTGAGGATGTGCAGCCGCTCCAGCTGGGATCCCGCGTCGCGGGCGTAGCGGCGCACCGCGGAGTCCGTCCACTCGCCCTTGCCGTAGCCGTGGAAGCGCAGGTGCAGCCCGACCAGCGTGGACACGTCGGAGACGACGTCCTTGGGGAAGCGCAGGGCGGTGAGCCGCTTGCGGCTCATCGACGCCCCCACCACCTCGTGGTGGTGGAAGGTGACCCGGCCCCCTCCCTCGAACTCGCGCGTCTTGGGCTTGCCGACGTCGTGCAGCAGCGCGGCCAGGCGCAGCACCAGGTCGGGCTCGTGGCCACGGGAACGCTCCAGGTCGAGGGCCTGGTCGAGGACGGTGAGCGAGTGCTCGTACACGTCCTTGTGCCGGTGGTGCTCGTCGATCTCCAGGCGGAGCCCGGGGATCTCCGGGAGCACGTACTCGGCGATGCCCAGGTCCACCATCAGCTCGATGCCGCGGCGCGGGTCGGGGCTGACCATGAGCTTGGTCAGCTCGTCCCGGACCCGCTCGGCGGAGACGATGGACAGGCGGTCGGCCATGCCGCGGGCCGCCTCGGCGACCTCCGGCGCGAGCGTGAAGCCGAGCTGCGCGGCGAAGCGCACCGCGCGCATGATGCGCAGCGGGTCGTCGCTGAAGGAGTCCTCCGGGCGGCCCGGTGTGCGCAGCACGCCCGCCTCGAGGTCGGCGAGCCCGCCGAAGGGGTCCACGAACTCCAGTTCCGGCAGGCGCACGGCCATCGCGTTGACGGTGAAGTCGCGCCGGAACAGGTCGTCGTGGATGTCCGTGCCGTAGGCCACGTCGGGTTTGCGGGACTTGGGCGAGTAGGACTCGCTGCGGTAGGTCGTGATCTCCAGCTGGTGACCCCCCTTGCGCAGGCCCACCGTGCCGAACTCGATGCCGACCGTCCACACGGAGTCGGCCCAGCCGTCCACCAGCTCCAGGATGCGCGAGGGGACCGCGTCGGTGGTCAGGTCGACGTCGTTGGAGCGCCTGCCGAGGAGCGCGTCGCGGACCGGGCCGCCGACGAGGGCGAGCTGCTGTCCGTGCGACGCGAAACGGGCGCCGAGCTCGTCCGATACCGGCTGCACGGCCTCCGCCAGCGCGGTGATCGCCGCGCGCCGGGTACCGTTCAGCGACCCCGGTCCCGGGACCGCCCCGGCCTCCGGCCGCTGGTCGGCGTCGTTCTCACTCGAAAACTCTGTGTTCGGCACACCACGCAGATTAGGCGGCCGTCGGTCCAAACTGCGAATCGTCCCGCGGCCCCCGGCCGGGCCGGGTCGTCCACAGGTCGGCCCCGGCTCTGGTGGAGCGCACCCGTTTGATGAAAGAGTGGCCCCTCCGCCGAGCACCACGCGGTGGTCCTCCCCCGACCCGACGGACAGCGAAGACGGTATCTTCGGGTGGAGTGGTAGGACCGCGGTCATCTCGCGCCCACCCGACCCGCGTACGCCGTGTGCGCCGTGCGGGCACCCCGAGCGTCTCCGCCCCTTCACCGTGTTCCCCGGCGGGACGGCCACCTGGACCCGAATCAGGAAACCGGTCAAGCGTTGCGTCGAATTGCCTCCGCGACGGTGGTCATGGCCATGACCACCGCGCTGCTCCCGATACCGGCCGCGCACTCACCCGCGCTGGCGGACCCCGAGGACGACGGCTCCGTCGAGCCGCTCGTCGTCGAGCGCATCACACCGGACGCGGTCCGCGAGGACAGCACCCTGCGGATCGCGGGCGAGGTGACCAACACCACCGCGGACAGCGTGCGCGACGTGACGGTCCGGGTCAGGTACTCCCGGCACCCGTTCACCAACCGCGACGAGCTGGACGAGTTCGCCTCGGGGGACGGCTGGCAGCCCAACGCTCCCGGCCCGGACGAGGAGGTCGCCTCCGCACTGCCGCCCGAGGCCTCCGAGGAGTACTCGCTGAGCGTCCCGGTCGAGGACCTGGACCTCTCGTCCTACGGCGTGTACCCGCTCGTGGTCGAGGCGGTCGACGGGGACGGCGGTGTCATCGGCTCCCAGTACACGTTCCTCCCCTACACGGGCTCCGGAGGGGACGACGTGCCCTCCGTCGACATCGCGTGGGTGTGGCCGCTGATGGACCGGCCCCAGCGGGCCGACGACGACACCTTCCTCAGCGGCGAGCTGCACGAATCGGTCCGCGCCGAGGGCAGGCTGGGCCGCCTCCTCTCGTCCGGTGCGCAGGTCCCCCTGGACTTCGCGGCCGGCGAGGAGGACCTGGTCGAGCTGCTCGGCCTCGGGGAGGAGCCCGAGGAGCCGCCGTCGGAGGAGGACGAGGCCACCGCGGAGGAGACCGCCGACTCCGTCCCCAGCGAGGAGGCCGCCGAGGACGGCGGGGAGGGCGACGAGGAGGACCCCGGCGCCGAGGGCGACGGAGGCGGGGAGGATCCCGGCGCCGAGGAGGAGCCCCGCCCCGAACGCACCGAGGGCGTGCCGGTCACCTGGGCGGTGGACCCCGGCACCCTCGACGACATCCACCGGATGGCCGCGGAGGACCACGAGGTCCTGGAGGACCTCCTCGCCGTGCCGGCGGAGGCCGACCCGGTCAGGCACGGGGCCGGCCCCGACGAGGCGGCCCAGGTGTGGCTGCGCGAGGCGCGCGCGGTGCTCGCCCGCGACACGGTCGTGGCGTCCCCCTACGCCGGCGCCGACCTGGGGGCCCTGCTGCGCAACGACATGGGGGACGACGCCGCCGCCTCGCTCCGGATCGGGCAGGAGGCGGTCCTGCGCGCCCTGTCGTTCGAGGCGGACGGCGCCTTCGCGATGCCGCCCGGCGGGTTGATGGACGACCCCGTCTACGAGTTGTACGCCGCCCAGGGCGCCACCCGCTTCCTGCTGGGCGAGGGCGCCATGCCGCCCGCGTCCTGGATGTCCACGACCCCGACCGCGCAGGCCCCGCTGGCCGCTCCCGAGGAGGAGCCCGTCGAGGAGCCGTTCGCTCTGGTGGCCGACTCCGGGCTCACCGACGTGCTGTCCATGCCGTCGTGGGAGCCCGGCGAGTCCGCGCTCGCGCTCCAGCGGTTCGCCGCCGAGACCGCGATGATCGCGGGCGAGAACGCGGGCGGCGACCGCGTGGTCGTCGCCTCGCCGAACCCGGGCTGGGACCCCAGCCCGGAGTTCGCCGACGGCGTGCTGGCCGCCTCCGACGGCCTCCCGTGGCTGTCGCCGGAGAAGCTGGACGAGATCGAGCCGGCCGACGCGGACGAGCGCGAGGACACCCGGCGCAACCTGGACTACCCGGACAGCGCCTCCGAGGACGAGCTCAGCCCCACCTATATGGGACTGGTCGAGGACGTCAACAACGACGTGCGCCTGTTCAACAGCGTCCTGGTGGACGACGTCGACCCGTTCCGCCCCGCGCTCCTGCGCCTGGAGTCCGTGTACTGGCGGGAGGAGGAGGCCCTCGCGGGTGCGACCCGGTCCCTCGTCCTGGACTCCGTGCAGGACCGTATGGGCGACGTGCGCGTCATCCCCGGCGAGCCGGTCACCCTGGCGAGCCAGACGGGCACCACCGGTGTCCTGGTGGCCAACGACCTGGAGGACCAGGCCGTCATCGTGCGCCTGTCGGTGTTCTCCGAGAACTCCGAGCGGTTGAGCATCGGCTCGTACACGGACTTCTTCGAGATCGACCCCGGCGCCAAGACCACCGTGTACGTCCCCTTGTCGGCCCGGGTCAACGGCCGCACCGAGCTGACCGTGAGCCTGCACAACTCCGCGGGCGAGCCGATCAGCACGCAGGACACCGTGATCCCGGTGAACGCCACCGGCCTGGGCACCCAGGCGCTGCTCATCAGCGGTATCGGCCTGCTGATCCTGGTCGCCGCGCTGGCGCCCCGCGCCCTGCGCAAGTGGGCGCGCAAGCAGGCGTCCCGCTCCGACTCCGAGGCCGCCGGGGCCGCCGGGGCCGGGGGACCGGACGGCGCCGCGACCGGCACCGCCGCGGATCCCGCGGATCCCGCGGCTCCCGGGGACACCGGGGGCGGCTCCGGGGACCCCGCGGGCTCCGTCCCTCCCGGGGCGGTCGCCACGCCCGGGGAGACCGGGGAGACCGGGGAGACCGCGTCCTCCACCGGGCCCGGGGAGGACACCGAGGCCACCGGGGCAGGATCTCCGGAGGCCGGGGAGGACGCCCAGGAACGGGACAAGGACGGCTCCGGGAAGTGACCCCGGCGCCCCGACGGACCGATGGGTGACACGACTCCTTACCGACAGGACGTCATGTCGACACACCCGCACATCTCCATGTCGGCACACGCGGCGCCGAGCCGCGTGTCCGGCCCGGCCGGACAGGCGCCGGACCACGGCGCCGCGGACGGACCCTTCCAGTCGGACGAAAGGAACCCTGATCCACGGTGGTCACCGACTCTCCGAACGGCGGCGGGAAACACCGCCGTTCCCCCCAGCCCGAAGGCCCCCTCCCGGGTGAGAGCACTCTCCGTCCCAGCGGCGGCCCCATGCCCTCCTTCGAGGAGGGCGAACTGCCCGAGCCCGGCGCCGTCCCCGCCGGGGACGCCGCTTCCGGCTCCGGGGCGGACGGCGCGGGGGCGGGTTCCGGATCGGACTCCGGCGGGATGATGCGCTCCAGCATGATCATGGCCGTGGGCACCATGGCCTCCCGGCTCACCGGGTTCGCCCGCACCATCGTGCTCGGCGCCGCCATCGGCACCCACCTCCTCGGTGACGCCTACCACACGGCCCACACGATCCCCTTCATCCTCAACGACCTGCTCATCGGCGGGCTGATGGCCAGCGTCATCATCCCGTTCCTGGTCAAGCGCAGGAAGAACGACGCGGACGGCGGCAAGGCGACCGAGGACCGCCTGTTCACCACCACGGTGCTGGCCCTGTTCCTCCTGACCGCCGCCGCGATCCTGGCGGCCGAGTTCCTCATCTGGATGTACGGGTCCCGGTTCACACCGGTCCAGTTCGAGGCGTCCGTCTACCTGGCGAGGTTCCTGCTCGCGCAGATCTTCTTCGTCGGCCTGAGCGGCCTGCTGAGCGCCATGCTCAACACGCGGGGCAAGTTCGGCGCCGCCGTGTGGGCGCCGGTCCTCAACAACGTCGTCATCATGTCCGTGGCCGCCGTGTTCCTGTGGGTCGCGGGCCCCGGCCGCACCCCCGAGACCGTCACCGACGGCCAGCTCACGCTGCTCGGCGCGGGCACGGCGGGCGGCATGCTGCTCCAGGCGGTCGTGCTGTTCGTCGCCCTCTCCCGGACCGGCTACCGCTGGCGCCCCCGCCTGGACCTGCGCGGCTCCGGCCTCGGCGACGCGCTCCGCACCGCCGGGTGGATGATGCTCTACACCCTGCTCACGCAGGCCGGCCTGTGGATCACCACCAACATCGCCAACGCCGCGAACGTGTCGAGCATCGAGCAGGGCCTCGACGTCGGCGCGGGCATCAGCGCCTACAACCTGGCGTACCAGCTCTTCCAGCTGCCGTACGCGATCATCGCGGTCTCCCTCATCACCGTGCTGCTCCCCCGGATGAGCGCCCACGCCGACGACCGGAACTGGGACGCGGTCCGCGGGGACTTCTCCAGGACCCTGCGGGTCTCCGCGTTCGTCCTGGTGCCGACCGCGTTCGCGGTGGCGATGTTCGCGGAGCCGCTGTCCGTCCTGGCCTTCGCGCGCGGGTCCATCTCGGTCGGCGACGCCTCCAGCATCGGCCAGATCCTCGCCGTCATGTCGCTGGGCCTGGTGCCGTTCACCGTCTTCCAGCTCATGCTGCGGGTGTTCTTCGCCATGGGCGACACCCGGACGCCCGCGATGATCGGGGCGGCCAACCTCGCCGTGCACAGCGGCCTGGCCCTCGTCTCCTACCTGCTGCTCCCGCCGAACCTGGTGGTCGTGGGTGTGGCCTCGGGCTTCATGGTCTCGTTCCTGTCCGGTCTGACCATCGCCGGGCTGGTCCTGAGCCGGCGCATCGGCGGACTTGACGGAAAGCACATCATTGGCACAATGTTGCGCCTGCACCTGGCCGTCGTCCCGAGCATCGCGGCGGGCCTCGGTGTGCTCTGGTTCTTCGACGCCTACGTCGGCCCCGGCCTGGCCTCCTACATCGGCGCCCCCGTCACCGGGTGCGTCGTCGGCGCACTGCTCTTCCTCGGGTTCGCGCGACTGCTGCGCGTGCCGGAACTGAGCGCGGCGGTGGAACTGGTCCGCGGCCGCATGCGTCGTTGATGCCGTAGCGCCCCGGCTCTGATCCCGCCGAAGGTCTCCCCCGAAGCGCCCCGACCGAGATAAGGACGTCCCGACGGTGCCCAGCGATCACCCCAGAGAGCAGGACCCCGCACCGAGCGGGGCGTCCGCCGAGGCCAGGACGCGCCATCGCCGCCCCGTGGTGATGCCGGAGGACGTGCTCGACACGTACGAGCGCGACGAGCCGGAGGGCGTGCCCGAGACCGGGCTGCGGACGGTCCGCGATCCGAGCGACATCGGTGACGTGGGCACCGCCGACCGCCTGGAGGACGGCGACGAGATCGGCGGCAGCGCCCACACCGCCCCCGGCAACATCGCCAGGTCCAGCGCGGTCATGGCGCTGGGCACCATCGTCTCCCGCGTGACGGGGTTCGTCCGGACCATCCTCCTGGCGGCGGCGATCGGCACCCAGCTGCTGGGCGACGCCTACCAGACCGCGGGCATGGTCCCGTACATGATCTACGACCTGCTCATCGGCGGGTTGCTGGCCAGCGTGTTCGTGCCGTTCCTGGTCAAGCGGCGCAAACTCGACCAGGACGGCGGGGACAGGACCGAGCAGCGCCTGGTCACCCTCATGCTGCTGGCGCTGTTCGTGATCACGGTCCTGTCGGTCCTGGTGGCGGAGTGGTTCATCAGGATCTACGCGGGCGAGTTCACGGGGGCGCAGTACGAGGTCTCGGTCGTCATGGCCCGGTACCTGGTGACGCAGATCTTCTTCATCGGGGCGAGCGGCCTGGCGAGCGCGATGCTCAACGCGCGCAACCGGTTCGGCGCCCCGATGTGGGCGCCGGTGCTCAACAACGTCGTCATCATCGGCATCCTCCTGTGGTTCATGGCGGTCGCCGGTCCGGGGCGCACCCCGGAGACCGTCACCCCCGGCGAGCTGATGCTGCTGGGCCTGGGCACGGCCATGGGGCAGGTGCTCCAGGCGGCGGTCCTGGTGTGGGCGCTGGCCGCGGCGGGCTTCCGCTGGCGGCCGCGCCTGGACCTGCGCGGCTCGGGTCTGGGCGAGGCGGCCGGCGCCGCCTCGTGGATGATGCTCTACATCGTGGTCGCGCAGCTGGGCGCGCTCGTCTCCACCAACGTGGCCACGCGCGCGGGGACGCGCGCCGCGGAGCTGGGCTTCGACTCCGGGGCGGGCATCACCGCGTACAAGTTCGCGTCGATGCTGTTCCAACTGCCGTACGCGATCATCGCGGTCTCGGTGATCACCGCCCTGCTGCCGCGGATGAGCGAGCACGTGGCGGCGGGGCGCAAGGACCAGGTCCGCAGCGACTTCTCGCGCGGGTTCCGGCTCTCCTCCGTGCTGATCGTGCCGATCTCGGTCGCGATGATCGTGTTCGCGATCCCGTTCTGCGTGATGATCTACGCGCAGGGCAGCACGACGGCGTCCGACGCCGCGGCGATCGGGCGCATCCTGATGGTCTTCTGCGTGATGCTGATCCCGTTCACGCTGTTCCAGCTCCAGATGCGCGTGTTCTACGCGCTGGGCGACACCCGGACCCCCGCCCTGGTGTCGATCCCCTCCGAGGCCGCCCACGCGGTGACGGCGATCGCCCTGCTGTTCGTGGTCGAGCCCCAGCACGTGGTGGTCTGGCTGCCCGTGCCGTACGGTCTCTACTACATCGTCGGCTCGGTCGTCATGTGGTACCTGCTCCACCGGAAGCTCAACGGCATGGACGGCCGCCGCACCGCGGCGACGCTGTTCAAGCTGCACGTGGCCACGGTCCCCGCCGCGGTCTTCGGGGTGGCGATGATCTACGCCTTCCGGGGTCTGCCGGGTGATCTGTGGCCGGGTCTGGCGGCGATGCTGGCCGGGGGCGTCGTCGGTGCCGTACTGTTCGTGGTTACCGCGAAGTTCCTGAATGTGACCGAAGTCACATCCTTCCTCGATTTGCTCAGAACACGGCTGCGACGCCGCTGATCACCAGGAATGGATGACGTTGGGTAGCCGAGCACCGATACGCCCCGGAAGGTGAATGAGTATCCGATGTCCTCCGAAGATGCTGTTCAGGCGTCCTAGCATGGACACGCATCGCTTTACCGCTACAGCAATGTTCATCCGAGCTGCCCGAAGGGAGGCTGGGGACAGCAGGCAGGGCCGATAACCCCCTCGCGCACACCCCGCACCGCTCCGGTCCCCAGGGACCCGTTGCGGGAGGAGCGCGCGGAGCTCACGGCACTGGCGTCCGTCACTCCCAACATGAGCACCTTCCTGATCGAACCCGGGGCGAAGCTGGCCAACCGGTACCGCCTCGACCAAGTGGTGAGTGAGACCGGCGGGGCCACCCGCTGGAAGGCCACCGACGAGACCCTCGCGCGACCCGTCGCGGTGTGGACCTTCACCGAGGGCTTCCCCCGCACGTCCGAGGTCGTGCGCGCCGCCAGGGCCACGAGCCGCATCCCCGACGCCCGCGTCACCCAGGTCTTCGACGCCGACGACACGACCCCCGTCCCCTACGTCGTCGAGGAGTGGGTCATCGGCTCCTCCCTCGCCGACCTCCTCGCCCAGGGCCCCATGGAGCCCGAGCGCGCCGCGGGCCTGGTCGCCGAGGCCGCCGAGGCCATCGCCGCCGCGCACGCCGGCGGGCTCCACCATCTGTGCCTGACCCCGAGCAAGCTCATGTGGAGCAGCGGCGGGGCCGTCAAGGTGACCGGCATCGGCGTCGACGCCGCGCTGCTGGGCGCCGTCGTGGCCGACCCCGCCGCGGTCGACGCCCAGGGCCTGGGCAACCTGCTGTACGCGGCGCTCACCGGGCACTGGCCCGGCGGGCCGCAGAGCGGCCTTCCCGGAGCCCCCCAGGGCCCCGCGGGCCCCTACCCGCCCGGACAGATCCGCCAGGGCGTCACCGAGCCCCTCAACACCATCACCACGCGCGCGGCGCTGCCCCAGCTCGCGGGCCAGATGGTGCCCGGCCCGCCCATCACCTCGCCCGCGGACTTCTGCGCCGCCATGGCCGAGGTCCCCCGGCTCATCCCGCTCCCCGTCTCCCCCGTGGAGTCCGCGCCCCCCGAGCCCGGGACCTCGCGGCGCACGGGCGAGCTCGACACCACCGGCTCCGGCCCCCGCCGGAGCGCCCGGAGCGGCGGCTCCGCCCGCGGCGCCACCGCGGCGCGCAGCGCCTCCGCCCCCCGTGCGGAGCGCCCCGCCCCCTCCCGCATGGACCAGCGCGCGGCCCGCTCCCAGGCCTCGCCCAAGAGGATCCTCGTCGGCGTCGTCGCGGTCGTGCTGTTCGCCGCCGTGGTCGTGGGCGCCTGGAGCCTCGGTTCCAGCCTCCAGCCCGGCGACGACCCCGCCACCCCCAGCGCGGGCTCCGCCGAGGACCCGGCGGACGACGCCGCGGACGCGTCCCCCCTGGAGATCGTCGGCTCGCGCGGCCTCAACCCGCACGGCGACACCGACGAGCACAGCGCCAACGCGCCCCTGGCCTGGGACGGCGACCCCTCGACCGCCTGGAACACCCAGGGCTACAGGGACCCGCTGGACATGATCAAGCCCGGTGTCGGCCTCCAGCTCGAACTCGGCGCGAGCCACGAGATCCACGCGGTGGACCTCGACATGGCCGGCGACGGGTACGAGTTCGAGATCCGGGTCGGCGACGCGAACGGGAACTCCGAGAACGACTACGAGGTGGTCGGCAGCGGCAGCGGGTCCTCCCAGGAGGTCGTCCTCGACGAGCCCGCCACCGGTCAGTACGTCCTGGTCTGGTTCACGGCCCTGCCCCAGAACGGGGGGGACTACCGTGGGAGCGTCAACGAGGTAGAGGTACGCGGAACCTAGTAGTGGGATATGTGATCAGCGCTGATGGACGCGGTCCACGAGCTTCCTGACCGGGAGCTGTTGACGAGGCACGCTCAGGGTGACGAACAGGCGTTCGGGGTACTGGTTCGCCGCCACCGTGAGCGCCTCTGGGCTGTCGCAGTGCGGATGATGGGAGACCCCGAGGAGGCGTCGGACGCCCTCCAGGACGCTTTCCTTTCGGCGTTCCGCGCCGCCGAGCGGTTCCGCGGGGAGTCCCAGGTGACCACCTGGCTGCACCGGATCGTGGTCAACGCCTGCCACGACCGGCTGCGCCGGCGCAAGGTGCGGCCCGCCACCCCCACCGAGGACGCCACCCTGGACGTGGTCGCCAACGAGCGGCTGGGCCGCGCCGGAGGCGCCCCGGACCACGCCTCGCAGACCGAGGCCCGCCTCGACGTGCACGCCGCCCTGGACCTGCTGCCGCTGGACCAGCGGATGGCGCTGACCCTCGTGGACATGCTCGGCTACCGGGTGGAGGAGGCGGCCCAGATCCTCGACGTGGCGACCGGCACGGTCAAGAGCCGGTGTGCCCGGGGTCGCGCCAAACTTCTTCCGTCACTGGCCCATCTGAGGAACCCCCGGGATCCGCGAGACGTCACATCTGGGAGAGGAGGTGCCAACCCATCGTGACGTCCCATCCAGACGTGGAGGCACTCGCCTTCTTCGCCGAGGAGCTCCTGGAGCCCGGCGAGGAACGTACCGTCGCATCCCACATCGAGACCTGCGCGACCTGCGCGACCACCCTGGAGGAGCTCACGGGGGTCACGGAGGCGCTGGCCGCCGCACCCGCTCCCGAGCTGCCCCGGGACGTCGCCGACCTCCTCGACCGGCGTGTCGCCGAGGCGGCGCGCGAGCGGGCGGAGAACGGCGGCGCGGTGGAGCCCGCCGCCGCACCCGCCGCCTCCGGCCCGCCCGCCGGGGTGACACCGATCTCGCGCCGCCGCCGCGGTTTCGGCGGCGCCGGCCTGCCCCGGCTGATGATGGTGGCCGCCGCCGCGGCGGTCGTCGCCGGCGGAGGCGCGGCCCTGTTCAACGGCCTGGCCCCGCAGGAGGAGGCCGGCGTCGCCGCGCCCCTCCTGCAGGACGGGCAGGAGGAGGCCGTGCCGGACACCGCCCAGGCCTACACGCCCCAGGTGGTGCGGAGCGGCACCGTCTACACCGGCGCCGGCCTGGCGGAGCAGGCAGCCCGGACCCTCGACCTCTCCCCCGTGGGGGCCCCGCAGGAGGACGGCGCCGAGCCCCTGGCCGCGGAGGAGAGCCCCCCGCCCGGGGTGGTGGAGTGCGCGGGGCGTCTCGGCGAGGCGCTCGACACCCGTTTCAGCCTGGTCGACGACGCCCACTACGGCGACGGGACGACCCCGGCGTGGGCCATGTTCGCCCTCGACGGCGACGAGTACGACGTGTACGTGGTCGATCCGCTCTGCGCGCAGGGCGGGGACACCGAGGACAGCGTGATCACCCAGGAGCGCGTGCCCGAGCCCGGCCCCTGAGCGGGCCCGGCGGCCTCCGGGCCCGTACACAGGACGCGGAGGGGGCGGACGGGACCGCGAAGGTCGACATGTCGACCCGCCCGCGCCCCGTCACCCGCCCGGACTGACCAGGCCCGTCTCGTAGGCGATGACCACGAGGCCCACCCTGTCCCTGGCGCCGAGCTTGGACAGGACGCGGCCCACGTGCGTGCGGGCCGTGGCGGGGCTCAGGTGGAGCTCCGCGCCGATCTCCTGGTTGGACAGCCCGCGCCCGACCAGGGCCAGCACGTCGCGCTCCCGAGCGGTCAGCACGTCCAGGCGGCGGGCCGCCTCCGGGGGGACCGAGGTGTCGGCCACCCTCTCGATCACCCTGCGCGTGACCGCGGGGGACAGCAGCGCCTCCCCCGCGGCGACGGTCCGCACCGCCGAGCGCAGCTCGCCGGGCTCCGCGTCCTTGAGGAGGAACCCCGAGGCGCCCAGCCGCAGCGCCGTGAACACGTTGTCGTCCTCCCCGAACGTGGTGAGGACCACCACCCGGGGGCCGCCGGACGCGGCATCCGCGCCGGCCTCCCCCGCACGCTCCGGCCCCGGGGCCCGTGTCGACCTGTCGCCCTGTCGACGCCCCAGCTCGCGCAGGACCGCGAGGCCGTCCACCGCGGGCATCTGGAGGTCGAGCAGGACCACGTCGGGACGGTACCTGCCGATGTCGGCGAGGGCCTCCCGGCCGTTCCCCGACTCCGCCACCACCTCGATCCCCCCGTCGCGCTCCAGGAGCGCGCGCACACCCGTGCGGACGAGCGGCTGGTCGTCCACCAGCAGGACCCGGATCACCGGTCCCCTCCGAGCGGCAGCCGCGCGTGCACCGCGAACCCTCCACCGGGGCCGGGCCCCGCCTCCACCGAGCCCCCTACCAGGCGTACGCGTTCGCGCATGCCCGCGAGCCCGCTCCCGGGGGCGACCGCGGGCCCTTCGCCCGCGCCGCCGCCCGCGGTGGACCGGCCTTGTCGTCCGTCGTCGGTCACCCGCACCTCCAGGACACCGTCCCTCCTCGTGAAGACCACCCGGGCCCGGACGGCCCGGGCGTGCCGGAGCGTGTTGGTCAACGCCTCCTGCACGATCCTGTAGGCGGTCGCGTCCACCATCCCCGGTATCTCTCCGGTCCCGGGCCTCCCCTCCACCTCGACCGCCACACCTGCCGCCCGGACCGAGTCCGCGAGTTCGTCCAGGTGCGCGAGCGAGGAGGTCCGTTCGCCGCCCGGATCGGCGTCGCGCAGGGCGCGCACGGTGGAGCGCAGCTCACTCAGGCCCGCGCGGGACGCCTGGGTGACGTGCGCGAGCTCAGCACGCGCCGCCTCCGCGTCCGCGGGGTCGTCCTCCAGCGCCTCGGCCGCCACCGCCGCGTGCAGGGACACCACCGAAAGATGGTGCCCCACCGCGTCGTGCAGGTCGCGCGCGATCCGCGTACGCTCGAGCGCCAACCGCTCGGCCGCCTCGGACTCGCGCGCCTGCGCGTCCAGGAGGGCGGCCCTCTCCCGCTGGTGGTCGGCCTGGCGCCGCTGCCACTGCGCGTTGCCCAGGGCGATGGCCGCGCCCATGATCGCCGCCGTGGAGGGCAGCTCGTACCCCAGGAGGTAGGCGGGGTCCTGGCCCTCGCCCAGCCGGGCGAACGTGGAGACCGCCACCAGCGCCGCCGCCGTGCCCGCCGACCACGCCGTCCGGCCGGCCTCCGCCGCGGAGTACAGGGCCGCGGCGGCGGGGACCGCCAGGCCGATGGTCGGCAGGTCGATCACGTAGTTGGCGACGATGAGCACCGCCGTCGCCAGGAGCACCCCCACCGGCCACCGCCGCCGCGCCGGCATGAGGCCGCCGAGCACCGCGGCCATCGCGTAGCCGAGGGCGAGGTTCCCCCTGTTGCTGACGTCGGATCCGACCGCGATCGCCACCACGGCGAAGACGGCGAACCCGAACAGCGCGTCGACGACGACGTCCTGGCGGTCGCTGGGCATGCGGTGATTCTACGGACCGGTTCCCCGGCGGGCACGGGACCGGGGACGCTCGCCGCTACGCGCCGCGACGTACACCGACCGGTCGGGACCGCGTACCGGGACGCGGTCCGCGCCGGACGCGCGAGGGGGCCCGCGGTCCCTACCGTCGGGGCTGTCCGTCCCCGGCGCGCCGAGCGCGCCACGACCCAGCGAGGCGCCCGTGAACCAGCCGCAGCCCCCGTCCGCCGGACCGTTCTCCGGTGTCCCGTGGTCGCTCGTCCTGGGCCTCGGAGCCCTGGCGCTGCTCCGGCCCCTGCTGGGCGTCACGGGCGTCGCGGAGGCGATCGACTGGAGACCGTACCTCCCGCTGGGGATGACCGTCGTGATCACGGTCGCGTGGGTGGCAGCGGTCGTGGTCGCCCGTGTCCCCCGGCCGCTCCTCACCCTCGTGTACGCGGGCCTGGCCCACGCCGTGTTCTCGACCGTGCTGGTCGCCGTGCTCTCACCGATCACGCCGGGCGGGCCCCGGGGTCCGCTCGACGATCCGCTCGCGCTCGTCTCCTCCCTCGCCGCGAACGCCCTGTGGGGGCTCCTGGCGGGGGCGGTCGCCGTGGCGGTCCGGGCGGCGCTGGAGGACCACCGGCGGGGCCCCTGAGCGGCGGACCCGGGCCACGGACCCCCGCGACGCATACCCCGCCCCCGTAAGCTGGGCGGATGTCCCGGGGGGAATGCCCTGCACCTACCATCGGTTGTGCTAACCATCTTCCCCTGAGGTCACGACGCGTGGCCAGGGCAGCGACTGTGTGAAGGGCCTACGAGCGTGAGTGACGTCCGCAATGTCATCATCATCGGTTCCGGACCGGCGGGTTACACCGCTGCCGTGTACGCCGCCCGAGCCGAGCTGCGCCCGCTGGTGTTCGAGGGTTCGATCACCGCCGGCGGCGCCCTCATGAACACGACCGAGGTCGAGAACTTCCCCGGCTTCCCCGACGGCATCATGGGGCCGGACCTCATGGACAACCTGCGCAAGCAGGCCGAGCGCTTCGGAGCCGAGCTGGTCCCCGAGGACGTCACCTCCGTGAACCTGGACAAGCCGGTCAAGGAGGTCGTCGCGGGCGGGGAGACCTTCCTCGCGCACACGGTCATCCTCGCCACCGGGTCCGGCTACCGCGAGCTGGGCGTGCCCGGCGAGAAGGAGCTCTCCGGCCGGGGCACCTCCTGGTGCGCCACCTGCGACGGCTTCTTCTTCCGCGAGCAGGACATCGCGGTGGTCGGCGGCGGCGACACCGCCATGGAGGAGGCCCTCTTCCTCACCCGCTTCGCCTCGTCGGTGACCGTCATCCACCGCCGCGAGGAGCTGCGCGCGAGCCGCATCATGGTCGAGCGCGCCGAGGCCAACGAGAAGATCCGCTTCCTCTGGAACTCCGAGGTCACCGAGGTGCTCGGCACGGAGCGCGTCACCGGCCTGCGGGTCCTGAACAACAAGTCCGGCGAGACGAGCACGCTCGACGTGACCGGCCTGTTCGTCGCCATCGGCCACGACCCTCGGGTCGAGCTGTTCGACAAGCAGATCGAGCTGGACGGGGAGGGCTACGTCAAGGTGGACTTCCCGTCCACGCGGACCACGCTGGAGGGCGTGTTCGCCTGCGGCGACGTCGTCGACCACCAGTACCGCCAGGCGATCACGGCCGCCGGCACCGGCTGCTCCGCCGCCCTGGACGCCGAGCGCTTCCTCGCGGCGCGGGGCAACTGACGCCTCCGCCCTCCCGCGGGCCCGCCCGAGAGGGCCCGCGTTCCTCCCCCTGCCATCCGCCACCAGGTGAACCAAGGAGAACCATGTCCACTGTCAAGCACGTCACGGACGCCAACTTCAAGGAAGAGGTCCTCGCCAGCGGCAAGCCCGTCCTGGTGGACTTCTGGGCCGACTGGTGCGGCCCGTGCAAGCAGATGGCCCCGGTCCTGGACAAGCTGGCGGCGGAGTACGGCGACAAGATCGAGATCGTCAAGCTCAACACCGACCAGAACCCCGAGACGCCGCGCGCCTACAACGTCATGTCGCTGCCGACGATGAACCTCTACAAGGACGGCGAGGTCGTCAAGCAGCTCATCGGCGCCAAGCCGAAGCGCGTCCTGGAGAAGGAGCTCGCCGACTTCCTGTAACGGGACGCGGGCGACACCAGAGGCGACGAGAGGCCCCCAGGTCCACCCTGGGGGCCTCTCGTGCGTCCTGGGTCCCGGGCAGGGGGAGCACCCCTCCCGGGGCCGCCACGACGACCTCCGGCGACTTCGCGCCCGCGGTGCGTGTTTCACGTGAAACACGCACCGCGGCCCCCGGAGTCCGGGCGGCGCGAAGGCGGTGTTTCACGTGAAACACCGCCTTCGACCACCACCCCGGGGACGCTCAGGAGTTCTGCGCGTCCATCTGCTCGATGATGCGGGCCAGATCCTCCGGTGTCGCGAACTCCACCACGATCTTGCCCTTCTTGCGGCCCATCTGGACCTTGACCGTGGTGTCGAAGCGGTCGGAGAGGCGCGTGGCCCACTCGTCCACCTGGGGCGGGGTGGCGATCCGCTCCGCGGCCCTCCGGGGCCGGTCGTCGTCCGGCGCCTCCCGGAGCGAGACCATCTCCTCCAGGGAGCGGACCGAGATCCCCTCCTGGACGACGCGGGCCGCGAGCCGGTCCTGGAGCTCGGGGTCCTCCAGCCCCAGCAGCGCCCGCGCGTGTCCGGCGCTGAGCACCCCGGCGGCCACACGCGTCTGCACCTTGCCGGGGAGGTTCAGCAGGCGCAGGGTGTTGGTGATGTGCGAGCGCGACTTGCCGACCTGGTGGGCCAGCTCCGCCTGGGTGGTGCCGAAGTCGTCCAGCATCTGCTGGTACGCGGCCGCCTCCTCCAGGGGGTTGAGCTGCTGCCGGTGGAGGTTCTCCAGGAGAGCCTCCCGGAGCAGTTCGTCGTCGTCCGTCCTGCGCACGATCGCCGGGATGCGCTCCAGCCCCGCGAGCTTGCTCGCCCGGAACCGCCGCTCCCCCATGATGAGCTCGAAGCCGACCTCCGCTCCGACCGGCAGCTTGCGCACGACCACCGGCTGGAGCAGGCCGACCTCGACGATCGACTCCCGCAGCTCCTCCAGCGCCTCGTCGTCGAAGTACTTCCGGGGCTGGCGGGGGTTGGGCCGTACGTCGGAGAGCTTGACCTCCTCCAGGTACGTGCCGTCCGGCATCTCGGCCGGGCCGGGCACCGCTGTCGTGTCACGCACCTCCACCGGCTCCGGCGCGGGCGGCGGTGCCGTCTCCCGCTCTCTCTCCGCCGGGGCGGGGGCGGGCGGCCCCTGCGGGATCAGCGCCCCCAGTCCCTTGCCCAGACCGCGCCGCTGCTGGCTCACCGGCAACTCCCTCCACACTCCTTGTGAACTTTCCGCCCGGCCCCACCGGTCGGGCGGAGACCGTGTTTCACGTGAAACATCCGGCGTCAGCCGGCGATCGCCCGCGCCCGGTGGGCGATCTCGCGAGCCGCCTCCAGGTAGGCCACCGCCCCGGTCGACGCCGGGTCGTAGGTCATCACCGACTGGCCGTAGCTCGGCGCCTCGGACACGCGCACGCTCCTGGGGATCAGGGTGTCCAGGACGGTCTCCTTGAAGTGCGAGCGCACCTCGTCGGCGACCTGCTGCGAGAGGCGGGTCCGGCCGTCGTACATCGTCAGCAGGATGGTGCTGACCGCCAGCCCCGGGTTGAGGTGGGACTGGACGAGCTCCACGTTGCGGAGCAGCTGCCCCAGACCCTCCAGGGCGTAGTACTCGCACTGGATCGGGATCATCACCTCGTCGCACGCCACCATCGCGTTGACCGTGAGGAGGCCGAGCGAGGGAGGGCAGTCGATGAGGATGTAGTCAAGGTCCGACGTGTCGTACGCGGCGAAGGCACGCTTGAGCCGGGCCTCGCGCGCGACGAGGGAGACCAGTTCGATCTCCGCTCCCGCCAGGTCGATGGTGGCCGGGGCGCACCACAGGTTCGGGATGTCCGGGACCGGCTGGGCCAGTTTGCGGATCTCCTCGTCCTCGACCAGGCAGTGGTAGATGGAGCGGGTCTGCGTGTCGCGCTCCATGCCGAGGGCCGTGGAGGCGTTGCCCTGGGGGTCGAGGTCGACCACGAGGACCCGCTGCCCGTGCATCGCCAGGGCCGCGGCGATGTTCACCGTCGTGGTCGTCTTGCCGACGCCGCCCTTCTGGTTGGCGACGCCGATCACCCGGCAGGCCGCCGGGCGGGGCCAGACCTCGTCGTGCCCGCGAACCGCCATGGCCGCGTGGGCCGCTCGGGCGAGGGGGGTGTCGGGGACGCCGTAGTTGGATCCGGCCGGTGTTTCACGTGAATCACCGAGCAGGTCTCCATAGGCGCCCGGGGATGTTTCACGTGAAACATCGGCGTTGTCGGCTGGATTCTGGGGCACGAATGAGTTCACCTCTTCCGTCCGCGCTTCTTCTTGCCGCCCCGCGCCTTCTGGGAACCTGCTGACGCGGGCGGACCACCGTCGGATGTCACCGTGACGCGAACGACCGTGGTAGCGGGATCGACTTTACCCCGCCCCACCCTGATCACATCGCTAACGCTCGGCCGCATTTGGGAAACGTCTTCGCGGCCGGCTGCCAGCTCGGCCTCCGCCTGCTCCCCCTTCAGGGCCAGCAGGCTGCCGCCCTTGCGCAGGAGCGGCAGGGCCCAGCCGGCGAGCCGGGGCAGGGGCGCGACGGCACGGGCCGTCACGAAGTCGGTCAGCAGCTGCCCGTGGGCCTCTTCCGCCCGCCCCCGGCGCACCACCACGTTGGACAGCTCCAGGATCTCGACCGCCTCGTCGAGGAAGACCGTCCGGCGCAGCAGCGGCTCCAGGAGGACCATGCGGATGTCGGGGCGCATCATTCCGAGCACCAGCCCCGGAAGGCCGGCGCCCGAGCCGATGTCCACGACCTCGGCGCCCTCGGGGATCAGCTCCTCCACGACGGCGCAGTTGATGAGGTGGCGTTCCCAGAGGCGGGGCACCTCCCGCGGGCCGATCAGACCGCGACGCACCCCGTCGTCGGCGAGTAGTTCGGCGTAGCGCCGCGCCTTCGGCAGGGAGTCACCGAAGACCGCCTCCGCCTGTGCTGGTGGGGCGGGTGGCGCGGCGCCGGGCTCCTCAACATCCGAGGTCATCGGTCACCACCTGTCGGAACTCGTCCATCGTCACTTCCATGCTCGGTCCGCCGCACCCGGGACTCCGCGCGCGGCGCGGCATCGGTCGGAGAGGGGGATGCGCGCTGCGGATCACGGTTCCGCGCGCGTGAGAAAAGATCCTTCATGATCCTACGTGCGGGCGGCACCAGGGTTTCACGTGACGCCCTTCCCGAGGGCGTGTCCGCAGTGTGCCCTCACTCTCCGAAAGCCTCCCTGGGGAGTGTTTCACGTGAAACGCTCCCCCACCCCGCTCTCTGTCCCGCAGCGTTTCACGTGAAACATCGACACGGCGACATGCCGACCCCGGCCCGTCGATGTGTCGACATACCCGCTCGCCCGACCGGGGCCCTCACGGTCACCCCCGGCGGTCCGGTACCGCGCAAGGCGGCCGGAGACCTCTCACGGCAGGCGCTCCGTCCCGGGGCGGCCTCTCCCGGGGCGTCCGCCCGCCGCACACGGGAGGCGGGCACAGGAGGCGGACACAGAGAAGGGGTGTCGGTGTTTCACGTGAAACACCGACACCCCCTGGGGATGATCGTCCTACGAGGCGGGATGCACCACGACGTAGCGGTTGGGCTCCTCGCCCTCCGACTCGCTGCGCAGGCCCGCAGCGGCCACCGCGTCGTGGACGACCTTGCGCTCGAACGGGGTCATCGGCTCCAGCGGGTGGATCTCGCCGGACTCCTTGACCTTGTCGGCGGCCTCGGTCCCGATCTGGAAGAGCACCTTGCGGCGGCCCTCGCGGTAGCCGCCGATGTCCAGCATCAGCCGGCTGCGCTCGCCCGTCGCCCGGTGGACGGCCAGACGGGTCAGCTCCTGGAGGGCCTCCAGCACCTCGCCGTCCTCACCGATCAGCTCGTCGAGGGTGGCCCCCACGACGGAGACCATCGCACGGTCGCCCTCGACGTCCATGTCGATGTCGCCGTCGAAGTCCCCGATGTCGAGGAGTCCCTCGATGTAGTCCGCGGCGATGTCGCCCTCGTTCTCCAGGGCCTCGACGTCGACTCCGGCCTCAGGCGCCTCAGCCACCGCTACTCCACCGTTCTCTTCCTCGCTACTGCCCACAGCGATCCCGTCTCCTCATCCATCACGCCCTGGCCGTCGTACGCCTCAGGGGCATTGTCGCCTGCGCACTCGAAAGTCCCCGCAACCGACGCGAAGCCGGGAGGCCCCTACTGGGAACCGCCACCGGAGCGCTTGGAGCGCGGCTGCTTCTTCGGCTGCTTGCGTTCGATCTTAGGCTGTTCCTTCGGCTCAGGAGCGGATTCGGCAGCCTTCTTTCGACCCAGCATGCCCTTGGCGGAACCGCTCGGGGAGGCGCCGCCCTTGGCCTTGTCGTCGGCCTGACCGGGAACGGGCTGGTTCCGGTAGAGGAAGTGCTGCTGGACCATCGTCCAGACGTTGGAGGTCACCCAGTAGACGAGCACGCCCACGGGCATCGCCAGACCGAAGAGCCCGAAGAGGGGCGCCATGTACATCATGATCTTCTGGGTCTGCATCATGGGGTTGTCAGGCATCTGCGAGATGCTGCGCTTCATGCTCTGACGCATCGTGAGGAAGGTCGTGGTCCCCATGACCACACAGGCGATCGCGATGATGACCTTGGCCATGATCGGGTCGGTGGCGCCGAGTGCCGTCAGCTCCTCGGGGGAGCTGTTGAACTGCGCGGCGACCGGGGCCGCGAAGATCAGCGCCTGGCGCGCGCTCTCCACCAGCTCCGGCGTGAAGTTGTACTGGGCGTTGCCCTCGGCGACGCTCCGCAGGACGCTGAAGAGCGCGAAGAAGACCGGCATCTGCAGGAGGAGCGGGAGGCAACCCATGATCGGGTTGGTGCCGCTCTCCTGGTACAGCTTCATGGACTCCTGCTGGAGCCGCTGCTGGTCGTGCTTGTAGCGCTCCCGCAGCTTCATGATCTTCGGCTGGATGTCCTGCATCTTCCGCTGCGTGTTCATCTGCTTGACGAACAGCGGGACGAGCAGGAGCCGCATGAGCACGGTGAGCAGCACGATGGACAGGCCCCAGGCCCAACCGCTGTCTGTGTCGAGGCCGACGAAGGTCAGACCCGCGTGGATCTGGACCAAGATCCAGCCGACGATGTTGTAAAGCCAGTCCAGCACCGGCCAACTCCTATTTGCTTCGGTTCAGCTACTGGTCCCCGGAAGCGGTTCCGGCGTGACCGGCCTCGCCCGTAGACTCCTCGGACTCCTCGTTCCGGCGCCCCCTGGGCGGCGGAACCGGATCAAGACCCCCCGGGTTGAAGGGGTGGCAACGGCCGATACGCCTGATCGCCAACCACGACCCGTAGAGGGCTCCGTGCACCCGCAGCGCCTGGACGGCGTACGTGCTGCACGAAGGGTAGAAACGGCAGACCGGGGGGAAGAGCGGGCTGATGAAGCGTTGGTAGCCCCGGATGGGCAGGATCAGCACACGCGCGAACGCCGTCGGTCTGTGCTCGGTCATCGGCTCGCCCACCGTTCTCCGCCCTCGTCCGGGCGGCGGTTCCCCGCTGTTTCGCTCTTCGCCTGATCCGCCTCGGGCGGCCGGGTTCCCCCGCGACCGCGCCGGCGACGCGACGACGATCCGCGGGGGCGCACCACCGCGGCGATCGCGCTGTCGAGTTGCGCGGCCAGGTCCTCCTGCCGCAGGGAGGCGGCGGCGGGCTTGGCACGCACTACCAGCAGGCTACCGTTTGGCAGAACAGCCAAGAGGGGCCGCATGGCATGGCGCAGCCGACGCTGGACGCGCTTGCGCACCACCGCTCCCCCGACCGCCTTGCTGACGACGAAGCCGACGCGCGGCGGGTCCGCGGGAACCGCCGGGTCGGCGGTTCCGGGCGCGGGTGCGAGGTAGACGACGCCCACGGCGTCGCGCGACGAGCGCCTGCCGGAGCGCATGACGGAGGCGAACTCGGCACTGTGGCGCATCCGGTTCCTCGGCGACAGCATCCGCGCTCCTCCGGTGTCGGGACTTCTCCCCACGAAAAAGGGACCGGCCGGCGAGAAGGCCGGACCGGTCCCTGAGAACTTGGGGCTGAGCGTGGCCTAGTGGCTCACGGTCAGCGCCGCGCGCCCCTTGCGGCGCCGCGAGGCGATGATGGCGCGACCGGCGCGCGTACGCATGCGCAGCCGGAAGCCGTGGACCTTCGCGCGACGCCGGTTGTTCGGCTGGTACGTACGCTTGCTCACTACTGGCTCCAGGGGCGTGTCAGGAAAGTACTACGACGGACCCCCAGGATATGCGGGGTCCCAGGGTGCATGAACCGCAGCCGCGCAACCGTGACGACACGTGCGCAGGCAGGATGGTCGGCATAAGCATAAAGAAGATACGACCTGGTGTGGTCGCGGTCAAATCAGACCCGTCCGCGGCGGCGCCGGCCCGGCCTCCGGGGCCGCCCGGACCCCGGGCCCCTCCGGCACCGGGACCCACCAGCCTGTGGACAACTTGTTGTCCACAGGTCCGTGCGACTTCCACGTCCGCCCACTTCTGTGGATAACCTCAGCCTGTGGATAACTTCTGACGCCACCGCCCCGCTCCACGCCCGGCCCACGAGCCATCCCGCCTACACATGCACTGACCTGCGAATTGTGGACAACTCCGCACTGTGCACAGAGATCTGCCATCCTGTGGATAAACCTGTGGACAACTTGTGGACAACGCCCTGGATCTGTGGATACCCCGCCGCGCCCGCATGCGAGGCCGATCTCGGGCAGTGAGGTTATCCACAGGACCAAACCGCACCGAAACGCCCACCTGGCCGAGTTCCCCTGCCCCGGCACTGCCCCGGGGGGAGGACAATGGGAAGCCGCTCCCCGAGGCCTCCGGCTCCCGCGGCGCATGACCGACGACACTCCGCGGGCTCCCCGTCCCCCGTCCCCTCCTGCTCCACCCGCAACGCACTGATCCGCACCGAAGGGACAGCACCCATGGCAGGTCACCTTGGCTGACGCACAGGTCAACCTCGCAATGGTCTGGTCCAGCGTGTTGGACGGGATCGACAACGACTCCCTGCCAGCGCACCAGAGGGCATGGCTGCCGCAGACCCGGCCACTGGGCCTGATCGAGGACACCGCGCTGATCGCGGCGCCCAACGAGTTCACCAAGAAGGTGCTGGAGACGCGCCTCTACCCCGCCATCAGCAAGGCGCTCTCCGCCCACCTGGGACGGGAGATCCGGGTCGCGGTGACGGTCGACCCGACCGCCGTGCCGACCCCGCCCCCCACCCCCGCGCCGTCGGCCTCCTACGGCCCCTCGGCCACGCGGGGCGCGGAGGCCGACCGCGGGCACACCTTCTCCCCCGGCACGCCCGGCGTCGCCTCGGCCGGGCCGTCCTCGCCGACGGCCCCCGCCACCCCCCACGGCCCGACCCCGCAGTCGCGGGCCGGCGCCCGGGGCCAGCACGCGCGCCCGGCCCCGTCGCAGGAGGACAGGCTCCCGGGAAGCGGGGGCGCCCCATCCGGACACGCCCGGGAGGACGCCGCCGCGGGAGCGGGCGCCCACCACGCGCCGCCGACGGCCCGACGGCAGTGGCCCTCCGGACCGTCGGGGGAGGCCGGACACGCCGACCTGCTCGGTCCCACCCCTTCCCCGGACGCCTACGCCGCGGACGGCGGTCCCGTCCCCCCGGCCGGCCGCATGACCGGCCAGGCGGACCCGCACGCGGGCCCCGGCCCCGCCCCGGACGGCCAGGACCCGTCGGCGTACGCGGCCCGCGACGTCCCGGCGCCCTGGGTCCAGCAGACGTTCGCCACACCGCAGGAGACCCCGACCTCCCCCCTGTGGGAGCAGCCCTCCGCCCGGGAGGGCCGACGGGAACCGGAGTCGTGGCAGCAGCAGAGCTGGAGCGGGCCCGGCTGGGACCAGCCCAACCGCTGGGAGACCCCGCGGGGCCCGGCCGCCGGCTCCGAGCAGTTCGCGGCCGGGGACCGGCGGCCCGAGGAGGAGCCGGACGAGGCCTCCCGGGACCAGGACCCGGCCCCCGAGCCCCCGCCCGAGCCCGTCCGGGCGTCGCCGAGGCCCTCCGCGCCCTCCCCCGCCCCGCCGCCGGGGCGCTCGCCGGAGGTACCCCCCGGCGAGCACGCGCGACTGAACCCCAAGTACACGTTCGACACCTTCGTCATAGGCTCCAGCAACCGCTTCGCGCACGCGGCGTCGGTCGCGGCGGCCGAGGCGCCCGCCAAGGCGTACAACCCGCTGTTCATCCACGGCGGCTCCGGCCTGGGCAAGACGCACCTGCTGCACGCCATCGGGCACTACACGCACCGCCTCTACGAGGGTTCGCGTGTGCGCTACGTCAGCTCCGAGGAGTTCACCAACGAGTTCATCAACTCGATCCGGGACGGCAAGGCGGACGGGTTCCGCCGTCGCTACCGGGACATCGACGTCCTCCTGGTGGACGACATCCAGTTCCTGGAGAACAAGGAGCAGACGCAGGAGGAGTTCTTCCACACCTTCAACACGCTGCACAACTCCGACAAGCAGATCGTCATCTCCAGCGACCGGCCGCCCAAGCAGCTGACCACGCTGGAGGACCGCATGCGCAGCCGGTTCGAGTGGGGCCTGCTCACCGACGTCCAGCCGCCCGAGCTGGAGACGAGGATCGCGATCCTGCGCAAGAAGGCCGCGCAGGAGGGGCTGGCGGCCCCGCCGGAGGTCCTGGAGTTCATCGCCAGCAAGATCTCCACCAACATCCGCGAACTGGAGGGCGCGCTGATCCGCGTGACCGCCTTCGCGAGCCTCAACCGGCAGTCGGTCGACCTCGACCTCACCAGCCAGGTGCTGCGCGACCTGGTCCCCAGCACGGAGGTCCCGGAGGTCACGGCCGGGGCGATCATGTCCCAGACGGCCGCGTACTTCGGCCTGACGGTCGAGGACCTGTGCGGGACGTCGCGTTCCCGGGTCCTGGTGACCGCCAGGCAGATCGCCATGTACCTGTGCCGGGAGCTGACCGATCTGTCGCTGCCCAAGATCGGTCAGCAGTTCGGGCGCGACCACACCACGGTCATGCACGCCGACCGCAAGGTCCGCGCGCTGATGGCCGAGCGCAGGTCGATCTACAACCAGGTGCACGAGCTCACCAGCCGCATCAAGGACCAGCCCTCGCTGCCCTGATCCCGCTCCCGACCGTGGAGGGGCCCGCCGACCGGCGGGCCCCTCCACGGTTCCCGCCCCTGTCCGTACGGGGCCGCCCCTGTCCCGCTCCCGTGCGGCCCCGGCGGGCGCCCGGGGGGCGGACGGCTCCCCCTCACGCTCCCGCACGGACCGGGCGGGACCGCGCCCCGGCTCCTGCGGACATGTCGTCCCGTCGACGGGGCGACATGGCGACTTGTCGTCCGCGGACGCCCCGCCCGCCGCCTCCCCCGGAGTTATCCACAGGCCTGTGGGGACGAACGCCCCGCCTTGTCGGGGTTCACGGCCCCTGCGCGGGGCCGCCGCGGTCCGTCCGCGACACTCTTCGTTTCGCCTGGTTCCGGGGTCGGCGCCCCCGCTGTTGCCCTCCCCACACCGGCGTCCGCGGACGTCTGGCGACGCTCCGCCCCTGTTCACGCCACATGGCGGAGGCAGGCCCTGTGGAAAAACCTGTGCACAGACTCTTTGTCCGCGTTCGGGTGGTCTGTGGAGGGTGTCGGAAAAAAACTTTGGCGGATTCTCGCGGAAGTTATCCACAGGAGAGGGTCGAAATCTGTGGACAACCCTGTGGACAAGCTGTGGACAACCGCGTCGAAGCTGTGGGTAACCCACCCCTTCTCTGTGGACGCCGAAGCCGACCCCTTCCCGTCCACACCCCGCCCCACTGTGGACAAGCTGGGGAAAACCTGTGGACGAACCTGTGGACGCGGTGTGGACAACCCGAGGGGCCCCTCGGTTGTCCACAAGGGGCCCGACTTACGCACAGGGTTACACACAGGACCTGTGGACAAAAATTCGCAGTCTGACCTGCGACAATGATGGTTATCCACACTATCCACAGGCCCTACTACTACGGCGCACCTTCATTAACCCAAGAGTGGCTTCACAACAGCTTCGCGGAAAATCTGTGGACAAAGCCCCGAGACGACAGCGACGACAGACCGGTGCCGAGCTGTCAGCGGCAGGGGAGGAATCCGGGTAACGTGTGGTCTCGCCCCTGTCCTCCGCCGCCCACATCCGAGCGGTGGCCCCTACGGGATCCGAGCCGGCTCCCAGGCGCTGTCCACAGCCCTGTCGACGGAGTACTCCGGCAGACCCACAGACACCCCACGAGCTGCAACGTTGAGGCTTCGACCGGTACTGCCGGTCGTGCGGAAAGTGAGTCGGAAAGTGAAGTTCCGGGTCGAACGCGACGTCCTGGCCGAGGCAGTCGCCTGGACCGCGCGCACACTGCCGACGCGCCCCTCGGTGCCGGTCCTGGTCGGCATCCTGCTGGAGGCCGGCGAGTTCGAGGGCCGGCAGCAGCTGCGCCTGTCCGGCTTCGACTACGAGGTGTCCACCCAGGCGGCGGTCGACGTCGAGGTCGAGGAGCCCGGCCAGGTCCTGGTCACCGGCAAGCTCCTCGCCGAGATCACCCGCAACCTCCCTCCCCAGGCTGTGCAGGTCGCCACCGACGGCTCCAAGGTCGTCGTCACCGGCGGCAGCGCGAAGTTCACGCTGAACACCATGCCGGTCGAGGACTACCCCACGCTCCCGGAGATGCCCGGTGTGAGCGGGACCATCGGCAGCGACGCCTTCGCCGCCGCCGTCAGCCAGGTGGCCGTGGCCGCCGGGCGCGACGACACCCTGCCGATGCTCACCGGCGTCCGCGTCGAGATCGAGGGCGAGACGATCACGCTCGCCTCCACCGACCGCTACCGCCTGGCCGTGCGCGAGCTGACCTGGAAGCCCGAGAACCCCGACCTCTCCGCGGTCGCGCTGGTCCCCGCCAAGACGCTCCACGACACCGCCAAGTCGCTGACCTCCGGCGCCGAGATCTCCATCGCGCTCGCCAGCAGCGACTCCGGCGAGGGCATGATCGGCTTCGAGGGCGGCGGCCGCCGCACCACCACGCGCCTGCTCGACGGCGAGTTCCCCAAGTACCGGGCACTCCTGCCGGACACGTTCAACTCGGTCGCCGAGGTGGGGCGCGCCGAGTTCGTCGAGGCGGTCAAGCGCGTCTCGCTCGTCGCCGAGCGCAACACCCCGCTGCGACTCTCCTTCACCCAGGGCCAGCTGGTCCTGGAGGCCGGTACCGGCGAGGAGGCCCAGGCGGTCGAGGTCCTGGAGGCCGATCTGGACGGCGACGACATCCAGATCGCCTTCAACTCCGGGTTCCTGCTGGACGGGCTCGGCGCCATCGGCACCGACGTCGCCCGCATGAACTTCACCACCTCGACCAAGCCGTCGATCCTCACCGGGAAGCCGGCGGAGGAGGGCTCGGCCCCCGAGTACCGCTACCTGATCATGCCGGTGCGCCAGCCCGGCTGATCCGGACAGGTTCGATTGACTGGCGTCCGCCGGACCCGGCCCGCGGCTTCCGCCCCGGGCCGGTCGGCTTCCATCCGCAGGTGGCGAAGGGGAGTACAACGATGCAGATCGGCATGATCGGTCTCGGCAAGATGGGCGGCAACATGGCCGCCAGGCTCCGGGAGAAGGGCCACGAGGTCATCGGCTACGACGTCGCCTCGCAGGAGCGCGACGTCGACACCCTGGCCGAGCTGGTCGGCCGACTGGCCGCTCCGCGGACCGTCTGGGTGATGGTCCCCGCGGGGGAGCCCACCTCCGCCACCGTCGCCGAACTCGGCGACCTCCTGGAGGCGGGCGACCTCGTCATCGAGGGCGGCAACACCCACTACGTCGACGACCGCACCCGCGCCGAGGCCCTGTCGGCCAGGGGCGTCGGCTACGTCGACGCCGGTGTCAGCGGAGGGGTCTGGGGCCGTCAGAACGGCTACGGCATCATGGTCGGCGGCGCGGCGTCCGACATCGAGCGGGCGCGCCCGGTCTTCGACTCCCTCACCCCCGACGAGGGCGGCGGCTTCGTGCACGCCGGCGGCGTCGGCGCCGGCCACTTCGTGAAGATGGTCCACAACGGCATCGAGTACGGCATGATGCAGGCCTTCGCCGAGGGCTACGAGCTCATGGCCGCCTCCGACGTCGTGGACGACGTGCCCGGCACGTTCGAGAGCTGGCGCGAGGGCACGGTCGTGCGCTCGTGGCTGCTCGACCTGCTCTCCCGGGCCCTGGAGCAGGACCCGGACCTGGCGGAGCTGCGCGGCTACGCCCAGGACTCCGGCGAGGGCCGCTGGACGGTCCAGGCCGCCGTGGACCTCGCCGTCCCGGCCCCGGCGATCACCGCGGCGCTCTTCGCCCGGTTCGCCTCCCGCCAGGACGACAGCCCCGCGATGAAGGTCGTCGCCGCGCTGCGCAACCAGTTCGGCGGCCACGCCGTCACCAAGGCCGGCGCCGCCGACGACCACGACGAGCCCTAGGCCGTCGCCCCTCTCCCCCGGGCCCGAGGCGCCCGCGCCCCGGCACGGTCCGTGCCGTACGCCGCCCGCCCGGGTGCGGGGCTCCCGCACCGCTCCTCCCCGGGGACGCGCCTTCGTGCCCGTCCCCGGGACCACCGCACCCTTCTCCGCCCGAAGTCCGCGCTCCAGCCCCAGGAGGAAGGCCGGATGTACGTATCCCACCTGCAACTGGCCGACTTCCGCTCCTACGAGTCCGCGCTGCTGGAGCTGGCTCCGGGCGTGAGCGTGTTCGTCGGGTCCAACGGCCAGGGCAAGACCAACCTCGTCGAGGCGATCGGCTACGTGGCCACCCTGGGGAGCCACCGTGTCTCCTCCGACACCCCGCTGGTCCGCATGGGCGCGCCCCGCGCCATCGTCCGGGCCAAGGTCGTCCGTGACGACCGGTCCATGGTGGTGGACCTGGAGCTCAACCCCGGCCGCGCCAACCGCGCCCGGATCAACCAGGCCGCGGCCGGCCGGCCGCGCGACGTCCTGGGGATCCTGCGCACGGTGCTGTTCGCGCCGGAGGACCTGGCCCTGGTCAAGGGCGACCCCGGTGAGCGGCGCCGTTTCCTGGACGACCTCCTGGTGGCCCGCACGCCCCGCATGGCGGGGGTGCGCTCCGATTACGACCGGGTGCTCAAGCAGCGCAACGCGCTGCTCAAGTCGGCCTCCAGTCGCATGTTCAAGCAGCGCGCGGCGCCCGACCTGAGCACGCTGGAGGTCTGGGACGACCACCTGGCCGAGGCGGGGGCGGAGCTGCTGGCGGCGCGGCTGGCACTGGTGGAGGAGCTGAGACCGAGGATCGGTGCGGCCTACGCCGGGCTGACCGACTCGGGCGGGCCGGCGGTCCCCCATTACCGGAGCTCCGCGGCGCCGGAGGGCGCCGGGCTTCCCGAGGACCGCCCCCGGCTCGCGGACGCCCTTCGCGCGGCCATGGCGGAGGCGCGCGACAAGGAGCTCCAGCGCGGGATCAGCCTGGTGGGGCCGCACCGCGACGACCTCCACCTCCAGCTCGGCGACATGCCGGCCAAGGGGTACGCGAGCCAGGGCGAGTCCTGGTCGTACGCCCTCTCCCTCAAGCTCGCCGCGTTCGAGCTGCTGAGAGCGGACGGGGACGACCCGGTGCTGATCCTGGACGACGTGTTCGCGGAGCTCGACAGCGAGCGGCGCCGCAGGCTGGCCGAGCGCGTGCGCGACGCCGAGCAGGTCCTGGTGACCGCCGCCGTCGCCGAGGACATCCCCGAGGAGCTGGACGGGGCGCGGTTCGGAGTGCGCGAGGGGGCCGTCGAGGGTGAGTGACCACCGTCCACAGCCTGTGGACACGCCGGGCGGATCCCCGGGCCCCGGCCCGGGGGCGGGGGCATCGGTCCTCGGCGGGGGCGCGCTCCGTCCACAGGCTGTGGACGGAGCACTCCGGCCCCCCGACCCGGCTCCGTCCGCACCGTCCTCCCCGCCCGTCCCCGCGGCGCCCGCCGAGCCCGTGGCGTCCGGGGCCGACCTCGCGCGCCAGGCTCTCGCGAGGGCCAGGGCCGAGGCGCGCGACCGCGGCGCCGTCCCCCGCGGATCCCAGCGTTCGCGGAGGCGTGGCCGGATGCGGTCACGCAACGAGCCGCAGCTGTTCGGCGAGGCCGTGCGGACCTGGCTCATCGAGCACGGGTGGCAGGAACAGGTGGCGATCGGGGGCGTCTTCGGCCGCTGGTCGGACATCGTGGGCGAATTCAATGCCGAGCATCTGCGCCCCGAAAGTTATTCGGAGGGCGAACTGGTCGTGGTGGCCGATTCGCCGACGATGGCAGCCCACGCACGAGCGATGGTGCGCGATCTGATGCGCCGCCTCAACGAGGAGCTGGGCGACGGGACGGTCGTCGCGATCAAGGTCCGGGGCCCCGGTTTCCGGCGCCGCTGAACGGCCTTCCGGGCCTCCCGCTCCGCGGAGGGGGAGGCCCGGACCGTCCACAGGCTGTGGATAGCCGCAGGTGAACGCGGTCCTCCCGGGGGTGGTGTGCTACCGGGGGTACGTGGTGCGGGGTGCGCGATCCGGGGCGGGCGGCACGTCCCCGACGTCCGGCCCAACGCCACTGAAGCGCGCCGGGACTTGCGGGAGACCCCTCCCGCGTGTAGGGAGTCGGCTCCCTCCCTGAACGTTCGTTGTGATGCGGCACAGGGCCGCCAATGCCACTTTGTCGTACCGCGCGGGGTATCATGGAGACGGTTCTTCAGACGCCTGTAGCCGGTACCACGCCCCCAGGAGAGGGTGGGCGGACGGCCCGTGCGGCGAACGGTGATCCCCCAGGTGTCGCGGCATCTCGGCCCTTCGATCACCGTGCCGAGGGCCAACCGTCGTCCGCCCGGCCACGGCCGGCAGGCGTCCCCAGCAGGAGGGTGTTCCCACTTGGCCTACGACGCAGGTTCAATCACGGTTCTCGAGGGGCTTGAGGCAGTTCGCAAGCGCCCCGGAATGTACATCGGTTCCACCGGAGAGCGGGGCCTGCACCACCTTGTCTACGAGGTGGTCGACAACTCGGTCGACGAGGCGCTGGCCGGGCACGCCGACGCCATCGAGGTCACCCTGTTGGCCGACGGCGGGGTGCGGGTGGCCGACAACGGGCGCGGCATCCCGGTCGGCCTCCACCCCGTGGAGAAGCGCCCCGCGGTCGAGGTCGTGCTGACCACGCTCCACGCGGGCGGCAAGTTCGACGGCAAGTCCTACGCCGTCTCCGGCGGTCTGCACGGCGTCGGCGTCTCCGTCGTCAACGCGCTGTCCACGGCACTGGACGTGGAGATCCGCGTGCACGGCCACGTGTGGCGCCAGCACTACGAGATGACCGCGCCCACGGGCGAGCTCGTCAAGGGCGAGACGACCGACGAGACCGGCACCCAGATCACGTTCTGGCCGGACGGCTCCATCTTCGAGACGACGACGTTCACGTTCGAGACCCTCGCCCGCCGGATGCAGGAGATGGCCTTCCTCAACAAGGGGCTGTCCATCACCATCCGCGACGAGCGGCCCGAGCACACCGACGGCGGCCCGACCGTCAACACCTTCCACTACGAGGACGGCCTCTCGGACTACGTCCGCCACATCAACGCCAAGAAGGAGCCGGCGCACGCGTCGATCATCTCCTTCGAGGAAGAGGGCGACGGCATCGCGGTCGAGGTCGCCATGCAGTGGAACCAGTCGTACACCTCGTCGGTGCACACCTTCGCCAACACGATCAACACGGCCGAGGGCGGCACCCACGAGGAGGGCTTCCGCTCCGCGCTCACCACACTGGTCAACCGGTACGCCCGCGACCAGAAGCTGCTGCGGGAGAAGGACGACAACCTCACCGGCGACGACATCCGCGAGGGTCTGACCGCGATCATCTCGGTCAAGCTCGCCGACCCGCAGTTCGAGGGCCAGACCAAGACCAAGCTCGGCAACACCGAGGCCAAGTCCTTCGTCCAGAAGGTCACCAACGAGCACCTGCGCGACTGGTTCGAGCGCAACCCCGGCGAGGCCAAGGACGTCGTGTCCAAGGCCAGCCAGGCCGCCCGGGCCCGTGTCGCCGCCCGGCAGGCGCGCGACCTCACCCGTCGCAAGACCCTGCTGGAGACCACCTCCCTCCCCGGAAAGCTGTCGGACTGCCAGTCCACCAACCCGGAGGAGTGCGAGGTCTACATCGTCGAGGGCGACTCGGCCGGCGGCTCCGCCAAGGGCGGGCGCAACCCGCACAACCAGGCCATCCTGCCCATCCGCGGCAAGATCCTGAACGTCGAGAAGTCGCGGATCGACCGCATCCTCAAGAACAACGAGGTCCAGGCGATCATCACCGCCCTGGGCACCGGCATCCACGAGGAGTTCGACGCCGAGAAGCTGCGGTACCACAAGGTCATCCTGATGGCCGACGCCGACGTCGACGGACAGCACATCCGCACACTGCTGCTGACCCTGCTGTTCCGCTTCATGAAGCCCCTGGTCGAGGCCGGCAACGTCTACCTGGCCGCGCCGCCCCTGTACAAGATCAAGTGGGACCAGAAGGGCAGCGACGCGAGCTACGCCTTCTCCGACGCCGAGCGGGACCGGGTCATCGAGGCCGGGATCGCCGAGGGGAAGCGCGACCCGCGCCCGCGCGACATGGTGCAGCGATTCAAGGGCCTGGGCGAGATGAACGCCAACGAGCTGTGGGACACCACGATGGACCCCGACCGCCGGGTGCTGCTCCAGGTCAGCCTGGAGGACGCGGCCCAGGCCGACGAGATGTTCAGCGTGCTCATGGGCGAGGACGTCGAGTCCCGGCGCGCCTTCATCCAGCGCAACGCCAAGGACGTCCGCTTCCTGGACATCTAGAGGGACCGGGCCCGGGGCGAGGTCCCGGGCAGTGAACCACGCTCAACACAAGCTTCGTAGAAGGGATCGACATCCGTGACGGATGCGAACAACCCGGACGCCCCTGAGGGAGCGGACTCCACGGTGGAGGCGCTCCCGCGCACGACGGACCGGATCGAGCCCGTCGACATCCAGGTCGAGATGCAGCGCAGCTACCTCGACTACGCGATGTCGGTCATCGTCGGCCGTGCCCTCCCCGACGTCCGCGACGGCCTCAAGCCCGTCCACCAGCGCGTGCTCTACGCGATGTACGACGGCGGCTACCGCCCCGACCGCGGCTACTTCAAGTGCGCCCGCGTCGTCGGCGACGTGATGGGCAACTACCACCCGCACGGCGACAGCGCCATCTACGACACCCTTGTGCGCCTCGCCCAGTGGTGGTCCATGCGGATGCCTCTGGTCGACCCCAACGGCAACTTCGGCTCCCCGGGCAACGACCCGGCCGCCGCCATGCGGTACACCGAGTGCAAGCTCGCCCCGCTGGCCATGGAGATGCTCCGGGACATCGACAAGGAGACCGTCGACTTCCGGCCCAACTACGACGGCCGCTCCTCCGAGCCCGTCGTCCTCCCGGCCCGGTTCCCGAACCTGCTGGTCAACGGCTCCTCGGGTATCGCGGTCGGTATGGCCACCAACATCCCGCCGCACAACCTGCGCGAGATCGCCGACGGGGTCAACTGGTACCTCGACAACCCGGAGAGCGGGGACGAGGAGCTGCTCGACGCGCTGATCCAGCGCGTCAAGGGCCCCGACTTCCCGACCCGCGGCCTCATCGTCGGCAAGCGCGGCATCGAGGAGGCGTACCGCACCGGTCGCGGCTCCATCACCATGCGCGCCGTGGTCGAGGTCGAGGAGGACCGCCGGGGACGCCAGACCCTGGTCATCACCGAGCTGCCCTACCAGGTCAACCCGGACAACCTCGCCCTGAAGATCGCCGACCTCGTCAAGGACGGCAAGATCACCGGCATCGCCGACGTCCGGGACGAGAGCAGCGGCCGGACCGGCCAGCGGCTGGTCATCGTGCTCAAGCGCGACGCCGTCGCCAAGGTGGTCCTCAACAACCTCTACAAGCACACGCAGCTCCAGGAGACCTTCGGCGCGAACATGCTCGCGCTGGTCGACGGCGTGCCGCGGACCCTGCGCCTGGACCAGATGATCCGCCACTGGGTCAAGCACCAGGTCGAGGTCATCGTCCGGCGCACCAAGTACCTGCTGCGCAAGGCCGAGGAGCGGGCCCACATCCTGCGCGCGCTGCTGCGCGCCATGGACCGCATCGACGAGGTCATCAACCTCATCCGGGCCAGCGCCTCCGCCGACGAGGCGCGCACCGGCCTGATGAGCCTCCTGGAGATCGACGACATCCAGGCCCGCGCGATCCTCGACATGCAGCTGCGCAAGCTCGCCGCGCTGGAGCGCAACGCCCTGACCGCCGAGTACGACGAGCTGATGTCCCAGATCGCCGACTACAACGACATCCTCGCCTCGGACGTCCGCCAGCGGAGCATCATCCGCGAGGAGCTCAGGGAGATCGTCGAGAAGTACGGCGACGAGCGGCGCACGCACATCATCCCGTTCGAGGGCGACATGCGCATGGAGGACTTCATCGCGGAGGAGGACGTGGTCGTCACGATCTCCCGCGGTGGATACGCCAAGCGCACCCGCATCGACAACTACCGGGCGCAGAAGCGCGGGGGCAAGGGCGTGCGCGGCGCCCAGCTCAAGCAGGACGACATCGTCCAGCACTTCTTCGTCACCACCACCCACCACTGGATCCTGTGCTTCACGAACCAGGGCCGGGTGTACCGGACGAAGGCGTACGAGCTGCCGGAGGCGGCGCGCGACGCGCGCGGCCAGCACGTGGCGAACCTGCTGCCGTTCCAGCCGGGCGAGGAGATCGCGCAGATCATGGCGCTGCGCGACTACGAGGCCGCGCCCTACCTGGTGCTCGCCACCCGTGAGGGCCTGGTCAAGAAGTCCCGCCTGGAGGACTTCGACTCGGCGCGCGCGGCGGGCATCATCGCGATCAACCTCCGCGACGAGGACGAGCTGATCGCCGCCCGCCTGGTCTTCCCCGACGACGACCTGCTGCTCATCTCCAGCGACGCCCAGGCGATCCGCTTCCCGGCCTCCGACGAGTCGCTGCGGCCGATGGGCCGGGCCACCAGCGGTGTGATCGGCATGCGGTTCCTGGAGGGCGACTACCTGCTCAGCATGGACGTCATCCGCCCGGACGACGGTTCCACCGACGTCCTGGTCGCCACCGAGAACGGCTACGCCAAGCGCACCCCCTCCGAGCAGTACCCGGTGCAGAACCGGGGCGGCAAGGGCGTCCTGACGGCCAAGGTCGTCGAGGCACGGGGCAAGCTGGTCGGCGCCATGATGGTCGACCCCGAGGTGGACGAGATCTTCGCGATCACGTCCGGGGGCGGCGTCATCCGCACCGGGGCCGCCGAGGTCAAGCAGTCGGGCCGCACCACCATGGGCGTCCGTCTGATGAACCTCGACAAGGGCAACAAGATCGTGGCGGTGGCGCGCAACGCCGAGGCCGCGGAAGAGGCCGAGGCCGACGCCGTCGCCGCCGAGGTGGCGGAGGCCGCCGAGGCCACCGCCGACACGGACGGAAACGCGGTCGACGGGGATCGCAACCCTGAGGCCTAGACTGCGCGTTAAGCCCGATAAGGACCGTGGGGTTCGCTTCGCGAACCCCACGGGGTCCGAGCGCCTCAAACACCCGTTCTCAACGAAAGTCCAGCGGTAACGTTTCTATGTCTGACAACCAGCGGAACACCACCACGAACGAATCCGACTCGGACACGGCAGGAACCGCCGGGGTCGAGGACATGGAGACGGCCGAGAGGGACACTGTCGGGGCGGAGGTCACCGGGACCGCCGGGACGCTCGCGAGCGAGGGCGTCGAGGAGTCCGGAGACGACGCGAAGGCCCCCGCCGAGCCCGAGGCGGAGCCGGAGTCCGGGAAGGCCCCGGCTGCGGTCGAGGAGCCCGTCGCCCCCGTGTCCGCGCCGGCCGAGCCGGCGGAGGAGGAGCCCGTGACGGAGGACCGCGCTGAGGCGGGGGGAACGCCAGTGACCGAAACGAAGGCCTCGGTGCCCGAGGGCCCGAACGCCGTGAAGGCCACCTTGTCCAGCAGGAAGGCGCACCTGACGGTCTCCCGTGTGGAGCCCTGGTCGGTGATGAAGTTCAGCTTCGTCGTCTCCCTGGTCTGCTTCATCGTCCTGTTCGTGGCGATCGCCGTCATCTACGCGACGCTGTCGATGCTGGGCGTCTTCGAGGAGCTGACCAGCATGATCGACGCCCTCCTGGAGGGCGACGGCGGTGATGGCGAGCTCGGTCTGAACCCGGCCGCGTGGTTCTCGCCGGGACGCGTGCTCGGCTACACCGGTGTGGTCGGCGCGCTGAACATCGTGCTGATCACGGCGCTGTCCACCGTGGGCGCGATGGTCTACAACCTGGTCGCCGACCTGGTCGGCGGCGTGGACGTGACGCTGTCCGAGGCCGAGTAGGCCCTTGGCGCCGGCCCGGCCCTCCCCCGGAGGGCCGGGCCGAAGCGCGTACGGAGCACTCCCGGCCAGGGGTAAAATGGGAAGTGAAGAGGGGCGCGGAGGCCGCGTCTCCCTTCGCTTCCGTGTCAGGTATCCGGTTCGCCCGGGTGCGGTGGGTGCGGTAGAGTTTCCTCGGAACGAGGGCGTATAGCTCAGTCGGTTAGAGCGCATCCCTGATAAGGATGAGGCCCCAGGTTCAAGTCCTGGTACGCCCACCCACGAAAAGGCCCCCCGGTCACCCGGGGGGCCTTTTGCGTACTGCTGGAAAGTACGGCATCAGCTGCTCGTAGAGCCTTTATCCGGGCCGGTCCCATCCTCCGCCGATGCTTCCTCCGAGCCGCTCGAGCGCTTCCACCGTGCTGTCGTCGTGAACGTCGGTGTGCGGGTCCGCGGTCGGCCTGATCCGGCTGTGGCGGGGGATCCGCATCGACGGGTCGTCATGTCGCCGTGTCGACAAGCGGCCGTGTCGACAGGTGCCCTGATCGACACGCCGACCCGGGTGCGGAGGGCGGCGCGTTCGGCGGGGGCGGCCGCGCCGGCGTCCCCGGCGGGGGCGCGCCGCACACGCGGCGCGGTTCCGGCGGGGACGTTCCGGCCCGCCCGCCCGGCCGCGGCGCGGCCGGGCGGACGCCCGGCGTCAGGCGGCGGCCTGGTCCGTGACGCGCCGGACGGCCTCGACGGCGATCCCGGGCTGGTCGACGTGGATGTAGTGACCGCTCTCCTCGGCGGTGCTGAGCTCGCTGAGGCCGGAGACCCCGCTCCACTTCTCCTGGCCCTCGGCCCACACGCGCTCCAGGTCGGCGCCGTACTCGGGGATCTCCCCGAGGTACTGCACCCCGTGCTGGATGATCTCCGTCGGGATGTCCCCGGCGGAGCGCACCTCCGGGTTGCTCTCGATGACGATCTGCTCCGGGTTCTCACCCTCGAACACGGCGAGGTTCTGGGCGCGCACCTCGGCGCCCGGTCCGGTGGCCGTCTCGGGGATCACGCCGGTGATGTCGTCGAGCATCGTCGGGGACGTGGCGTCCAGCAGGACCAGTCCCGCGACCCTGTCCTGGTGGTCGGGGGCGTAGCGGGCGGCGATCAGCCCGCCCAGCGAGTGGCCGACCAGGACGACCGGGCCGTCGCCGGCGATGTCGTCGAGGACGGCGGTCAGGGTCTCGCCGACGTCGGCGATGCTCTGGGGGCCCTCCGGCTGGTCGCTCGCGCCCTCGCCGAACCGGTCGTAGGAGCAGACCCGGTCCCCGTCGCTCAGGGTCTCCTGGAGGTCGGCCATGGTGTCCAGCCCGTCGCCCATCCCGGCCATCAGGACGACGACCGGCCGGTCGTCCGCAGGGAGGCCGGAACAGGACACGTTCACGGAGCCGCCCCCGACCTCGAGCGTCTTGGTTCCCGTGAACAGCTCTCCGTCGGTCATCACGTCCTCGGCGGCGGTCTCCAGGTCGGTCCGGACCTCGTCCAGGCCGGACCGCACGTCGGAGAGCGGCCCGCATCCGGTGAGCGCCGTGACGGCGACGGTGCAGCACAGTGCGGTCAGGGCGGTCGCCCGGACGGTGCGGGGCATGGGGTCCTCCAGAGGAACGGGTTGAGGGGGCGGACGTCGCCAGGGGCGTCGGCGCCGTTCACCGCGGCACGGACCGCGCGGCCCGACGGAACGCGGCGACTGGGGAGAACGCTACGGACGCGGCGGGTCGGCGTCGTCACCACACGGTGGACACCTGCTTGTCGCTCGCACGGGGGACAGGGGCGGCCCCCGGACGGCACGGCCTCCGTTCACCTGCGCCGACAAGTCCCCGAGCCGGCAAGGCGCCGGGCCGACACGTCGATCCGTCCACTTGTCGACCCTCCCCGGCGGCGGGCACGCCTCCCGTGCCGCGCCGGGCGCGGGCGCCGTCAGGCCCCCTCGTCCCGCGAGGACGCGGGCGGGTCGTCCCGCAGGATCTTCCCCAGGCGCATCATGACGTCGACCTGGGCGGGGTTGTAGAGGTCCTTGAGCGCGGTCACGCTCGTCTCCGCGGCGTACCGGGGGCGCTTCGGCGCGATCCTGTTCAGGTCCCCCAGCACGGGGTGGTCGGCGAGGAGGCCGCGGACGGGGCCGGCGAGCCGCTCCGCCAGCTCGCGGCGCGTCTCCTCGTCGGCGTCCTCGGGCAGGGCGTCGAAATCGGACTCCTCCTCGACGACCCGGCGGTCCTTGAGCGCCTCGCTGTAGGAGCTCATCGCGGCGGGGTCCATCAACCGCGTCATGACGACGACGAACGAGCGGTCGGCCTCGCTCATGTCCACGTCGGCGGTGGCGAGCGCCATCTCGGGCGGGAGTTCGGTGGGCGCCGACTTGCGCAGGACCAGGGCCAGCTCCAGGCGCACCCGCTGGAGCCGCTCGATCGTGGCCTCCAGCTCGGCGTCCAGGCTCCGCAGCGCCTCGTCGGGGTAGGACTCGGCCTCGCCCATGTCGGCGATCTGGGCCAGGGAGAACCCCAGCTCCGACAGGCGCTTGATCCTCAGGACCCGTATCAGGTGCGCCACCCCGTAGCTCTTGTAGCCGTTGGAGCGCCGCTCCGGCTCCTCCAGCAGGCCCACCTCGTGGTAGTGCCGCACCGCCCGCAAGCTCGTGCCGGCGAGCTCCGCCAATTGCCGGGTGCTCCAGGCCATGCCCGTCCCTCCTCGAAGTTCGCGCCCCCCGGCGCGGACGCGCCGACGGTACCCATGGAAAACCATGCCCCTACGGCATGGTCAAGCCCAGCTGCCCAGCTGCCCAGCTGCCCAGCCGCCCCGCCGTCGCGGCGCCCGCCGGAGCGGCCGGGAACCCCGGAGCGGCCGTGTGTTCCGCGCGGCTCCGACTGTCGGCCCGCGCGCGTAGCCTTCCCCCGTCCCCGGGGCGCGGTCGTCCGCGCAGCCGGACAGCACCCCTCCCCTCCTCCCCTCACTTGGAGCCCTCATGCCGGAGCACATGCCCGCCCTCGTCTTCCTCACCGAACGGCAGAGGAGCGGGACGGGGCGGTGGACCTCCGACCACGGACTGGTCGTCGGGTTCGAGGCCGGTCCGGCCGTGCCGCTCGCCCGACTCGACTGGCGGGACGTCGACGGCGCCGAGGCGGTGATCGGGTTCGACCCCGGGATGACCGCCTTCGTCGGCCTGCGGGTCGCCGCGGACGGCACCTCCTACGAGTGGCGGGGCCGTCTGGTGCAGCGGACCTCGGCCGGCCCCCACCGCTTCCTGGTCGCGGGCGGCCGGGCGGACGAGGAGCTGCGCCTGCTCGTCGAGGACGGCGGGGCGCCGGTCTCGCGGTTCGGCTGGGCCGACCGCGAGGGCGGCGGCGGCTCGGTCCTCCTGCGCTCCGTGGACCTGGACGAGTCCGCCTCGATGGTCGAGATCACCGACCGGGTGCGCGAGGTGCGGGCGGGGAACGAGCACGCGAGGGCAGGCGAGGTCGCCCTCAACGTGCTCGACGCGACGGCCGCCAAGTGGCTCTCCTGGCGGGACGCCGACTTCCTGGAGTTCACCATGGAGGAGCCCGTCCGGGTCCGGCACTACGCGCTGGAGTCGGCCAACGACTTCGCCGACCGCGACCCCCGGGACTGGGTGCTCCAGGGCTCACAGGACGGCCGGACGTGGGTGGACCTCGACGCGCGCGCCGACGAGACCTTCCCGCAGCGGCACCACGCCCGCGACTTCCACGTGACCGGCGAGGCCTCCGAGGAGTCCTACCGGTTCCTGAGGCTGGAGATCACCCGCAACTCCGGCGGGGGCGAGACCCAGCTGTGCCGGGTCCGGTTCTTCTCCGGCAGGCGCTCGTACGAGGCGTTCACCGGCCACCGCTACGCGGCCGGGGAGGCGCCGGCGCCGTACGCGGGCATCGCCGCCGAGCTCGTGGAGGGCGCCCCGAACACCGTCGGGAGCTGGCGGTCCTTCCTCGCCGAGTACAGCGCCGACATGCTGCGGGTCCTGGAGCCGGGCGAGCTCGTGGAGACGACCGGCGAACAGCGCGCCGCGTCCTGGCTGGGCTACGAGGGCGCCTCCGAGGAGCGGATCGCGGCCCTGGAGGAAAGGCTCGGGACCCCGCTGCCGCCCAGTTACAGGTCGTTCCTCGGGGCCTCCGACGGCTGGACCAGGATGGGCATGTTCATGTACGCCCTCCTCTCCGCCGACGAGGCCGGCTGGGCGGACGACTTCCACGACGAGGCGATGCTCGACGAGGAGGAGCTGAGGGAGGACGGACTGGTCGGCCCGTTCCTCGTGGTCTCCGGCGCCAGCGACGCGCAGACCTGGCTGCTCGACGCGGGGGACGTCTCCCCCGACGGAGAGTGGGCGGCCTACGTGTGGGCGAGCTGGTACCCCGGGCTGGGCGAGCGCCACCGCTCCTTCGCGGACCTGGTCGTCGCCGAGCGCGCCTCGTTCGAGGAGCTGAGCGGGTCGGAGGGCCGGCCGGTGCGCCCGGAGGGCGCCGAGGACCTCCTGGCCCGGGGGCGCGCGGCGGCGCTGCGCGGCCGGGTGACCGACGCGATGGAGACCTTCCGCAAGGCCGAGGAGAAGGGGTCGGGCGCCGCCGCCTACCTCAGGGCGGTGCTCTCGGCCTTCCTCGACGTCAACGGGATCCACCACGAGCTGCGCGGACTCCTGCACCGGCCCCACGTGGTGGCCGAGGTCGGTGTCGGGCAGATCGAGTCCGAGGCCCTTCCGCTCTACCTGTACAGCGCCGGACTGGACGCCCACGGGAGCACGGCCTTCGCGGTCCGCGCGCTGGGCGGCGGGGCGACGGGATTCGAGCTGCCGTCGACCGACGAGGAGCGGGACGCCCTGCTCGCCTCCCGCCGGGCCCCGGAGCCGCCCGCCTTCGAGCGCGCCCTGGACCGGGCCCGCGGCCTGGTGGCGCGGGGTGCCGGCGACGAGGCCTGGGCCGTCATCGAGGAGGCGCTGGCCGAGTGGTACCCGGTCTCGCCGAACCGCGTCGCGCCGGTCGTCCTGCTCACCGACCCCGCCCTGCGCGGCGCGGTCACCCCGAGCCGGGCGCGCGAGGTGGTGTTCACCCCGCGCGGCGTCCACCCGGACGTCTGACCGGGGACGGGGCGCCCGGGGCGGGGCCGTCCTCCGTCCGGGCGCCGCAGGGTCCGCCACCGCCGCCGCGGTGGCGGACCCTGCGGCGCTCCGCGGCCGGGACGGGGAAGCCGTCCCGGGTCACGCGTCCACGGGCTCCGCGGTGTCGGGCCAGCGCACCGGCACGGGCAGGCGCCGGCGCTCGGCCGGGAGGGGGTGCCGGGGGTCGGCGGCGATCCGGGCGAGCAGCAGGTCCGCGGCCTCACGGCCGAGTTCGGCGCCGTCGACGTCGATGGCCGGTACGCCGCGCATCGCCAGGGACTCCACGACCATGCGCTCCGAGCTGACCGTGACGGGGCGTCCGGCGGGTTCGGCGGCCAGAGCGAACATCAGGCCCAGCCCGATGGCGGTCGCGTAGGGCACCACCGCGGTCGCGCCGGAGTCCCGCACGGAGGGCGCGACCGCCACCCCCGCGGCGAAGGTGGAGGGGTGGGGTCCCAGGACGGTCAGTTCGGCGCGGCCGGAGGCGGCGGAGGTGACGGCGGCCGTCCGCTGGCGGTCCTGCCAGGAGCCCGCCGGTCCGCCGACGTAGACGATCCGTTCGTGGCCGTCGTCCACCAGGCGCGACACCAGGAAGCCGAACGCGGTCGCGGTGTCGGCCACGGCCGAGGTCATCCCCTCGATCTCGCGGTCGACCAGCACGGTGGGCTTGAGCTCCCCCGCGGCGCGGACCACGTCGTCCGGTCCGCGCGGGGCCACGACGACGAAGCCGTCGACCTGGCTGGCCAGGCGGGTGAAGGCCCCCGGCGCGTCCGGGGAGTCCAGGGGGTGCACCGCCACGGTGAGTTGGAGGTCGGCCTCCCCCGCCCGTGCCTGGGCGCCGCCGATGATGGGCGTGAAGAAGCTGTTGTCGAGGGTGGGCACCACCAGGGCGACGATGCCGGTGCGTCCCCGCGCGAGCTGGCGTGCGGCGCGGTTGGGGACGAACCCCAGCTGCTTCGCCGCGGCCCTGACCCGGGCGGCGGTCTCGGGGGCCACCAGCTCCTCACGGCTCAGCGCGCGGGACGCGGTCGCCTTCGACACCGCGGCGAGCGCGGCCACGTCGGCCAGAGTGGGCACGGATTCGCCTCCAGGTCTCGTCGGTCAACCCTAGCCCGGTCGCGGGGCACGGGCTCGGCCACCGGGTCTCGCAGGTCGTTACACGGTGTTTACACGGATGATGCTGCGTGGACGCGTCTTCGCACCTTAGGGTGTGTGAAACCGGTTGTGCAACCGGTTTCATCACGCCCGAAGGAGGAAGGCCGTGCACTCACGCAAGTCGGCCCTCTTGCTCGTGCCCGGGTTGGCCTTCCTGCTCGTGGGGTTCCTCGTCCCGACGCTGCTGATGCTCTTCTCCCCGCCGGGCACGGGAGCTGCGGAGGTCTTCGCCCGGCTCGGCCGGATGCTCACGGACCCCTACGACCTGCGCATCATCTGGCGCACGGTCCGCCTGGGGCTGATCGTGACGGCGCTCTGCGTCGGGCTCGGGTTCCCGATCGCCTACCTGCTGGCCCGCTCCACCTCGCGCTGGGCGGGTGTCCTGCTCGCGCTCGCGATCTTCCCGCTGCTCCTCAGCAACGTCGTGCGCACCTTCGGGTGGCTGGTCATCCTGGGCGCGAACGGCGCCGTCGGCCAGGCCCTCGTCGCGACGGGACTCGTGGACAGGGCGCCGCAGCTGCTCTACACCGAGCTCGCCATCGTCCTCGGCCTCACCCAGCTGTTCCTGCCGCTCGCGGTCATCTCCTGCTACTCGGCGGTCGCCCAGGTCGACCCCGGCCTCGACGAGGCCGCCCGGGGGCTGGGCGCGGGCCGGGTCCGCACCTTCTGGAGCGTCGTGGTGCCGCTCTCCTCGCCGGGCATCGTCGTGGCGGCCACCCTGGTCTTCGCCGGCGCCGTCACCGCCTACACCACGCCCTACCTCCTGGGCGGCTCGGGCCAGCGCATGCTCGCCACCCAGCTCTACGCCTACTCCAGCGTCACGGTGGACTGGGCCTCGGCCTCGGCCACCGCGCTCGTCATGACGGTGCTCGTCTTCCTCGTCTCCGGCCTGTCCTCCGCCTTCGGCCGCAAGGGGGCCACAGCGTGAACACCCGCCGCCCCGTCGCCGCCGCGCTCGCGGTCGCCGGATACGTCGTCATGCTCGTGCCGATCCTGTTCGTGGTCGTCACCGCGTTCACCGCGGGCAGCACGCTCCGCTTCCCGCCGGAGGGGCTCTCCACCCGGTGGTTCGAGGAGGCGCTGGGCTACGAGCCCTTCCTCACCGCGCTCGTGTCGAGCCTCCAGCTGGCGGCGCTGGCCACCGCGCTCGCGCTGCTGATCGGCGTGCCCGTGGCCGTCGCGATCCACCGGGGCCGGATCCCCGGCAAGGGCCTGGTCGAGGGTCTGTTCCTGTCGCCGCTCATCGTCCCGGAACTGGTGGTGGGGCTCGCCCTCTACCAGCAGCTCATGATCGGGTTCGGGCTCGACAGCCTCACCGCGCTGACGCTCGGGCACACCGCGCTCATGGTCCCCTACGCGGTGCGCGTCACGGGGGCGTCCCTGGCGCTGGCCGACCCGCACGTCGAGGAGGCCGCCCGGGGGCTCGGGGCCTCGCCCCTGAGGACCTTCGCGACGGTGACCCTGCCGCTGCTGCGCCCGGGGATCTTCTCGGCCGCGCTCCTGAGCTTCGTCACCTCCTTCAACAACGTGCCGCTCTCCCTGCTGCTCCAGACCCGGGAGTTCCGCACCCTGCCCGTCACGATGCTCGACTACGTCCAGCAGAGCTACGACCCCATGGTCGCGGCGATGGCCACGCTCATCCTCGCGGGCACCGTCGTCCTCGCCGTCATCGCCGAACGCACCGTCGGCTTCGCCAAGATCTTCGGAGGTATCAACCGATGACCAGCGCTGCCGAGTTCGTCGGCGTCAGCCAGAAGTTCGGTGACTTCACCGCGGTCGACGACCTCAGCCTGACCATCGCCGAGGGGCGGCTCACGACGCTCCTCGGACCCAGCGGCTGCGGCAAGACCACGAGCCTGCGCATGCTGGCCGGGTACTCCAGGCCCACCGCGGGGACCATCCGGATCGCGGGACGGGACTGCACGCGCGTTCCGCCGGAACGGCGCGACCTGGGCATGGTCTTCCAGTCCTACGCGCTCTTCCCGCACATGACCGTCGCGGACAACGTCGGCTACGGCCTCAAGCTCCGCCGGGTCGCGAAGGAGGAGCGGCGGCGCCGGGTCATGGAGACCCTGGAGCTGGTGGGCCTGGCCCACCTCGCCGGGAACAGGCCGAAGAAGCTCTCCGGCGGCCAGCAGCAGCGCGTGGCCCTCGCCCGCGCCATCGCGATCCGCCCCAAGCTCCTGCTGCTCGACGAGCCCCTCTCCAACCTGGACGCGCGCCTGCGCGTGCAGATGCGGGCCGAGATCCGCCGCATCCAGGCGGAGACGGGCCTGACCGTCGTCCTGGTCACGCACGACCAGGACGAGGCACTGGAGATGTCCGACGACATGGTGCTCATGCGGGCGGGGCGGGTGATGCAGCAGGGACCGCCGCGCGAGGTCTTCCCCGCTCCGGCCAACCGCTTCGTCGCCGAGTTCCTGGGCTACGAGAACTTCCTCGCCGACGCCGAGGGCCGGACCCTCACGGTCCGGCCCGAGAACCTCCGCGTCGCCGCGGGGGCCGCGGACGCCGACGCCCCGGCCGGCCCCGGCGGGCTGCTCCTGCGGGGCACGGTGGCCCACATCGCCTACCGCGGGGCCGACCTCCTGGTCACCGTGGACGCGACCGACGACACCGGCGCGGCCGTGCGCCTGCTCTGCGACGTGCGCGGCGGTGCGGCCGAGGGCCTCTCGCCCGGGGGCGAGGTGACCGTCGACGCCCGGGAGGGCGCCCTGGTGCGCCTGCCCGACTGACCCCGTCCCCCGCGGACCGGAACCCCGGCCCGCTCCGAACCGCCCGGATCCGCCGGGCGTCCGGCGAGAGGAAACCGCACGCCATGTCCCACGCCATCCGCCGCCCCGGCCCGATCCTGACCGCGGGCGTCGCGGCCGCGGTCGTCCTCACCGGCTGCTCCTCCTCGGACGACGAGAGCGCGGACGCCCTCGTCGTGAGCACCTTCCCGTTCGGGGTGGAGGAGTTCCAGGAGGCCGTCGTCGACCCCTTCACGGAGGCGACCGGGATCGAGGTCGTCCTCGACACCGGCTCCAACTCCGACCGCCTCTCCAAGCTGGACCTGGAGGGCGGGGGCGGGTCCGACGTCGTCCTCATCTCCGACTACTACGCCGCCCTCGGCCAGGAGGGCGGGCTCTTCCAGGAGGTGGACGCCGAGCAGGTCCCCCACCTCGCGGAGATCGCCGACTTCGCCGTCGAGGAGGGCTACTCCGGTCCGGCGTACAGCTACCAGCTCAACGGCACGCTCTACAACACGGACGAGCTGGGGGCCGAGGAGGCCGCCGACTGGGGGCTCTACGGCTCCGAGGCCCACGCCGGGCGGCTGGCCCTGCCCGACATCTCGGTCACCGCGGGCCAGCTGATGGTCTCCGGTGTGGCCGAGACCTACGGCGAGGGCCCCTACGACATCGATACCGCCCTCGACACCCTGGGCGGCTGGGCCCCCGGCGTGCTCCAGTTCTACACGTCGACGACGGAGGTCACCAACCTCCTCGCCCAGGGCGAGATCGTGGCCGCCGACGCGCTGAGCGGCTTCGCGACGGAGATGGTCGCCGCGGGTGAGCCGGTCGCCTGGACCCCGCCCGCCAGCGGGTCCTACATGGCCACCAACCGGGCGATGATCCCCGTCGGCGCCGCGCACGCGGAGGACGCGCACGCCTTCGTCGACTACCTGCTGTCGCCCGAGGCCCAGACCGCCTCGGCCGAACTGGTCGGGGACATGCCGGTGCACCCCGACGCCACCGTGCCCGCCACGATCACCGACGTGGTCGGCGACGTCGCCGACGACCCGATCGCCGCGGGCTACGGGACCCTCGACCCCGCCGAGCTCGTCCCCACGCGCGGCGAGTGGGTCGAGCGCTTCGCCCGCGAGGTCACCGCGGGCTGAGAGCGCCGCCCACGGGCCCCGCGGCGCGATCCGCGCAGCGGGGCCCGACCCGTACCACCCGTTTCCAACCAGACCGGGAGCCCATGAACACCCCGCACAGCCTTCCCGCCGACTACGTCGCCAGGATGCCCAAGGCGGAGCTGCACTGCCACCTCATCGGGACCGTGCGCGCGTCGACCTTCGCCGAGCTGGCCAGGAGGGAGGGTCTCGACCTGCCGGCGGAGCCCGAGCGCGTGTACGCCGACATCAACTCGCTGCCGCCCGACCCCGACCTGTACCGGAACACGCGCATCCCCGTCCCCCAGGACAGGTCCCCCGACGAGCCGGAGGTGTCCTACTCGCTCTTCCAGGTCTCGCGCTGGGTCACGGAGGTGCTGCGCGACGCCGACGACCTGACCCGCATCGTCTACGAGGCCTTCGAGGACGCGCACCGGACCAGCTCCACCCGCCACCTGGAGCTCTTCTTCGACGCGCCGCCCGCGCACCTGGCCGGGCTCGGCTACTCGGGCTGCGTCGAGGCCTACGCCGAGGGCATCCGCATGGCCGAGCGCGACTTCGGCATGAGCGGCTTCCTGATCCAGGGCATCGACCGCAGCCGGAGCGGCGAGGACGCCCTCGCCCTGGTGCGGCAGGTGGTCGACCACCCGCACGAGTACGTCGCCGGGATCGGGCTCGACAACCTGGAGACCGCCGGACCGCCCGAGCGCTTCGCCGAGGCGTACGCCCTCGCGGGCCGGGCGGGGCTGGGACGCACCGCCCACTCCTCCGAGCACGTCCCCACCGCGGTCAACACCATCACCTGCCTCGACCTGCTCGGCTGCGACCGCATCGACCACGGCTACTACGTCCTGGAGGACGACGCCGTCGTGGAGCGGCTCCGCGAGCAGGGGGTCGCGTTCACCGTCGCCTCCACCACCTCGCGCCGCTCGTGGCGTCCGTGGCGCCGCGCCTCGATCCGCGCCATGCTCGACGCGGGGCTGAACGTCGTCCCCTGCTCCGACGACCCGGGGATGTTCCCGACGAGCCTGGCCGCCGAGTACCGGATCATGTCCGAGGACATCGGGGCGACCGCGGACCGGCTCCGCGCCATGACCCTGGCCGGGGTGGAGGCGAGCTGGCTCCCCGCCGACCGCAAGGCCGCCCTGCGCAGCCGGTTCGAGGAGGAGCTGGCGGCCCTGGACGACGAGTTCGGCCTGCCCCGGGTGTGACCCGGGCGGCGGGCGGGCGCGCACGCGGCCCGCGACGGCGGTTCCGCCCGGCCGGCGGACGCCGCCGGAACGCGGGAGCCGCGCACCGTCGGCGGCGGAGGGGCCCACCGGAGGAACCGGTGGGCCCCTCCGCCGTGTGGGGCCGCCGCGCCCCCTTCGCCGAGCCCCCTTCCCGGCGGTGCCGCGCCGACGGGCTCCGGGCCGCCGTTCCGGGAGGGCCGCGGGCGCCCTCCGGCCGGGGCTGGTTGTCCGCTCCGTGCCCAAATCCTCACCGACCGTTCGGTCAGGTTAGGGTCTCTCATCTGCGATAAAGGGACCCCCTTGTCAAAAGTGCCTTGAGTCACATGGCATGGTGTCCGTATGGTCTGTGTGCCCCGTCACGTCCCCGCGAAGGACGCGGACGACGTGTCCGGCGCGCGCGACCGCGCCCCGGACCGGTGACCGTCCTCCCGGCCACCGAGGGCCGAGCCCCTCAGCAGAACCCGACCCCCGGTCGGCAGAGAACCTACGGAGCAGCAATGGCACCTTCCGACCCCGCGGCCCCCGTGCCGGCCGACGCCGTCGAGACAAGGGAGCGCCGCCGCGTCCTGGCTGGCACCATGGTCGGCACGACCATCGAGTGGTACGACTTCTTCATCTACGCGCAGGCCGCCGGCCTGGTGCTCGCACCGCTGTTCCTCGCACCGCTGTCCGAGACCAGCCCCGCGGTGGCCCAGGTGCTCTCGTTCGCCACCATCGGCATCTCGTTCCTCTTCCGGCCGCTGGGCGCGATCGTCGCCGGCGCCCTCGGCGACAAGTTCGGCCGCAAGCAGGTGCTCGTCGCCACCCTCGTCATGATGGGCCTGGCCACCTTCCTCATCGGCGCCCTGCCCACCTACGCCCAGATCGGCGTGGCGGCGCCCGTCCTCCTGATCCTCCTGCGCATCCTCCAGGGCTTCTCCGCGGGCGGCGAGTGGGGCGGGGCCGCGCTGATGTCGGTGGAGCACGCGCCGACCGGGAAGCGCGGCTACTTCGGCGCCTACCCGCAGATCGGCGTCCCCTGCGGCATGATCCTCGCGACCTTCGTCGTCTGGGCGATCACCGTGGTCATCGGCCAGGAGGCGTTCCTGGCCTGGGGCTGGCGCATCCCGTTCCTGATGTCCTTCCTGCTGATCATCGTGGGCCACCTCATCCGCAAGTCCGTGGAGGAGTCCCCGGTCTTCAAGCTGATGCAGGAGCGCCGGGCCAAGGCCTCCGCGCCGCTGCGCCAGCTGTTCCGCGGCAACGCCAGGGAGGTCGTCCTCTCCGCGCTGATCTTCCTCGCCAACAACGCGGCCGGGTACCTCGTGATCGCGTTCCTCGCGACGTACGCGTCCCGCCCGGTGGAGGAGTTCGGCCTGGGCATGGAGCGCGGACCGGTACTGCTGGCGACCACGCTCGCCTCGTTCGGCTGGCTGATCTCCACCCTGTACGGCGGATGGCTCTGCGACCGGATCGGCCGGGTGCGCACCTTCCAGATCGGCTACGCGATGCTGGCCGCCTGGGCCGTGCCGATGTGGTTCATGATCGACACGGGCAACGTCCTGATGTACTTCGTCGCGGTCTTCGTGTTCACCCTCGGCATGGGCCTCAGCTACGGCCCCCAGTCGGCGCTGTACGCGGAGATGTTCCCCGCCGAGATCCGCTACTCGGGCGTGTCGATCGGCTACGCGCTCGGCGCCATCCTCGGCGGCGCGTTCGCGCCGATGATCGCGGAGCTGCTGCTGACCAGCTTCGACGCCTCGTGGACCATCGGCGCCTACATCGTGGTGGCCTGTGCCGTCTCCTTCGTCGCCGTCTCGATGGTGAAGGAGCCCATGGGCGTCGACCTGCACGTGGACGACGCCGAGCCCACCCCCGCCCCCTAGGCGCCAGGGGCGGAGGGCCGGTACGCCGGTCCTCCGCCCCTGAACCGCTTCCCCGCCCGGTCTCCCGGCCGCCTCATCTCTGTGTCGCCGTATCGCCCTGTCTCCCTGTCGCCGTGTCACTGTGTCGCCGTGTCGACCTGTGGACATGGCGATCCGTCCGCGTGGGAGCCCTCCCATAGACTTCTCGTCTCCCGACCCGAGAGGTGGCGCCGTGCTCCCCGAGATGACCTGGCTCAACGAACCTCCCCACTGGACCGAGGACGACGGCGTCCTCACGGTCACGACCGGAAGCCGTACGGACTTCTGGCGCCGGACCCACTACGGGTTCGTCCACGACGACGGGCACTTCCGGCACGCGACCGCGACCGGGGACTTCACCCTCCAGGCCACCTTCGGCGGATGCTACGAGGTCCAGTACGACCAGGTCGGCCTCATGGTCCGGGCGGACGAGGAGCACTGGGTCAAGGCGGGCGTCGAGTTCACCGAGGGCGCGCTCACCCTGAGCACGGTCCTCACCCGCGGCCACTCCGACTGGTCGGTGGTGCCGCTCGCGCACACCGGCGAGGTCACCCTCCGCGTGATCCGCACCGGCGACGCGCTCAACGTCCAGTACCTCGACGGCGACGCGGGCTGGCGCCTCCTGCGGCTGGGGTACCTGCCGCTGCCGGAGTCCTGCCAGGTCGGGGTCATGTGCTGTTCGCCCGAGCGGGAGGGGTTCCGGGCCGTCTTCCGCGACCTGACGCTCTCCGCCGAGATCCCCGGGGACCTGCACGCGTAGCGTCGCCCCCGCGGGACCGTTTGTCGACAGACCGACAGACCGACGACCGACAGACCGACAGACCGACGACCGACAGACCGACAGACCGACGACCGACAGACCGACGACCGACAGGGAGCCCCGGGGCGCTCGCGGCGTGTCCGCCGGGACGGTGCCGCCGACCGCGTGCCGCGGCGGAGGTCCCCCGGCGGGCGCGCCGTGTCCCCGCCCGGCTCCGGTCCCCGGGGCCTCCCGGGCAGGTGGGAGGCCTCGGGAACCGGGGTCTCCCGGGTGTGTCTTCCGCATCACTTCGGGTAGTGGGGGCGATACCCCTCGCCGGAAGGGGAGGGGCGGATGGGGCTAATCCGACCAATGTGGAGGAATCATGTCCGATCGGACTCCGACCCAGGGCGTGACCCGGCTGTCCCGGCAGCCGATCCGACTCGCCGCCCTCATCGTCGGCATCGTCTTCCTGCTGGTGGGGATCATGGGGTTCATCCCCGGTCTGACCACGAACACCGACCAGCTGCAGTTCGCCGGCCACCACTCCGAGGCGCACCTGCTCGGCCTCTTCCAGGTGTCGATCCTGCACAACCTGGTCCACCTGCTCTTCGGCGTGGCCGGGGTGGCGATGGCCCGCACCGCGGCCTCGGCGAAGCTCTTCCTCGTCGGCGGTGGCGTGATCTACCTGGTGCTGTGGCTCTACGGCCTGGTGATCGACTTCGACAGCGCCGCGAACTTCGTGCCGCTCAACGACGCCGACAACTGGCTCCACCTGGGCCTGGGGGTGGGCATGATCGCCCTCGGCCTGCTCCTGGCGCCCTCGCGCAGGGCCCGGCGCTAGCCGGAACGGGCTCACACGACGGGCCCCGGCCCCCGACGAGGGGGCCGGGGCCCGTCGCGGTCCCGGCGGATCAGCTCCGGTCGAGCCACTCGTAGGCGGCTCCGGCGGCGCAGGCGTAGACCGCGTGGTGCAGCAGGTCCAGGCCGATCTCCCCGGCCCCCCACCGCCAGGCGGGAGGCGCCGCGCCGGTGGCCGGCAGGACGACCTGCTCGCCTCCCCACACCGCGGCCAGGTGGACGGCCGCCGCTCCGGGACCGCGCAGGCCCGCGGCGCCGAGCAGCCCGCGGACCGCTCCCCAGGAGGTCCCGTAGCCCCAGTGGACGAGGGCGCCGAACCTGCGTCCGCCCGCGTCGTCCCTCGGCCTGACGCCGAGCAGCCTCCCGGCGGCGTCGGCCGGGGCCGAGCTGTCGGCGCGGCCCCGCAGCCGTGCCTCGACCGTGCTGGACACGGTCATGGCGGCGGTGCCGACCAGCCCTGCCAGCAGGCCCCGGCCGACGGCCGACGAGGCGTTCCCGAGGGCCCTCCCCATGTCCACGGCCGCCGCCCTCAGCGCTCGACCACGTGCCGGGTGTTGGGCACGCAGTGGGTCATGGTCAGCCCCGACACGTCGCGGGCCCCGTTCCGGCCCAGGCGGCCCAGGCGCTCGCGGTCCTCCCCGGTCAGGTCCTGGCTCTGGAGCGGCTTCAGGTGGGACACGTCCTCGGGGCCGATGCCCAGTCCCTCTCCGACGCGCAGTCCCAGGTCGTCCTCGACCAGGAGGAAGTGCCAGACCATGCGCTCCTGGATCGGGCGGTCGCACTGGGAGAGCAGCGTCGTGAAGTTGTGGACGAGGTCGTCCCGCTCCCACTGCTCCATCAGGAGGTAGCGCTGGCCCGCCTGCTTGTAGTCGTTGGTACGGGAGATGCGCGCCCGCGTGAGCTTGCCCCGGATCTCCGGGCCCTGGTCGTCGTGCGTGGGGTACTGCCCCTCGCGCAGGCCGCCGGTGATGGAGGGCTCGTAGTTGACGTGCGGGTTCTCCCCGGCGGGGTCCTGGTAGTAGTTCATCTGGCCGTCGCGCTGGTTGGTCCGCACGTTCGCGTTCCTGGCCTGGTTCACCGGGAGCTGGAGGTAGTTGGGCCCCACACGGTAGCGCTGGGTGTCGCTGTAGGAGAAGGTGCGCCCGACGAGCATCTTGTCGTCGGAGAAGTCCAGGCCGTCCACGAGGACACCGGTGCCGAAGGAGATCTGCTCGTTCTCGGCGAAGTTGTTCGCGACGTTGCGGTCGAGCACGATCCTCCCCACCGGCTTGGGCGGGAAGTCCTGCTCCGGCCACGTCTTGGTGTCGTCCAGCGGGTCGAAGTCCAGTTCGGGGTGCTCGTCGTCGCTCATCATCTGCACGAGCAGCTCCCACTCGGGGTGGTCGCCGCGTTCGATCGCCTCGTGCAGGTCCTTGGTCGCGTGCCCGGTCTCGGTCGCCTGGATGTTGGCGGCGTCGGCCTCGGTCATGCTCCGCACGCCCTGCTTGGGCATCCACGTGTACTTGACCAGGACCGTGTTCCCGGTGGCGTCGACCCACTTGTAGGTGTTGACGCCGAAGCCCTGCTGGTGCCGGTAGTCCGCGGGGATGCCGCGCGGGCTGAACAGGTTGACCAGCATGTGCATGCACTCGGGTGTCTGCGACATGAAGTCGAAGATGCGGTTGGGTTCCTGGCGGAAGGTGACCGGGTCCGGTTTGAGGGCGTGGATCACGTCCGGGAACTTGATGGCGTCGCGGATGAAGAACACCGCGAGGTTGTTGCCCACCAGGTCCCAGTTGCCGTCCTCGGTGTAGAACTTGATGGCGAATCCGCGCGGGTCGCGGGCGCACTCCGAGGAGTCCCGGCCGCCGATGACGGTCGAGAAGCGCAGTGCCACGTCGGTCCGCTTGCCCTTGCCCTGGAAGAGTTTGGCCCGCGTGTAGCGGTCGATCGGCTCGTCCCCCCACGTGCCGTAGGACTCGAAGTAGCCGAACGCGGTCGCGCCGCGGGCGTGCACCACCCGCTCCGGGATGCGCTCCCGGTCGAAGTGGCTGATCTTCTCCAGGAACTGGTAGTTCTCCAGGGTCGCGGGCCCCCGCTCGCCGACCGTGCGCTGGTTCTGGTTGTCGTAGACAGGGTGTCCCTGCCTGTTCGTGAGCACCTCGCGGTCGTCGCCGGGAAAGGAGCCCTGGCTGGATACGTCGGTCATGTGACTGGTCCCCCGCCTGTCGTCATGATGTGTCCCTCACAGCCTCGCACCTGCCCGACTCCGGGCCCGCTAACGCAGGGCAAAGGCATTTCTTACCGGGCGGAGGGCGTGTCGGGACCGTCCCTCCGGCCGGAGGCCGCGGGCGGGAGGCGCGGTTCCCGCCCGCGCCGACCTCCGTGTTTCACGTGAAACATCCGGACGTCCGGGCCCGTGGAACCCCAGCCCCAGGCGAGTTCCATGACTGTCCCATGAGCGGCGTGTCCTCCCCCGCCGCCGCCCGCGCCTCGCGGACGGTGGAGCCGTGTGCCCGCGGGTCAGCGGGAGAGGTCGACGGGCCCGCGGGGCCGGTTCGGGGGCGAGCATGGGCGTACGCACGTGGATCGAGTCGTGGCCGGTGTACCGGCAGGCCACCGGCGGGGACCGCCTCGGCCGGGGCGCCGCCGCCCGCTCCGGGGCCACGGAGGACCTGAGGCCCCGTACCGCCGACGCCGACCGGGTCGTCAAGTCGGTCTGCCCCTACTGCGCCGTCGGATGCGGTCAGAACGTGTACGTCAAGGACGAGCGCGTCATCCAGATCGAGGGGAACCCGGACTCCCCCATCAGCCGGGGGCGCCTGTGCCCCAAGGGGTCGGCCAGCCTCCAGCTCACCACCGGTTCGGCCCGCGAGGAGAAGGTCCTCTACCGGCGCCCGTACGGCGCCGACTGGGAGGAGCTCGACCTCGGCACGGCGATGTCCATGGTCGCCGAGCGCGTGGCGCGCACCCGGGCCGAGACGTGGGAGGAGGAGGTCGACGGGCGCCGTGTCGCGCGGACCCTCGGCATCGCCGGCCTCGGCGGCGCGACGCTGGACAACGAGGAGAACTACCTCATCAAGAAGCTGTTCACGGCGCTGGGCGTGGTCCAGGTGGAGAACCAGGCGCGCGTGTGCCACAGCTCCACGGTCTCCGGGCTAGGCACCTCCTTCGGCCGCGGCGGGTCGACCACCTTCCTCCAGGACCTCCAGAACTCCGACTGCATCGTGATCGAGGGGTCCAACTTCGCGGAGGCGCACCCGGTCGGCTTCCAGTGGGTGATGGAGGCCAAGGCGCGCGGCGCCGTCGTCATCCACGTGGACCCCCGGTTCAGCCGCACCAGCGCGCTGGCCGACCTGCACGTCCCCCTCCGGGCGGGCACCGACATCGCCTTCCTCGGGGCGATCGTCAACCACGTCCTCACCGAGGAGAAGTACTTCCGCGACTACCTCCTGGAGTTCACGAACGCGGCGACGATCGTCTCCGAGGAGTTCCGGGACACCGAGGACCTGGACGGGCTCTTCTCCGGCTTCGATGCCGAGGGCCGGTGCTACGACACCTCCAGCTGGATGTACGACGGGGCTCCGGTCGCCGCCGCGGCGGGCGACCGCGCCAACTTCGACCGCGTGCGCGGCACGGGCCGGCCCGAGCAGCAGGGGTCGGGCGGCGCGGTGATGAGCAGCGTCCCCCGCGAGGACCGGACGCTGACCGACCCGCGCTGCGTGTTCCAGATCCTCCGCCGGCACTACTCGCGCTACACGCCGGAGCTCGTCGAGGAGGTGTGCGGGGTGTCCCGGGAGGTGTTCGCCCGGGTCTGCGACCACCTGACCCGCAACTCCGGCCGGGACCGCACCTCGGCGTTCTGCTACGCGGTGGGCTGGACCCAGCACACCGTCGGCTCCCAGTACATCCGGACGGCGTCCATCCTCCAGCTCCTGCTGGGCAACATCGGCCGGCCCGGCGGCGGCATCATGGCGCTGCGGGGGCACGCCAGCATCCAGGGGTCCAGCGACATCCCCACGCTGTTCGACCTGCTGCCCGGGTACCTGCCGATGCCCCACGCCGCCCACGAGGGGTCCCTCCAGGAGTACATCAGGACCAACGGCGCCTCCTACAAGGGCTTCTGGACGAACATGGAGGCCTACACCGTCAGCCTGCTCAAGGCCTGGTGGGGCGACCACGCCACGGAGGAGAACGGCTACCGCTTCGGCCACCTGCCGCACCTGACCGGCTCGCACAGCACCTACGACACGGTCATGGCGCAGATCCGCGGCGAGTGCCGGGGCTACTTCCTCATGGGCGAGAACCCGGCCGTGGGCTCCGCCAACAGCCGCGCGCAGCGGATGGGCATGGCCAACCTCGAATGGCTGGTGGTCCGCGACTTCTCCCTCATCGAGAGCGCCACGTGGTGGAAGGACGGGCCCGAGATCGAGTCCGGCGAGCTCCGCACGGAGGACATCGCCACGGAGGTGTTCTTCTTCCCGGCGGCCTGCCACACGGAGAAGGAGGGCACCTTCACTAACACCAACCGCACGGTCCAGTGGCGCGACCGCGCCGTGCGCCCGAAGGGCGACCAGCGCAGCGACCTGTGGTTCGTCCACCGGCTCGGCACGATGCTGCGCGCGCTCCTCGCCGACTCGGGGCTCGACCGGGACCTGCCCCTGCTCGAACTGACCTGGGACTATCCGACCGACGAGCACGGCGACCCCGACGCGGCGGCGGTCCTGGCCGAGATCAACGGCCGCGGCCCGGACGGCGCCCCGCTCGGCTCCTACACCGAGCTGAGGGCGGACGGCAGCACGAGCTGCGGCTGCTGGATCTACTGCGGGATCTACGCCGACGGCGTCAACCAGGCGGCGCGCCGCAAGCCCGGGTCGGAGCAGGACTGGGTGGCCGCCGAGTGGGCCTGGAGCTGGCCGGCCAACCGGAGGCTGCTGTACAACCGGGCGTCGGCCGACGCGGAGGGCCGGCCGTGGAGCGAGCGCAAGGCGCTGGTGTGGTGGGACGCCGGGCGCGGTGAGTGGACCGGACACGACGTCCCCGACTTCGAGCTGCACAAGGCGCCGGACTACCGGCCGCCGGAGGGGGCCCGGGGCGTGGAGGCCCTCAGCGGGACCGACGCGTTCATCATGCAGGCCGACGGGCGTGCGTGGCTGTACGCGCCGACCGGCCTCCACGACGGGCCGCTGCCCACCCACTACGAGCCGCAGGAGACCCCCTTCGAGAACCCGCTCTACGGCCGGCAGCGCAACCCCACCCGGCTCCTGTACCCGCACGAGTACAACCGGTACCACCCGCAGGCGGGGACCCCTGGCGCGGAGGTCTACCCCTACCTGGTGACCACCTACCGCCTCACGGAGCACTTCACGGCCGGGGGCATGAGCCGGTGGACCCCCTACCTCGCGGAGCTCCAGCCCGCGTTCTTCTGCGAGGTCGGCCCCGAGCTGGCCGCCGAGCGGGACCTGGAGAACGGGGGCTGGGCCACCCTCGTCACCGCCCGCGCCGCCATCGAGGCGCGGGTCCTGGTCACCGACCGCATGGCGCCGCTGCGCGTCCAGGGGCGGGTCGTCCACACGATCGGCCTCCCCTACCACTGGGGCCCCAACGGTTACACGACCGGTGACGCCGCCAACGAACTCATGTCCATCGCGCTCGAACCCAACACGCACATCCAGGAGGTCAAGGCGCTCACCGCCGACATCGTCCCGGGGCGTCGGCCGCGCGGTGCGGACAGGGAGGAGCTGGTGCGCTCCCACCGCGAGCGCGCCGGGATCACCGAGCGGACCGGAACGGAGGTGTGACCGTGGTCGTGCGGAGCGCGCGGGGACACGGGGACCCGGGGGAGAGCGGCACCGGGCAGGGGTACGGGGACGAGCAGCGGGAGCGGGTCGGGTTCTTCACCGACACCAGCGTGTGCATCGGCTGCAAGGCCTGCGAGGTCGCCTGCAAGGAGTGGAACTCCGTACCCGAGGACGGCCTGGACTTCACCGCCATGTCGTTCGACAACAGCGTCGGGCTGGGGGCGGACACCTGGCGCCACGTGGCCTTCGTCGAGCAGCGGCGACCCCTGGGCCACCAGGACGCGGGCGTGGGCCGCCCCGCGCCGGTCGACCTCGGCATGCCGTCCACGGAACTCCCCGGCGCCTACACCGGCGAGGAGGAGCGCGAGGAGTTCCGGTGGCTCATGGCCTCGGACGTGTGCAAGCACTGCACCAGCGCCGCCTGCCTGGACGTGTGCCCGACGGGCTCGCTCTTTCGCACCGAGTTCGGCACCGTGGTCGTCCAGCAGGACATCTGCAACGGCTGCGGGTACTGCGTCTCGGCCTGCCCCTACGGCGTCATCGACCGCCGCGAGGACGACGGCCGGGCCTGGAAGTGCACCATGTGCTACGACCGGATCGGCGACGGCATGGAGCCGGCCTGCGCCAAGGCCTGCCCCACCGACTCCATCCAGTTCGGGAACCTGGACGAGCTGCGGGAGCGCGCGGCGGCGCGCCTGGAGGACCTCCACGGGGCGGGGGTCTCCTCGGCCCGGCTGTACGGCGAGGACCCCGGCGACGGGGTGGGCGGCAACGCGGCCTTCTTCCTGCTGCTGGACGAGCCCGAGGTCTACGGGATGCCGCCGGACCCGGTGGTCACCACCCGGGACCTGCCGTCGATGTGGGCGCACGCGGGCCTGGCGGCCGCCGCGTTGCTGGTCGGAGCGGCCGCCGCGTTCGCGGGGAGGCGACGGTGAGCACGTCGGACGTGACGAGGGAGGGCGTGCGGGGGCAGCGGCCCGGACGGGACGCGGTCACCGGGAGCGCACGGGTGGTCGGGGAGGAGCAGCGCCGCCGGCACGGCGGGCGGCGAGGCGGGCCCACGCGGGCGCCCGACGCCGAGTTCCGCTCCTACTACGGGCGGCCCGTCCTGAACCAGGTGGTGTGGGAGGCCTCCGACATCGGCGGGTACCTGTTCCTGGGCGGGCTGGCCGGCGCGTCGTCGGTTCTCGCGGCCGGGGCCGATCTCACCGGCCGGGACGCCCTGGCGCGCCCGCTCAAGTACACGGCCCTCGCCGCGATCTCCGGGTCCGTGGTGGCGCTCGTCCACGACCTGGGGCGGCCCGAGCGCTTCCTGAACATGCTCCGCGTGGTCAAGCCGACCTCGCCGATGAGCGTGGGGACGTGGATCCTCACGGCGTACGGGCCGCTCGCCGGGGTCGCCGCGGTGACCGCCGCGACCGGGTGGTTCCCGCGGATCGGCCGGGCGGCCACCCTCGGCGCCGCGGCGGTGGGGCCCCTGGTCGCCACCTACACGGCGCCCCTGGTGTGCGACACCGCCGTGCCGTCCTGGCACGAGGGGTACCGGTACATGCCGTTCCTGTTCGCGGCCTCGGCCTCGGCCGCGGCGGGCGGGGCGGGGCTGGTGGCCTCGCCCCTCGGGCAGAGCGGACCCGCGCGCCGGGCCGCCGTGGGCGGCGCGCTCGTGGAGACGGCGGTGTCCACCGCCATGGAGCACCGGATGGGACTGGCCGGGGAGCCCTACCGGCTGGGCACGGCGGGCGCCTTCGTCCGCGCGGCCAAGGCCCTGACCCTGGCCGGCGCGGCCGGGGCCGTGCTGGGCCGCCGCAGCCGGACGGTGTCCGCGCTGAGCGGCGCCGCACTGCTCGCCGGTTCGGCGTGTACCCGGTTGGGGGTCTTCCACGCCGGGAAGCAGTCCGCCGCCGACCCGAAGTACACGGTGGTGCCCCAGCGTAGGCGGGCGGCCGAGCGGGCCGCCGGGGCGGACGGCGGGCAGGAGGCCCGGGCCGAGGCGGCCGGACGCGCCGCGGGGCGGGCCGGGGCCGGCGGCGCCGGAGGCGGGGACGCGGCGGGCGGGGACGCCGGGGCGTGAGCCGGCCGAGGCGGCACCGGCGGGGGCGGGCGGCGAGCGCACGCCCCGCCACGGGGTAGGAAGACAGTCCCAGGACGGATCCCCAGAAAGGCCCGACGATGGCGTTCCACCGGCCAGGACTGCCCTTCGACCTGCCCGAACCGGAGACCCTGTGGGCCAGGGCCGGGGTGTACGCGTCGGTGTGCGCCGGGCTGGGGCGTACCGACTGCGTGGCGGAGGGTCCCGTTGTCCGGCGCGGCGGTGCGGGGGCAGGGGCGGGGTTCGAGCTCGTCCGCGTGGCGGGAGGCCGCTTCCTGCTGGTCGGCGAGCACGGCCTCGACTCGCCGGAGCGGGGGTGGTCGCGTCCGGTGGACCCGTTCGAGGGCGCTCCCGACTGGCTGCCGTGGGAGTGGCTGGAACGGAGGCCGTGCCCGGACTTCGCCTACTGGTGGGACGGAGCCTGGGCCCGTACGGCCTACCCCGACGACTGGGACGACGACGGGCTCGGCGCGGCGGTCGAGGGGGCCGACGCCGACCTGCTGGTGTGGCGGATGGAGATCCTGGACCCGGACACGGAGGGGTTCGGCCGGGGTCCGCTGAGGGACGCGCTGGAAACCCTGGTGGCCCGTGCCGAGGAGCGCACGGTGGACGCCGGCGTGCTGGAGGCCGTGCTCGGGCACCTGGAGGAGCACACGGGGGGCGCCCGTACCGGGCGCGCGCTGGAGTGCGCGCGCGGCCTCGGGCTCACGGGGGACGAAGAGCCCCGGGAAACCCCGGCCGGGCAGGGCGGGCCCGCGTCCGGGGGATGGCCCCTCATCGGGCTGGGCGAACGGCTGCTGCTGGTCGGCGACGCCATGCGGTCGGCCGGGGAGCTCGACCGCCCCGGGGCGGTGACGGCCCTCCCGCTTCCCGGGGCCGGGGCGCAGGGCCCGTCCGCGCCCCCGCCGGTCCCGGACGGCACGGGGCGGCCGGAGGCGGCACTGCTCGCCGAGCTGGCCGCGTCGGCGGCGGCCGTGCGCGACCGGAACGCGGACGGCGGCGCCCTCGTCCTGGTCTTCCGCGCGCCCCGCCCCGGGGGCCTCACCCTGGACGACGGGGCGGCGGCCCCCGTCGGCACGGGCCTGCCCGAACTGCTGGAGCGGTTGCGCTCGCAGGAGGCGCACCCCGAGCGCGGGCGGTGGCTCTTCGCCCGGATCACCGTCTCCGGCGGAGAGGTCGTCCTGGAGCGCGTGTACGACCACTGGCCGTCCTGGGAGCGCGGGCGGCGCGACGGCACCCCCGAGAACCTGGAATTCCTGGCGGAGGAGATGGCGGCGCGCTCCCCCGCGTGGCGCCCCGCGTGGGCCGCGCTGCTGGACGAGGCATCCGCCTTCGACCCGCCCTGGCCCGGTCCTCCCGGGCGGCCCAGCGTTCCGCCGGCGCGGCCGGACGCGGCCGGACGCGTCGCCCTGCTCGACCGGATCGGCGACCTCCTGCGCGCCGCGGCCGGGCGGCGGGACTGGGAAAGGTTGCGGCTGTCGTACCGGGCGCTCGTCGGTTACGCGGGCGGAACCCTCGTGGCCACCGGGCCCGCAGGGGATGAGGAACTGGGACTGAACGAGGACCTGCGGGCCGAGATGGCGCTCCTGCGGTCGGTCACCTACTCCGAGGGGAGGGGCGCCTGGTTCTGCGCGGAGCTGGTCCTGGAGCGGAACGGGGGGTGGCGGATCGTCTACGACCGGGACGGCGAGCCCCGTTTCTCCGTGCCGCCGCCCGCGTTCAGCTTCGCCCTGGACGCGCGTTACTACCCGAGGGATTCGGGGCGGGTGCCGCCGTGGTTGGGGGAGCGTCTGCGCAGCGCCCGGGGGTGAGAGCTGGCTGATCGGCGGTTGTGCCGGGGGCGGGTCGGTCCCGATGGAGAATGTGCGACATTCCGGACTGCTCGGGTCCCCTCAGGGTGGGTAGACTCGGCGCGGGAACTGAGAAGGGGCCGCTTGCGCGTGCATGCGGCCCCTTTTGTGTGCGCTACTTGGTGCGCACGCTGGCAAGCAGCGCGGACCACTCCGGGCCGGGGACTTCCAGGTGCCCCGCCATGGGGTTCTGGGAGTCGCGGACCGCGGCGCCACTCGGGAGGTCCGCGACCTCGACGCAGTTGCCGGTCGGCTGGCTGTAGGAAGACTTGCGGAAGAGAAGGTCAGCGGGAACTGAGTTCATGGGGTTACTCGATCATCTGTCGTAGACGGTCAGCTGTCTCTCCGGGGCGGAGAGCAGTCATCACCAGGTGCTTCATCAGTGCGCGGTACCGGGCAACTTCGTCGGGCTCTTCCAGGTATAGGCCATCGGTGTCGGGCTCCAGTTAGACCACCGTGGGATCGACCGGCTCTGGGAATTCCAGGAGCACAAACGAGCCGCCGCTCCCGGCGTTGAGCTGATTCGCCCTGGTCATCTGAAGGGTAATCGTCGGACGCTGGGCCAGGGCGGCTTGTGCGGTGACCTCGATGTATTCGGGGTTCTGTAGAAGACCGGGGCTCTCGCCTGGTGGAGCCCGACATGTCGGACTGGTCTGGCGCCCCTCCGTGTGGGTAAACTCCTCGTGGGAATTGAACGCAGAAGGGCCCCGGCCATCATCGGTCGGGGCCCTTCTGTTTGAGTCGCTACCGGTCGGCCTTCACCGCGGCGATCACGCCAGCCCACTCCCGCGACTTGAACAAGAGGTGGCCCAGGCCGCGGTTCTGGGTGTCACGGACAGCGGTCGCGGACGGCATCTCAGCGACCTCGACGCAGTTCTGCGGCTGGGAGTAGCTGGACTTGTGGAACAGGGAATCGGGAATTGAACTGCTCATCTCAGGCGATCATTTCTCGTAGTCGGGGCACAGTCTCCTCCGGCAGAAGTGCCGTGAGGCGTAGGTGGTCGAACAGCCGTCTGTACCTGGCGACTTCGTCGGCCTCTTCCAGGTACAGGCCATCGGTGTCGGTTTCCAGGTAGACGACCGACGGGTCGATCGTGCTGGGGAAATCCATGATGACGAAAGGCCCACCCGTGCCGGGGTGCAATCGGGTGTGCGACACCAACTGGATCGTGACCTCGGGCCGCTCGGCGACCTCGATGAGGCGTGCGACCTGGGCGCGCAGGACGGTCGGATGGTCGCGCAGGCGCACGAGCGCCGTCTCGTCGAACACAAGCCAGACATCATCGGGCGGGTCCTCGAAGATCACGCGCTGGCGTTCGATGCGCGCGTCGACGACGCGTTGCACGTCCTTCGGGTCGCGCACGAGCGCGGTGCGGCTGATCAGCTCCACGTACTCGGGCACTTGAAGCAAGCCAGGGACTACGGCCAACTCCCAGTTGCAGATGACGGAGGCTTCGGCCTCGAACCCGACGAACTTAGGACTGAGGACGTCGCGGTAGCGGACCCACCAGCCGCGTTCCCTCGACTGTCGGCACAGGCTGAGCACAGCTTCACGGATCCCGGGATCGGTGACCTTGTAGGTGTCGAGGAGCGTTCTGATCTCGGCAACCTGCGGTCTCTGCCGTTGGCCACTCTCGATGTTGCCGAGCTTGCCGCGTGACCACTCGGTCGCCTTGACCACGTCGTCGAGGGTCATGCGGGCGTCATGGCGTAGACGGCGCAGCTCCTCGGAGAGCCGCCGTCGGCGCACGGTGGGTGAGTATCGCTCGCTCATCTGCTGCTCCTGGTGTGCCGGTGCTCCCTGATCGTATGACCGGGGCAGGGAATCCGGACAAACATGTATTCCACGGACTGGATTCCCCGAGGGGCTTGAAAACGTGTATTCCATGTTTCAGGATAGAGGCAGTTCAATTCCCCGCCGGGCTTCCCACCTGGCATCCTTACCGGAGGTATGCCTTGCGCTACCTGCTTCTCATCCTGTCCGCGCTGTGGCTCGTCGCCCGCGCCGACGCTCATGCGGTTCGTCGACGCTCCGGCCGTGTCCGCCGGTACGCGGCAAGGCCCCTGGCCCCCCGGCCGCACGTGGTCACCGGACCTATCCCGATCATCTGGCCGATCAGCCCGACCGGTGTCTCCTCCCCGACGCCTTCGCCGGAACGCCCGCGCGTGGGCGGCCTCGCGCCCGTCGTACCGCTGGACCCCTACCGGCTTCGCGCCCGCCGGGACGCCTCCCGGCGCGGCCTGGTCGTCCTGATCGCCCTGGCCCGGCAGTCCGAGGAGTACGGCCGGGGGGTGAGGGCCGCATGAGCGCCGTCCGCCGCACCGTGTGCGATCTCCGCGAGCTTCCGACCATGGCGGCGCTCACCGCCTGGGCCACCGCCCACGGGGCGGCCGTCACCTACCTGGGCCCCGACCTCCAGGGCCACGCGGTCTACGCGGCCCGCCGGGGGCCCGTGACCCGCGTCGTCACAGTCCCCGGGCCGGACCCCCATCCGCACCCGCTGACCTGGCACTCGCCACTGGAGGCCCTCCCCGCCGACGACCAGCTCGCGGCCGCAGGGGCAGCAGGCCGAGTCCCCGCAGCCCGGTCCGGCAACTCTGCTCCGTCCGGCAGCTCGGACCCGTCCGGCGACCCCTGCGTTCCGGCCGGGGGCCTTCGTGCCGTATGGATGGCGGCCGTCCGCGCCGTCTCCGTCCTCTGAGACCGGGCGCGCCCTGAGCGGGGGCCGGGGCGCGCCCTTCCACACCTCCCCCGAGGAGCACGGCGTGGACGGCGCCACCAGGTGCGAGAAGACCACCAGCGGCCAGCACGACTACATCCCGGACCCGGCCGACCCCAGATGGCCGAACATCCGCACGCAGACCTGCCGCCACTGCGGCGACACCCTCACCCACACCCGCGGGTGACCCCTCACAGGAAGCAGGACACCATGATCGAGACCCTTCCGGAAAAACTTTTCACCCCTGCCGAGGTCGCGAGGCTGTTCCGGGTGGACCCCAAGACGGTCACCCGCTGGGCGGCGGCCGGCCGCCTCAGCAGCGTGCGCACCCCGGGCGGGCACCGCCGGTTCCGCGAGGCAGAGGTCCGTGCGCTCCTCGACGGCGGCGGCCGCAGGTAGACCCCCGCGCGCCCGGCCGCCTCGGGCCCGGCCGCGCGGGGATCTACCCACCGTCATACCTTCGGCCGTGAACCCGCCGAGGCAGCAACACCCCGTGATGACTACGTGAGATGACTGCATCAGAAGGGGCCCCCGTGATGACTACCCGAGAGACCCATATCCCCGAGGCCGCTCCCCCGTTGCGGTTCGTCTGGCTGGAGATCACCGGCAAGTGCCAGTTGGCGTGCACCCACTGCTACGCCGATAGCGGTCCCGAAGGTACGCACGGCACCATGACCACCGACGACTGGCGCCGCGTGATCAGCTACGTGGCCGACCCGGGGCGGTACCTGCGTCATATCGTCGACCCATGACCACCGCCCAGGAACTCGCCGGCCAGCGCCACCGCGACCACATGCGGACCCTGCTCGCACAGGCGGCCGAGCAGTTCGTCCTCGACCTGGCCGGGGAACCGGTGTTCGGATGGCGGGACCGGACCATCGGCGCGCCCGCACACAGTCCGCACGGCGACCTGTGGGTACGGGTCACCACCGAGTTCCCCGCATGGGCCTACGGGCGGGTCTGGACCGGCAACACCGACGCCACCGCCCTCACCGGGGTTCCGCGGCCCGAGGTCGTCGAGGTCACCGAATGGGACGACCCGCCTCGGCGGGTCCGCGCCGAGGCGTCCACCCTCCTTCCCGGGGATGTCTGCTCACCGACCCCGTTCCTCCACGATCGACCCAAGGTAGGGGATGGCTGGTGGTCGGATCTGCGCGGCGCACTCGACCGGTTGACCGAACAGGACACGGAGCGGGTCGCCGTCGACCAGGACGCCGTCACTCGGCGTCTGCTGGTGTTCTTCGGTGACGCCATCGACCCGACCGTCACCCACTGGGCCACGGCACACGCCGACCTGCACTGGGCCAACCTCCTCGGCCCCGGCCTGGGCGTGCTGGACTGGGAACTGTGGGGCTGCGGACCGGCCGGGCTCGACGCGGCCACCCTGTACTGCCACAGCCTCACCCACCCGGAGACCGCCGAGCGGGTACACCGGGTGTTCGGTGACCAGCTGGCCACCCCTGACGGGGTACGTGCACAGTTGTTCGTCATCGCCCGCCTGCTCCTGCGCATCGAACGCGGGGACGACCCGGCGGTCGCGCCCCTGCTGCACCAGCGGGCGCGGGAACTCCTGGGCCGGTGAACGACGAGGAGCGCCCCGGGCTTCGGGGGCGGGAACCTTCCGTCAGGAGTCCCGCACCTGGTCGGTACGGACGACGACGGGCGGCTCCACCGACCACGGGAAGTTGATCCACCGGTCGGTGTGCTTCCACACGTACTCGCACTTGATCAGGGACTGCGGCTTCTCGTAGACGACCGCACTGCGCACCTCGGCGACGTGCTCGGCGCAGACGTCGTGCACGAGCTTGAGGGTCCTGCCGGTGTCGGCCACGTCGTCGGCGACGAGGACCTTCTTGTCGCTCAGGTCCACCAGGTTCGGGACCGGCGGCAGCACGACGGGCATGTCGAGGGTCGTGCCGACCCCGGTGTAGAACTCCACGTTCATCACATGGAGATTTTTGACGTCGAGCGCGTACCCCAGGCCCCCGGCGACGAAGAGGCCGCCGCGCGCGATCGAGAGGATCATGTCGGGTTCGAAGCCGTCGTCGGCGATCGCGTGGGCCAGGTCGCGCATCGCGGTGCCGAAGAGCTCATAGGTCAGGTTCTCGCGCTCGTCGCTCACGGGCGGGCCTCCTCCTTGCGCGGCGGGGTGGTGTGCACCGGTCCATGCTCCCACCGCGGGCGGCCGGGCACGCGGCGCCGCCCCAGGCCGGGCCGCACCTCCGCCGGGACCGGTGACGAGGCCCCGCGGGCGTGCGGACCGGGCGGCGCGTCGGCCCGGTGACGGGACGGGGCGGTGTCCGCGGGGACGGCGCTCCGGCCACCTGTCCACGCGAGGGGGTGTTCTGGGTCACATCGATGGACGAACGGTCACCGATCTCGGGGAAGAAACCGACGTTTTCTTGATTCTCACCCCTTTGTGGCGAACAGATGGCAACAAACTGCACCATGTGTCTGTACACACCCCTCGGACACAGGAGGTAGAGGCCATGGCCGACGCCCAGGACCTGCTCCCCTCCGAGCAGCCGGTACGGCTGCTCGACGAGACCGGGCGTCCGGTGGCCGGCGCCGCCCTGCCCTTCCCCACGGCCGACCGGCTCCTCGCCGCCTACGCCTCCCTGGTGGTCGGCCGCCGCGTCAACGACCAGGCCGGCGCGCTCGTCCGCCAGGGACGCCTGGCCGTCTACCCCTCGTCGCACGGGCAGGAGGCCTGCCAGACCGGCGCCGCCCTGGCCCTAGCCGAGGGCGACTGGCTCTTCCCGACCTACCGCGACACCGCCGCCGTCGTCGCGCGCGGCGTCGACCCGGTCGAGGTGCTCACCCTCCTCAAGGGCGACTGGCACGCGGGCTACGACCCCTACGAGCACCGCGTCGCCCCGCAGGCCACCCCGCTCGCCACCCAGCTCCTGCACGCCGTCGGCCTCGCCCACGCGGCCCGCCTGCGCGGGGAGGACACCGTCGCCATGGCCATGTGCGGCGACGGCGCCACCAGCGAGGGCGACTTCCACGAGGCGCTCAACTTCGCCGCAGTCTTCAAGGCCCCCGTCGTCTTCTTCGTGCAGAACAACGAGTACGCGATCTCCGTCCCACTGGCCCGCCAGAGCGCCGCCCCCTCCCTCGCCCACAAGGGCGTCGGCTACGGGGTGAACGCCGAGCGCGTCGACGGCAACGACACCCCCGCCGTGCTCGCCGTCCTGGACCGCGCCGTGGCCGCCGCCCGCGCGGGCGAGGGGCCCCAGCTCGTCGAGGCGCACACCTACCGCATGCAGGCGCACACCAACGCCGACGACGCCACCCGGTACCGCAGCGACGAGGAGGTCGACCCGTGGGTCGCCAGGGACCCGCTGCTGCGCATGGAGGCGTACCTGAAGCGCAAGCGCCTGCTCACCAAGGCCCGCCGGACGGAGATCACCGAACGCGCCGAGGCCGTCGCCGCCGCCATGCGCGAGGGCGTCTCCCGCGACGCCGAGCCGGACCCGTCCGAGCTGTTCGCCCACGTGTACTCCACCCCCACCCCGCAGCTGCGGGAGCAGGCCGCCTTCCTGGCCGACGAACTCAGCAGAGAGGGCAGCTGACATGGCGACCGACCCCACCAAGCTCTCCATGGCGCAGGCCCTCAACCGGGCGCTGCGGGACGCCATGGCCGAGGACGGCAGCGTCTACGTCTTCGGCGAGGACGTCGGCCCCCTCGGCGGCGTCTTCCGCATCACCGACGGCCTCACCGCCGAGTTCGGCGAGAACCGCTGCTTCGACACCCCGCTCGCCGAGTCCGGCATCGTCGGCATGGCCGTGGGGATGGCGATGAACGGCATGCGGCCCGTCGTCGAGATGCAGTTCGACGCCTTCGCCTACCCGGCGTTCGAGCAGATCGTCAGCCACGTCGCCAAGACCCGCAACCGCACGCGCGGCCGGGTCGGCCTGCCCATCGTCATCCGGGTCCCCTACGCGGGCGGGATCGGCGGGGTCGAGCACCACTGCGACTCCTCCGAGGCCTACTACGCGCACACACCCGGCCTGACCGTGGTCACCCCCTCCACACCCCACGACGCCTACCACCTGCTGCGCGAGTCGATCGCCTCCGACGACCCGGTGGTCTTCATGGAGCCGAAGAAGCTCTACTGGGGCAAGGACGAGGTCGACCCGGCCTCGCCCGCACCCGGCATCGGCAGGGCGGTCGTGCGCCGTCCCGGGACCGACGCCACCCTCATCGCCTACGGGCCCGCCGTGTCCACCGCGCTGGAGGCCGCCGACGCCGCCGCCCAGGAGGGGCGCAGCCTCCAGGTCGTGGACGTGCGGTCCCTCGTTCCCTTCGACGACGAGACGGTGTGCGAGGCGGTCCGCTCCACGGGCCGCGCCGTCGTGGTCGCCGAGGCCAGCGGGTACGCGAGCGTCGCCTCGGAGATCGTCGCCAGGGTGACCGAGCGCTGCTTCCACTCCCTGGCCGCCCCCGTCCGCCGGGTGACCGGCTTCGACATCCCCTTCCCGCCGCCGAAGCTGGAGCGGTTCCAGCTGCCCGGTGTGGACCGCGTCCTCGACGCGGTCGACGACCTCCAGTGGGAGGACCAGTGACGACGCAGACCTTCGAACTCCCCGACCTGGGAGAGGGACTGACCGAGGCCGAGGTGGTGCGCTGGCTCGTCGCCGTCGGCGACACCGTGGCCGTGGACCAGCCGATCGCGGAGGTGGAGACCGCCAAGTCGATCGTGGAGGTCCCCACGCCGTTCGCGGGCACCGTCAGCGTGCTGCACGGCGGGGAGGGCGAGGTGATGGAGGTCGGCAAGCCGCTGATCAGCATCGCCGCCGACGCTCCGGGCGGTGCGGACGGAGCGGCGGACGCCCCGGCCGCGCGCGAGGCGGGCGCCCCGGTGTCGGCGGAGGGCGAGCGGTACCGGGAGGAGGAGCGCGCCGGTTCCGGCAACGTCCTCATCGGCTACGGCACCCCCGACGACGGGAGGACCGCCGGGCGCCGGCGTCGACCGCGAGCGCGCCCGGCCGGACCGGCCGGACCGGCCGCTCCCCCGGCTCCGGCGCCCGGCGGGGCCGGACGGCCCCCGCTGGTGACGTCGCCGCTGGTCCGGCAGATGGCCCGCGAGGCCGGACTGCGGATCTCCGAGGTCGCCGGCAGCGGTCCCGGAGGGCTCATCACCCGGCGCGACGTGGCCGCGGCGATCGAGGCCTCCCGTGCCCCGGACCTCGCCACGGTGACGCCGATCGACCCCGGCCGTCCCGTGGCCACCGAGTCCGCGTCCGCTCCCGACGCGGGAGACCCGCGTGCGGAGGTGGACGCCCGCACGGGGCTGGCCGAGTCCCGGCGCACGCCCATGAACGGCTTCCGCAAGAGCGTCGCCGCCTCGCTCTCGCGCAGCCGCAGCGAGATCCCCGAGGCCACGGTGTGGGTGGACGTGGACGCGACCGAACTGGTCCGGCTCCGCGAATCCGACCCCTCGGGGCCGGGACTGCTGTCCTACGTGGCGCGATTCGTCCTCGCGGGCCTGCGCGCCCACCCCGAGCTCAACGGCCTGGTCGACACCGAGCGCGGCGAGCTGGTCCAGTACGACGGCGTCAACCTGGGCCTGGCCGTGCAGACCGACCGGGGCCTGGTCGCCCCGGCCGTGCTCGGCGCGCACCGGTTCACCACGCTGGAGCTGGACGGGGAGATCCGCCGCCTGACCGCCGCCGCCCGCGAGGGGAGGGCGACCCCCGCCGAGATGACCGGAGGCACCTTCACGCTCAACAACTACGGCTCGCTCCGGGTGGACGGCAGCGCCGCCATCATCAACCACCCGCAGGTCGCGATCCTCGGCATCGGCCGGATCATCGACCGGCCGTGGGTGGTGGACGGGGAGCTGACCGTCCGCAAGGTCACGCAGCTGTCGTTCGCCTTCGACCACCGCGTCTGCGACGGCGGTGTCGCGGCGGGGTTCATGCGCGTGGTCGCGGACGCCATGGAGAACCCGGCCGGGGCCATCGCCCGCCTCTAGCGCCGTGCTCCGCGGCTCGTTCCGGGCCCGCCGCGCCCTCCGCTCCGGCGGTCGCGCGGCGGGCCCGTTCGCGGGACGGGAGCGGTGTCGGCCCGGGGCCTCCGGCGACTGCGGGGAGCAGGGCGCGGCGACGCCCCCGGGACCCGGGCGTCAGCGGACCGGGGTGCCCGGCCCGAGCGGGAGGTCGAGCGCCCACCAGCCGAGGAAGAGCAGCGTCCACCCGGCCAGGACCGTGAGGCAGAGCGGCAGGGTGAGCGAGATCAGCGTGCCGATCCCGGCGTCCCGCCGGTAGCGCTGGAGGAGGCCCAGCACCATGACGAAGAAGGGGCTCATGGGGCTGACGACGTTGCTGGCGGAGTCGGAGATCCGGTAGACCGCCTGGGTCGTCTCCGGCGGCACGTCGAGGAACATGAACATGGGGACGAACACCGGGGCGATGAGGGTCCACTGCGCCGAGCCGCTGGTGATGAGCAGGTTGAGCGCCGTGGAGAACGCGATCATGCCCAGGAAGAGCAGGATCGGGTGGACGCCCGCCGAGTCCAGCACCTCGGCGCCGCGGATGGCGGAGACCTCCCCGATACCGGTCCAGCCGAAGTAGGCGAGGAACTGCGAGGCCGCGAAGAACAGGACGATCACGGGCGCCATGTCGCGCACACCGGCCGCCATGGCGTCGGGGACGTCCTTGGCGCGGGGCAGGGTTCCCACGGTGCGGCCGTAGACCACGCCCAGGACCAGGAAGAGGATCCCGAGGACGTAGGCGACCCCCGTGACGAGCGGTGAGTCGAGCACTCCCCCGCTCGGCCCCCGGAACGGTGAACCCGCGGGCAGGAGCGCGGCGGCGAGGAGGGCGAGGGCCGCGACCAGGGCCAGGCCCGTGTTGCGCAGGCCGCGCCTCTCGGTGTCGGTGAGGGCCATGGAGCCCAGCTCCTCCCGCGCGTCCGGGCAGCCCTCATCGGCCCCTCCGACACTTCTGACCAGGACGAACTCGGTCACGAGGGTGATCAGGCCCGCCAGCACCACCGCCGAGGCCGCGGAGAAGTAGTAGTTGTCCAGCGCGGTCACGACGTAGCCGGGGTCCACCAGCCCGGCGGCCTCGGTGGTCAGGGCGGCCAGCAGCGCGTCGGTGGGCGTGATCAGCAGGGACGCGTTGTACCCGGAGGCGACGGCGCCGAAGGCCACGACGATGCCGAGGACGGGGCTGCGCCCCGCGGCGCCGAAGACCAGCCCGCCGAGGGGGATGAGCACCACGAAGGCGGCGTCGGAGGCGACGCTCCCGGTGACGCCGGTCAGGGCGAGGGCGAAGGTCAGCCACCGGGCCGGGACCCGGGTGACGCTGCCGCGCAGCAGGGCGCCGAGCAGCCCGGCCGCCTCGGCGACCGACACCCCGAGCATGACGACGAGGATGACCGCCAGCGGCGGGAAGGCCGCGAAGTTGGCCACCGCGTCCCCGAACACCACGCGAGCGCCCTCGGCGGAGAGCAGGCTGCGGACCCGGACGGTTTCCCCGTCGACCGGGGAGACGGCCGAGACGCCGAGGCCGCTCAGGAGCGCGCTGAGCGCGACCACGATCCCGGCCATGACCGTGAACAGCCAGAAGGGATGGGGGAGCCTGTTCCCCACCCGTTCCACGAACGCGAGCACGCCCAGGAGCAGGCGCACGGGCGCCTGGGGGGTGGTGGAAGCGGTCCTGGTCACCCTGCTCCTCCGGCTCGTCTGCCGTGCGGGACGCGGCGCCGCCGGCCCGGGAGCCCCGGGCGCGGAACGCGGCGCCGACGAACAGCGTAGCCACTGAGGGTGACTGTATGTGTTCGGAGAGTTCGACAGGGAGGGGTGGTGGCGGGCCCGGGAGACCCGGGACGCCTTCCCGGCGGCCCTTGTTACGATCGGGCCCGTGAGCGCCGCGAGGCGATCGGCGAACGGGGACCGGGGCGGCCCACACCGCACGGCCCGGGACGGAGGCGGCCGTGACGGACGAGCGGTGGACCGTCGACTTCTGGCTCGACCCCTCCTGCCCCCTGACCCGCACTGCCGCCCGGTGGATCACCTCGCTCGCGGGGGACGTGCCCCTCGACGTCCGCTGGCACGTGATGAGCCTGTTCCTGCTCAACGAGCACCGCGAGGTGGACCCCGAGGGCGACGAGGAGGGCTACCTCCGGATCCCCGCGCGCGTCGCCACCGCCGTGCGGGTGGAGCACGGAAGCGCCGCGCTCGGCGCCTTCCACGAGGCACTCTGGACCGACCCCGACGGCACGCAGCGGGAGTGGGCGGGCGACCTCGGCGAGGCCCTGCGCCGCTGCGGGCTCCCCGACGCCCTCGCCTCCGCAGGGTGGGAGGACGGGTACGACGCCGCGATGCGCGCGTCCCACGAGGACGGGGTCGGCCGCGTCGACGCCGAGATCGGCACGCCGGTCCTCGCCGTCACCGCGCCCGACGGCGAGCTGCCCGCCTTCTTCGGACCGGTCCTCTCCGAGCTCCCGGAGCCGGCCGACGCCCTCCGGCTGTGGCGGGCCGCACTCCTGCTCGCGGGCGTCCCGGGCTTCCGCGAGATCAAGCGCTGACGCCGTCACGCGCCTGCCGACATGTCGACATGCCGCCCCGTCGACCGGCCGGCACGCCGCCTTTCCGGGCGACATGCCGCCCCGTCGACCGGCCGGCACGCCGCCTTTCCGGGCGACGTGCCGACAGGTCCGAGCCGGGCCCTACTCCCCCTCGCCCTTGGCGACCAGGGTGAGCACGTCGTACGTGGCGACGGGCTCGTCGTCCTGGTTCGTGACCACGGCGTCCCAGCGCACCTCGCCGTAGTCGGCGTTCGAGCGCGGGGTGATCTGCTTGGCGGTCAGCGTCACCCGGATGGTGGCGTCCTCCTTCACGGGGGTGAGGAAGCGCAGGTTGTCCACCCCGAAGTTGGCCAGCACGGGGCCCGGCGCCGGGTCGACGAACAGGCCCGCCGCGAGCGAGACCACCAGGTAGCCGTGCGCCACGATCCCGCCGAACAGCGGGTTGGCCGCCGCGGCCTCCTCGTCGGTGTGCGCGTAGAACGTGTCACCGGTGAACTCGGCGAAGTGGTCGATGTCGGCGCGGGTGACGGTGCGTTCCGCCGAGGCGATCGTGTCGCCGATCCGCAGCTGCGTCAGGTCCTTGCGAAACGGGTGCACGTCCCCGACCGTCCGCCGTGAACCGGTGGTCCAGTGGCCGGTGATCGCGGTGACCATGTCCGGCGGGGCCTGGATCGCGGTGCGCTGCATGTGGTGCTTGACGCCGCGCACGCCGCCCAGCTCCTCGCCGCCGCCCGCGCGGCCGGGTCCGCCGTGCACCAGGACGGGCAGCGGCGAGCCGTGGCCCGTGGACTCCTTGGCGTCGTCCCGGTTGAGGACCAGGATTCGGCCGTGCCACGGGGCCAGGCCGAGGACGACCTCGCGCGCGACGTCCGGGTCGTTGGTGACGAGGGAGCCCACCAGGCTGCCCCGGCCGCGCGCGGCCAGCTCCACCGCGTCGGCCACGCCGGAGTAGGTGATCACGGTGCTGACCGGGCCGAACGCCTCCACGTCGTGCGGTTCCGCGGCCCCCGGCTCGGCGCGCAGCAGGACCGGTGACATGAACGCCCCCGCTTCGGCGTCGGCCCCGGCGACCTCGACGCCGTCGGGGTCGCCGAAGACGACCGTGCTGGAGGCGCGCAGCGCCTTGACCGCCTTGCGGACCTCCTCGCGCTGGTCGAGCGAGGCCAGCGGCCCCATGCGGGCGTCGGGGTCGTCGGCCGCGCCCACGACCACCTTGGACAGGCGGTCGACCAGGGCCCCGGTGACGGCGTCCGCCATCGCCTCGGGCACGATCACCCGGCGGATGGCCGTGCACTTCTGGCCGGCCTTGACGGTCATCTCGGTGACGACCTGCTTGACGTACAGGTCGAACTCGGGGTCCTCCGGCGTCACGTCCGGGCCGAGGATCGAGCAGTTGAGCGAGTCGGCCTCGACGTTGAGCTGCACGCCGCCGGAGACGACGTTGGGGTGGCTGCGCAGGGTCGCGCCGGTCGCCGCGGAGCCGGTGAAGCCGACGATGTCCTGCGCGCCCAGGTGGTCGAGCACGCCGCGCGCGCTGCCCGCGAGGAACTGGAGCGAGCCCTCGGGGAGGAGCCCGGACCCGACCATGCGGCGCACGACCGCGGCCGTGAGGTAGGCGGTCTGGCTGGCGGGCTTGACGATGGTCGGCATGCCCGCGAGGAACGCGGGGGCGAACTTCTCCAGCATGCCCCACACGGGGAAGTTGAAGGCGTTGATCTGCACGGCCACGCCTGGACGCGAGGTGTACACGTGCTGGCCGACGAAGGTGCCCTGGCGCCCCAGCTGTTCCAGGGGCCCGTCCAGGATGACCGTCGCGTTGGGCAGCTCGCGCCGGCCCTTGCCGGAGTAGCTGAAGAGGGTGCCGAACCCGCCGTCGACGTCGACCATGGTGTCGCGCTTGTTGGCGCCGGTCCGGTACGAGAGCGCGTAGAACTCGTCCTTGTGCTCGGTGAGGTGCTTGGCGAGCTCCTTGAGGATGATCGCGCGCTGGTGGAAGGTCAGCCGCCGCAGGGCGGGGCCGCCGACGCGGCGGGCGTGGTCGACCATCCCGGCGACGTCGAGGCCGGCGGCCGAGATGCGGGCGACGGTCTCCCCCGTGTTCGCGTCGGCCAGGGGCACGCCCTCGTCCGCGGGGGCGAACCACGATCCCTGCGCGTAGCTCTCCAGTACTTCGGACACGTGACGGTCCTCTCCTCGGGCTGCGGGTCTTCCGGAACAGTATTACAGACCGATCGTTCAGTAAATAGGAACCGAGGGGGGCGTCCGTCCTCCACCAGGGATTTCACGCACGTCCACCGCAGGTCGGGCCCCTCCGTCGGGCGGAGTGGAAGCCCACCCGCTCCCCCGGCCCCGGGCGTCCCACCCGCCCCGGTCGCGGACCGGCACGAACCCCGCGCCGTCCCCGGCCCGGAACGGCTCCGGTCGGGGTCCGAACCCGGGCGTTGTACGCCGAAACGACACGTCGATTTGTCGACATTTCCCACGGGGGTGCGGGAGGGCCCCGAGCCGCCCTGTAACATCCGGCCCCCGCCGGACAGAAGTAGGTGACACCGCACGGAAGGAAGCCGATGACCAGAGACAGGGACGACGGGGAGTCCGCCGAAGGGCAGTTCACCCGGTTCTTCGAGCGGCACTACGACGACGTCCGCCGCTACGCCCTCCGACGTCTCGGCCCCGACCACGCCGACGACGTCGCCTCCGAGACCTTCGGCGTCGCCTGGCGCAGGTTCGACCACCTGCCCAAGGACCAGCCGCTCCCCTGGCTGTACGGGGTGGCGCGCAACGTGGTCCGTGCCCGGTCGCGCATCGGAGGCCGGCGCGCCGAGGTGTCCCTCCCTTTCGAGGAGGCGTCCGCGCTGGTGCCGACGGAACCGGACACCACCCGCCGGGTCGAGGAACGCGACGAGGCGCTCCGCGCCCTCGGCCGGCTGAGCGACAAGGACCGCGAACTCGTGATGCTCCTCGCCTGGGAGGGCCTGGAGCTGGCGGAGGCCGCCAGGGTCCTGGGCTGCACCACGGCCACCGCGCGGGTGCGCCTCTTCCGCGCCCGCCGCCGGATCGAGGGGCTCCTCGATCCGCCGCCACCCGCTCCCGCGCACAGCCCGACCGCCCCGAGAGTCCCCGTGGAGAAATCATGAGCCGCACCGACACCGAAGCCGTCCGCGCGCTCCTCGCCGCGCACGACCCCGCCGCATCCGTCCGCTCCGACCCCGCACTCCGCGAACTCTCCCGGATCGAGGTGATCGCCGCAGGCCGGCGCCACCGGCCCGTGTACCGCCTCGTCCCCCGGCGTCCCGTGTTCCGGGTCGCCCTGGGCGCCGTCGCCGCCCTCGCGGCGGTGGCCGTGGTCGTGCCGTTCGCGTTCGGCTCCGCGCAGCCCGCCTACGCCGGGCCGCCGCCCGCACCGCTGGAGGTCCCCCTGACCGACCTGGAGCCCGGGAGCGAACGACTGCTCGCCCTGGCCGAGACCGCCGAGGAGCAGCCCGCGCCCCCGAGGCCCGGGGACGTCGCCTACGTGCGCACCTCCCAGTGGACCCTCACCTACTCGCAGGACCTGGACACGGCCGAGGAGGGGTGGGGTGTCCTCCCCGTGCGGGACGAGGTGTGGCGGACCCCCCACGAGTCCGGCCTGCAGGTCGAGACCCCGAGCGCCCCCGACCACCTGGGCGGCGATCCGAACCCGGTGCAGCGCCTGTTCGAGGACGGGCCCACCGAGTGGGAGTGGGGCGGCGGCGAGGGCGGGGACGGCATGTTCTTCTCCCTGGAGCCCGGCTCCCTCTCCACCGACCCCGGGGTGCTGGCCGACCAGCTGCACGGGGCGGGCTCGGACCTCGCCGACGCCGAGTCCGGGGCGAGGCTCTTCTACGCCCTCCAGCAGCTGTACGGGGAGGCGCCGGTGGAGCCCGGGGTGCAGGCCGCGGTGCTCCGCGTCCTCGCCGAGGAGGACGACGTGATGTTCGCCGGGACCGCGCGCGACCGCGAGGGCCGGGAGGGCCTGCTGTTCGTCGTCGAGGAGAGCGAGGGGGGCGGGACCCTCCTGGAGCGGCGGATCATGTTCGACGAGGGGACGGGGCAGCCGCTCTACCACGAGACCCTCACCGTGGAGTCGCCGTCCGAGCCGGACGCGGAGCTCCCCCGGGTGAACAACTACACGGTCCTCGTGGAGTCCGCGTGGGTCCCGGAGGTCGGCGACACGCCGTGACCCCCGGCGGGGGCGGGGCCGCACACCCGGCCGCGCCCCCGCTCCGCGCCCGTCCCGCCCCGCTCCGGACGGTCCCGAACACGGCAGGGGCGCGGTCCCGAACCTGCTGCGGCCCGGTACGGAACCCGGGCGCCGGACGCCGAAACGACTCGTCGCCATGTCGACATTTCGAGCGGAACGCCTGGCCGGGGCACGGCCGGGCCGCATTGCCCGCGAGCCGGCAGGTCGCCGTATCGCCGTGTCGACACACGGCGTCGGCGGTCACCTCGTGAGGGCGAGCACCTCGGCGCCCCGGAGCCCGGCCAGCACCTTGCCCGGCACCAGGAGCTTGGAGAGGCGCAGGCCGCTGCCGACGACCACCTCGGCCGCGGCCGCGACGGCCTCGTCCACCAGGACCGGCCACCCCTCGGGCAGGCCGAGCGGGGTGATACCGCCGTACTCCATGCCGGTCAGCCCGGTCGCCTCGTCCATGGGGGCGAACGACGTCTTGCGGGCGCCCAGGTGGCGGCGCACGACCCCGTTGACGTCGGCCCGCCGGTCGGCGGGCACCATGCACGCCGCATAGGACAGCTCGCCACCGCGCTTGGCGGCGACGACCACGCAGTTCGCGCTGGTCCCCAGGGGCATCCCGTACGCCTCGCAGAACTCCGCGGTGTCGGCGAGCCCCGGGGCGATCTCCGCCACGCGGACCCCGCCGGTCCCCCGGACGGCGTCGAGGACGGGAGCGGCCAGCAGGTCGGGGCGCTCGTCGGCGGGCACCCAGTGCAGTTCGGCGGACATGACACACCTCAGGTCGTCGGACGGCGGACAGGGCCAGGTTAGCGAGCCCCTCGGCCCCCGCCCGGGCCGGCGGACCGGCGCGGGCGGGAGGGAGCAGGTCGGAGGGGTCAGGCCGGAGGACCGCCGCGACGGCGCCCCCGGGAGCCGTCCGGCCCGGAGACGGCGCCCAGCGCCAGTTCCGCGAGCCCCTCGGCCCGGTACCCGGGCCAGCCGTGGACCGCCTCCAGGTACTCCGCCGGAATCGCCGAGGCGCCCCAGCGGGCGCCGAGCAGGGCCCCGGCGATCGCCGCCACGGTGTCGGTGTCGTTGCCCGCCCGGACCGCGGCCCGCACCGCGGGCACGAACCCGTCGGGCTCGCCCACCACCGCCGACCAGGCCGCCTGGAGCGCGCTCACCACGAAACCGTTGTTCCCGAAGAAGTGCGGCGGGTGCTCCTCGGCCTCGTCCAACCAGGCGGACCACCGGCCGCGCCGGTCCCGCGGCAGCAGCTCCAGGCCGCCGCGGACCCCGGCCGTGTCGCCGTGGACGACCGCGTGCCGCACGCCCTCGCACCACAGCACACACGCCTCGGAGGCCAGCGGGTCCCCGTGGGTGAGCCTGCTGTACCTGTCGGCGGCGACCGCCAGACCGTCCGGGTCGTCCAGGTAGGCCAGGGCGAGCGGGCCCGTGCGCATCAGGGACCCGTTCCCGGCGCTGCGGACCCCCTCCTCGAAGCGCTGGGCCGAGAACCGCGCCATCACCTCGGCGACCCGGGGCGTCCCGAAGGCGTGGCCCGACCCCCGCATCACCGCGCTGGTCTGGTTCCCGATGTCGGAGGCGCCGTCGCGCGCCCAGTCCAGGAAGGCGTCCGCGGTACGGCACAGCGCCTCGTCCGACAGGGGGTCCGCGTGGTCGCGCAGGGTGAGGGCGATGCACACCGCCATCTGGGTGTCGTCGGAGTACTCCCCCGGCGCGTACGGTCCGAGCCCGCCGCCCACCATCCGGGGGACGTGGTCCGCCGCCAGGGCCGGGCCGAATTCGTAGGGCACCCCCAGGGCGTCGCCGCAGGCCGCGCCGAGGAGGACGCCGGCGGCGCGGTCGTCCGCGCTTCCGGGAGGGGGCAGGTTCACGGGGGCCTCGCAACGTTTCGGTACCGGGGGGACTGCGAGTCGACCCTATCCGCAGGAACTGTCCGCATCCGGCCCGGACGGGGACGAAACGTGATGGTGCGTAGCCGTAGAATCCGTCCCATGGAGACCCCCACTCCCGACCCCCTCTCCGGCCGCACACTGCACGGGCGCTACGTCCTGGGCGACCGTGTCCGCAGCGGCGCCTCGGGCACCGTCTACGCAGCGCAGGACCTCCGTGAGGAGCGGACCGTCGCGGTCACCGTCCTCCACCCGTGGCTGATGGGGAACCACGGGGCGGTGCACGCCTTCCTGGGGCGGGCGCAGACCCTGGAGGCGGTCGCCCACCCCGGGCTGGCGAGGGTGCTGGCCCACGGGCGCGACGAGGCGTACGTGTACGCGGTCGCCGAGTACCTGCGGGGGGAGACCCTCGCCGAGGTACTGGGGGACGGCGAGGCGCTGCGGTACTCGCCGCACATGGCCCTGTCGATCGTCGCCGACGTGCTGGCAGCGCTCGACGCCGCCCACCGGACGGGCGTCGTGCACGGTGAGATCGCCCCCGACAAGGTCGTGATGGACGACGGCGGACGGGCGAGGGTCACCGGTTTCCCGCTGCTGTTCGACGCGGCCGAGGACGCCGGGCCCGACAGCCGCACCGACGTGCGCGACGTCGGCGCGCTGCTCCACAGGCTGATGACCGGAGACTCCGCCGTCGCGGACGAGGGACGGCCCCTCCGGCCCTCGGCCGCGCTCCCCGACCTCCCGCCCGACCTGGACATGCTGGTCGCCAATGCGACCGACCCGAACCCGCGCTACCGGCCGCGCGACGCGGGCCAGTACCTGACCCTGGTCGAGCAGGTGATGCGGTCGCTCCCCCGCACCGACCGCGACCGCGAGGGCGACACCCGACCGATCCCGGTCGTCACGGACCTCCCGGCCGAGAGCGCGGCGGGCGCGGCCGGGGACGGCCGGAGCGGCGCCGTTCCGCGGTGGCGCCGCCCACCGGTGCTCGTCGCCGCGGGGGTGCTGGTCCTCGCGCTGTTCGCGGCCGGCTGGGCCCTCGTCCCCGAGGGTGGCGCCGCCCTCCCCGACGTCCTGGGCAGCGACCCGGAGGCGGCCGAGGCGCGGTTGGCGGAGCTCGACCTGGAGCTGGTCGTCGCGTTCGACGAGACCTACAGCGACACCGAGGCGGTCGGGTCCGTCGCCGACACCACCCCGGAGGCGGGCGCCGAGCTGGAGCGGGGCGACGAGGTCATGCTCTGGCTCTCCGCGGGACCGCAGTTCGCCGAGGTCCCCGACGTGGTCGGCGGTACCGAGAACGAGGCGCGCGACGCCCTGCGCACGGCCGGGTTCACCCACATCGAGGTGGTCCAGGAGCACTCCTCCGAGGAGGCGCCCGGGACGGTCCTGTCGACGGTCCCGGCGACGGGTGAGGAGGGCGACCGGGCCGAGGCGGTGACCGTCCACGTCAGCGAGGGGGTCATCGTCCCGACGCTGCTCGGCATGGGCCGGGAGGAGGCGGGCGAGGCCCTCACCGGGCTGGGGCTGGTGTTCGAGGTCGCCGAGGCGCACCACGGCACGGCGCCGGAGGGCGAGGTCGCGGGCCAGACGCCCGAACCCGGCACCATCCTCCCCGAGGAGGGCGTCGTCACCCTCACGGTCTCCCTCGGGCCGGAGCCCGAGGACGAGGAGACCGAGGAGGACGGGGCCGGGGAACCCGGCGAGGGCTCCCCCTCCGACGACGGCGGCGGTCGCGGCGAAGGCGGCCGGGGGGACGGCGGCCGGGACGGCGGTGACGGCGGGGACCGGGGGGACGACGGCTGGGGAAACTCCGGCGCAGCCTCCTGCGCGGCCGCCGCCTGGGACGGCGGCGTCGTCTACGACACCGGGGACCAGGTCAACTACCGGGGGCGCGTGTACGAGGCGCGCTGGTGGATCCAGGGGGTCCCGCCGACCATGGGCGAGGAGTGGGGGGTCTGGGAGGACCGGGGCTCCTGCTGACCGGTCCCGCGCACCGTCCCGACCCGGCCCCCGCCGGTCAGGGGACGGGGGTGAAGTCCGCGAGGTGGTCGCGCACCCACTCGCGGTAGGTCCGCGGAGGGAGGCCGGTCGCCTCCCGCACCCCGTCGCCGACCGGCTCGGGGACGACGGCCAGCCCGGCCCAGTGGGCGAGGGCCGCGTCCGCGTAGCCCGGGTCGCCCATGGCCCGCGCCACTTCCTCCCGGGCCTCCTCCGGGGGCTGCTCCTCCCAGCGCACGGGGACGCCCGTCTCCTCGCCGATGATCCTGACCTGGTCGGACTGGGTGAGGGACTCGGGGCCGGTGATGTCGTAGCTCCTGCCCGTGTGCCCGTCGTCGAGCAGGGCGCGCACGGCGGCGGCCGCCACGTCCTTCTCGTGGACGAGGGAGCGGGAGGCGCCGCCGTAGGGCGCGCGGACGACGCCGCCGGACACCTGGTCGGCCCACATCAGGGTGTTGGTGGCGAGGCCGGTCACGCGCAGGAAGGTCCACTCGTCGGTGACCGCCCGGACCGCGGCCTCGACCCGCCCCCAGACGCCGTTCTCCTCCGCCGGGCGGTCGTCGCGGACGTGCGAGGCGGAGAGGTGGACGATCCGTCGTGCGTGTCGTGCGAGGGCGGCCACGGTCTCCTCCACGCCGTCCCCGTCGAACCCGGGCCAGAGCAGGTAGGCGCCGGCCGTCCCCTCGGCGGCCGAGGCGACGGCCTCCGGGTCGGTGATGTCGCCGCGGACGACCTCGACCTCCTCCGGGAGGCGGGCCGTCCCGGGGTTGCGCACCAGTGCCCGGACCGGGACGCCCTCCGCGATCAGCCCCGCCACGACGTGGCGTCCGGTGGCCCCTGTGGCCCCGGTGACCAGGATCGGCTGGTTCATGATGTCTCCCTCGGCGCGGTGCGGTCGGGCGCCGGTCGGCTGCCCGCGCCCCACACTCATGCCTCAACTAATGTTGAGGTCAAGTCCGCGCCGACCCCGGTTCCCCGACCGCCCGCGTCCCGGGCCGCCGTCTACCCCCGGGCGTCCTCGCCCCGGGCGAGCCGGCCGAAGTGCCCCACCGCCGCGCCCAGGGCGAAGTGCGCCGCCTGGTGCTCGGTCATCGGCACCACGCCGGCGGGGACGGTCACCCGGAACGGGAACTCGTCCTCCGGTCTGATGCGGAAGTCGTCGATGACCCCCTGGGACAGCAGCATGGTCAGCGCCTCGCGTATCTGCCCGCTGCGGTTGTCCGACGCCCAGATCGACATGCCCCCACACTAGCCCTCGGAACCCCGCGAGGACCCCGGATCCCTTTTCCCGTCGGGCTTCCCGCTCCTGGAGCCCGGCTGGAAACCACGCGCGGGGCGGCACGCGGACCGGACCGCCCCGGATCCGCGGGACGTCCGCGCGGGTCACGGGCGCGGTGCTCCGGAAGGGGCCCGGACACAGGTGTGGGCGGACCGCGGAACGGTCCGCCCACACCCGGAGCACGGGCACGACCCCCGTGGTGCCCGTGCTCACCGGCCACCGCCGCCGCCTGTCGTCCCCCGACGGCGGATGCGGCGGCCGGAGCTCATCGCCCCGGAACCCGGTCCTTCGCCCGCTCAGTCCCGCGCGGACACCCGGGCCTCGCCCGCGAGCACGTTCGCGGTCAGCCGCCGCAGCGCGAGCCTCGTCGCCTCGAACTCCTCCTCGGGAAGGTCGATGACGGCGCCGATCGCCTCCGGAATCCCCTCGGCCCCGGTCCGCAGTTCCGTGCCCTCCCCGGTGAGGGTGACGCGGACCGAGCGCTCGTCGCGCGGGTCCCGCACGCGGTCGAGCAGCCCCCTGGCCTCCAGCCGCTTGAGCAGCGGGGTGAGCGTGCCGTAGTCCAGCTGGAGCACGGCGCCGATCTCCTTGACGGAGCACTCACCGCGCTCCCACAGCAGCATCATCACGAGGTACTGGGGGTAGGTCAGCCCCAACGGCTCCAGCAGGGGCCGGTAGAGGTTGGTGACCGCGCGAGAAGCCGCGTACAGCGCGAAGCACATCTGCTCGTCGACGGGAGGAAGAGGGAAGTCGCCCGCGGGGGCGGGGGAACGGTCAGGCATCGGCAACATCGTAGTTACCTCCTACCCGATGTCAAAGCCCGCGATTGCCTCGCACGCGAGGAAGGCCGGGACGGAGCACCCCGGCCCGCCGGGGCACGGCCCCCTCGGCACGCGGGACCGCGGCACGGAACCTCCCTTCCACACGCCGGACCCCCTACCGGCGCGGCGCCCGGTGGGGCAGTCTGCGCTTGACCACCTTGCCGGTGGCGTTGCGCGGCAGCTCGTCCAGCACCACCACGTCACGGGGGACCGAGAACCGGCCCAACACGGACCGCACATGCATCCGCACCTTGTTCGGGTCCACCTCGACGCCCTCGTACGGGACCACGAACGCCGCGAACCTCTGCCCGAACTCCTCGTCCGGCACACCCGTCACCACGACCTCGCGCACCCCGGGGAGCGTCACGATCGCCTCCTCCACCGGCCGCGGGAACACGTTCTCCCCGCCGGAGACGATCATGTCGTCGTCCCGTCCCGCCACGTGCAGCAGCCCGTTCGCGTCCACGTGCCCCCGGTCGCCGGTCTCCATCAGGCCGTTCGCGAGCTTCTTGCCCCGCCCGTCCGTGTACCCGTCGAACAGCATGTCGTTGCCGACGTGGATCGACCCCTCCGTCCCGTCGGGGACCTCGGAGCCCTGCGCGTCCAGGACCGCGATTCGCGTCCCCAGGGGCGGCCGCCCCGCCGTCGTCGGTGAGAGCCGCATGTCCTCCGGTGTCGCGATCGTCGCCCAGGACACCTCCGTCGACCCGTACAGGTTGTAGAGCACGTCCCCGAACTCGTCCATGAAGGCGGTGATCAGCTTCGGGCTCATCGCGGAACCGCTGCACGCCACGATCCGCAGCGAGGAGGTGTCGTACCCGGCACGCGTCTCCCGCGGCAGGTCCATGATCCGCCGCAGCATCACCGGTACCGCGAACAGCACCGTGCACCGCTGCTCTTGGACCGTCCGCAGGACGTCCTCGGGCTCGAACAGCCGCCGCATTACCAACGTGGCCCGCATCGACATGCCCAGCTGCACCCCGGCCAGGCCCCACGTGTGGAAGACCGGCGCCGAGACCAGGATGCGGTCCGACGAGCGCAGCGGGATGCGGGACAGCACCGACGCCGCGTCCTGCGGGCCCTTCGGCGTGGGCCGCCGCGCCCCCTTGGGGGCGCCCGTCGTCCCCGAGGTCAGCACGATCAGCCTGCCCGGCCGCTCCGGGGGTCCCGGCTCCGTGCCTGTGCCCTTCCGCGCCTCCCACGGCACCACCGGCCCCGGACCCGACGGCTCGCCCCACGCCGTCACCCGTGCCACCTCGGCAGGGAGCCCGGCGTACAGGGGCTCGAACTCGGTGTCCGCCACGAGCACCGCGACCTCGTTGTCCGCCACGGCCGCCGACAGCTGGCCGGCGGACAGCCCCGTGTTCAGCAGGACGGTGTCCGCGCCGAGACGGCCGCAGGCCGCCATCGTCTGCACGAAGGCACTGTGGTTGCGGCACAGCAGCCCCACGCGCGTCCCCTGGACCACACCCGCCCCGTGCAGCTCCCGGGCCAACTGCCGGGCGCGCAGATCCATCTCACCGAAGGTCGTCGGCCCGCGCTCGTCGATGACGGCCACGGCGCCCGGGGCGCGCTCGTTCGCCGCCGCGTACCCGCCGGCGATCGTGGCGCCCCACGTGCGCAGGGCCCGGAGCTGGCGGACGATCCGATCGGGGCGGCCGGCGCTGAGCACACCGGCGCGGACCAGGACACGCGCCGTCCTGAGGGTTCGGCGCAGTCGTGAAGGGGCGGGCGGTACGGCGTTGGGCGCCATGGTGTCTCCGGGAGGGCGACGGGGACGGGCGAAGCGTTCCGCGCCTCACCGGGGAGCCTTCGCCGCGTGACTCCCCGGAAGTACTGCGACCGTAGGCGACGAACCCCCCGCGTTTCTGCGCACCCGGGTGAGTCCCCGTTCCCGGTTCCTTGTCACCGGGGTGCGAACCGTGCCGCCCGTCCGGTGGAGCGGCCCCGCCCTCCCGCTGGTCCGGCGACGCGGGCGTCGCGGACGGGCCCGCGGAAGGGAGCGCAGGCGGAGGGGCCGCCGCGCACGGCGCGACGGCCCCCGGCCGACATGTCGGCCTACCGCCCAGGCGCCCGGTCGGGCGGCCCGGCGGCCACCCGGCTCAGCCGGACACGGTGATCGGCGCGGCGGGGTCGTCGGCGTTCGTCACCAGGTAGGTGGCGGTGAAGTCGGACGTCGTCGCGCTGGTCGGGCAGCCGAAGCCGCCCTCCACCTCGACCGGGGCCGTCGTGTCGAACGCCAGCGTCGACGCCGGGTTCCCGTTCGTCCACGTGCCGCCCACGGCGACCGGGGCGTCCGGGCTGACGGTGGCGGTGCACGAGGCGAGACCCCTGGTGGTCACGACGATGCCGCCCGCGGGCACCACCATCGTGCCGACCGAGGGGGCCCCGAACTGCATGGTCATCTCCCAGACGGGATCGGCGACGGCCACGGTGGCGCTCACCAGGGGCACGTTGGTGGAGCAGCTGCCGAAGTCCGGGGAGTTGATGGGGCCGGAGACGGCTCCGTTCGGGTTGTGGTTGCCCGGGGCGGCCGGGACCAGGTTGTTGCCACCGCCGGGAGAGGTGGACGACACCTGGCAGGTCACCACGACGGTGCCCGCCGTGAAGGTCGCGGTGCCGTCCAGGACCGCCTCGAAGGCGGCCCCCGCGGGGTCGACGGTGGTGGAGGCCTGCTGGGCGGCGAGGGCGCCGCCGCTCCAGGACAGGGCCAGGACCCCCGCCGCCGCGACGGCGACGGCCGTGCGGGAGCGGGCGGGGAAGGGGCGGGATCTCGGTCGCGGAACCGACATGGGTACTCCTCGTGTGTGACGGCCGGCGGGCGCGCGGGGGCACCGACCGGCGGGAACTGGGGGTACGCGCCGACTCGGTAGACATGGCTTTCCTGGTGGACCGGGGAACCCGCGCGGGCTCCCCGGGGGTACGGGGACCGCTCAGACCGCCACGGGGATCACTGGTCGGAGGCGGGGCGGGGAGGAGCCGGGGCGCCGCCGGGGGCGGGTTCCCGGGCGGGAGGCTCCCCCGCCGGAACGGTCGCCGCTGTCGGCGAGTGCCGCCCGCGGCGGCGCCCCCTGCGGGGAGGCCGCGCCACGGGCCGCCAGGCGAACGCCAACCCGCCGCCGGCCAGCGCGAGCAGTGTGCCGACCACCAGACCCCCCAGGTTGGACAGGACCAGGGCGCCCAACCCGAGGAATCCGGCCAGCGCACCCGTGACGACGTGCTGGTTGGGGGTGAACCATGTGACCAGGCCGAGGACGGCGAGCATCCCACCGAACATCAGCGAGGAGACCCCGCCGACACCGGTCTGGATCATCAGCTCCACCGGCATCGCGACGAGAGACGCCATGACGGCGCCGGAGAGGATCATGAGGAGCCCGCCGGCGAAGGGGCGCCGCTTGCGCCAGCCGCGCCAGGAGGACCCCAGCCCGCGCAACGACCTCAGAAGCACTCGCTCTCCCCGAGGCTGAGGCCGAGGCTCAGGCCGGAGAGGCGGAAGGTCCCGGCGCTGGCGGCCCTCGCCGTCTGTTCCAGGTCCTGCACGACGATCACGTCGGACTGCATGCCGAACAGGTCGTTGAAGCCCTGCGCGCCGGACGGCCCCTTGTCGAGGGTGCCCGCGTCGCGCCCGATCTCGATGTTCTCGAACTCGGCGTTGCCGTCCATCTGGGACATGTCGATGACCAGGTTCTCCGCCTGGACGGGCGTGCCCTGGTCCCCGGCGGTGAGTTCGAGGGAGATCGTCCCGATGAGGGGGAACTCGGTGAGGACCGACTGGCACAGCCCGTCGATCTCGGCGCTCTCGATACCGGCGACGGCGACGGGGACGGCCTCCTCGCGCACGGTCTGGTCCAGCCAGCCGTACTGGACGAAGCCCTCACCGCGCAGTTCGTCGGCCGAGATCTTGAATTCCTGGCCCGAGACCGTGAACGAGGCCGCGAGCGCGCCCTGGGCCATGGCGACGAGGATCCCGCCCACGGCGACGCCGGCCGGGACGGAGAAGAGGGCGAAGCGCTTCCAGCTGGTGTGGCTCTCGGGGGTCCTCGCGGACGCGTCGGCCACGTCGGGGGATGCGGTGTCCATGCGTGTCCTTCCGGGTGAACGGCCGCGCTGCGCCTGCCGTCCCCCCGAACATCCGGCACGCGGCCTGGCCGTGCGCCCCCGGGCGGGGCGGCTCCGGACCAGTTTCCCTGACGCTGCACATCATGTATCGGTGTCGAGGGGATTTCAAGAGTCCGGGGGAAAATTATCCGCCGTTTCTCACGATTCCCCGGAATGATCTTGACTTGTCCCTCCAGTGCTGTGACGTGGGGAAACGCGGGAATTGCCGAGGTTGGAGGCGGGGGGCAATTCGTGTGTTCCGCTGCGGAGCGAATCGCCTTCCGGAAGCGGTTGGGTCCGTTTCTTGTCATTTCGGTGAGTGCGTTCGGGGGTGCGGTTCGTCAGCCGGGTGAGTGGACGGACCGCGCGCGGGGTCCGGCGGAACCGGGGGCGCCGGCACCGAGGAGGAGGGCGGCCCCCGCCGTTCTCGCGCGCGCGTGCGCGCGCGGGAAAAGCGTGCCCCGGTCCCCGGGTGCGCAACGGATCCCGCGGTCGGGCTGTGAGTGGCGACACAGGTCGTTCGGTTTGCCGCGTGCCGTGGCGGGGGGTAGTGTTCTCCGAGTCGCCACGGGACGGCGAGCGGGCCTCAGGGCCGGCTCGGAACCGGGCCGGGTTCGGCGGCACAATCTCTTCTCTGGATCACGCGGTTCGAGCACTGTTCGGGCCATGTAAACTCAGGGAGTCGCTTCAAAAGCCCAGTCCATTCGGACAAAAGCAGACGAAGCAAACGGGCTTTACC